>JAJZRK010000283.1 GCA_021802745.1 bacterium
GTGCGCGCGGGCTGGGACGAGGTGAACGAGATCATCGCCGCTGCCAACGCCTATACGGCGAAGACCTATGGGCCGGACCGCATCATCGGTTTCTCGCCGATACCCGCGATGTCGATGCTCTCCTACGCTGCGGGCTCGCGCTACCTCTCGCTGCTCGGTGGCGTGTGCATGAGCTTCTACGACTGGTACTGCGACCTGCCGCCGGCGAGCCCGATGACCTGGGGCGAGCAGACGGACGTGCCCGAGAGTGCCGACTGGTACAACGCCGGCTACCTCATCCTCTGGGGCTCCAACGTGCCGCAGACGCGCACGCCGGACGCGCATTTCTACACCGAGGCGCGCTACCGGGGGGCGAAGAGCGTCGTCGTCTCTCCAGATTACGCCGAGGCGACGAAATTCGCCGACCTTTGGCTGCATCCGAAGCAGGGGACGGACGCAGCGCTGGCCATGGCGATGGGCAATGTGATCCTGCGCGAGTTCTATCTCGACCGGCAGGTGGCGTATTTCGAGGACTACGCGCGCCGGTACAGCGACATGCCGATGCTGGTACGTCTGGTGCGCCAGGGAGAGCATTACGTGCCGGACCGCCTGCTGCGCGCCGAGGATTTTACCGAGGCGCTCGGCGAGACGAACAATCCCGCCTGGAAGACCGTCGCCTTCGACGAGGAAGGCACGCCGGTGGTGCCGCGCGGCTCCATCGGCTTCCGCTGGGGCGAGCAGGGCAAGTGGAATCTCGAGGCGCGCGATGCCGGGGGGCGGGAGGTGAAGCTGTCGCTCACGCTCGTAGGCCACGACGTGGCCTCTGTTGCGTTCCCCTATTTCGGAGGCAGTGCCACCAATGGCTTCACGGCGACCGAGCATGCGGACGTGCTGCCGCGCAACGTGCCGGTGCGCCACCTCGCACTCGCGGACGGCGAGACGCCGGTGGCGACCGTGTTCGATCTGCTCTGCGCCAATTACGGCCTCGACCGCGGCTTCGGGGGCGGCAATGTCGCCCGATCCTACGACGAGGATCAGCCGTTCACGCCCGCCTGGGCGGAGAGTGTCACCGGTGTGCCGCGCCACCACATCGTCCATGTGGCGCGCGAATTCGCAACGAACGCGGAGAAGACCAACGGCCGGTCGATGGTGATCCTCGGCGCCGGGCTCAACCACTGGTACCACATGGACATGAGTTACCGGGGGATCATCAATCTCCTGGTATTCTGCGGCTGCGTCGGCCAGTCGGGCGGCGGCTGGTCGCATTACGTGGGCCAGGAGAAGCTGCGCCCGCAGACCGGCTGGCTGCCGGTCGCCTTCGCGCTCGACTGGAGCCGTCCGCCGCGCCAGCAGAACAGCACCTCCTTCTTCTACGCGCACACGGACCAGTGGCGTTACGAGACGCTCGCGACCTCAGAGATCCTCTCGCCGACGGCGCCTTCGGGCGACTGGTCCGGCAGTCTCATCGACTACAATGTGCGGGCGGAGCGCATGGGCTGGCTGCCCTCCGCACCGCAGCTGAAGCAAAACCCGCTCACCATCGCCGCGCGCGCCAAGGCCGCGGGGCTGGAGCCTCGGGAATATGTCGCCAAGGCACTCGCGTCCGGCGCGTTGGAACTATCCTGCAACGACCCCGACGACCCCGCGAACTGGCCGCGCAACATGTTCGTCTGGCGGTCCAATCTCCTGGGCTCTTCCGGCAAGGGGCACGAGTATTTCCTCAGGCATCTGCTGGGCACATCGAACGGCGTGCTGGGCAAGGACCTTGGCGCCGAGGGCCGCGAGAAGCCGCACGAGGTCGCTTGGCACGAGCAGGCGCCGGAGGGCAAGCTCGACCTGCTGGTGACGCTCGACTTCCGCATGAGCACGACCTGCGTCTATTCCGACATCGTGCTGCCGACGGCCACCTGGTATGAAAAGGCCGATCTCAACACCTCCGACATGCACCCGTTCATCCACCCGCTCTCGGCGGCGGTGGACCCGGCGTGGGAGTCACGCACAGACTGGGACATCTATAAGGGCATCGCCAAGACATTCTCGCGCGTTGCCCCGGAAGTGCTCGGGAAGGAAGCCGATGTCGTGCTGAGCCCGATCCTGCATGACACCGCAGGCGAGCTGGCGCAGCCCTATGACGTGGGCGACTGGAAGCGCGGCACCGCGGCGCCCATCCCCGGCCGCACCATGCCGTCCGTGACGGTCGTGGAACGAGACTACGCGGCGATCCACGAGCGCTTCACCTCGGTGGGGCCGCTGATGGAGAAGCTTGGCAACGGCGGCAAGGGCATCGGCTGGAACACGCAGCACGAGATGGCGTTCCTGCGTGAGCTCAACGGCCGAGCCGCCAACGGCCAGCCGATAATGGAGACGGATATCGATGCGATCGAGGTGGTGCTGAGTCTGGCGCCCGAGACCAACGGCGAGGTTGCGGTCAAGGCGTGGGAGGCGCTCGGCAAGATCACCGGGCGCGAGCACGCACATCTCGCGCGGCCGAAGGAAGACGAGAAGATCCGCTACCGCGACCTGCAGGCGCAGCCGCGCAAGATCATCTCTTCGCCCACCTGGTCAGGCATCGAGAGCGAGAAGGTCTGCTACAACGCCGGCTACACCAACGTGCACGAGCTGATCCCGTGGCGCACGCTCACTGGCCGCCAGCAGCTCTATCAGGACCACGCATGGATGCGCGCCTTCGGCGAGGCGTTCGTCACCTGGCGCCCGCCGGTCGATACCAAGGCGATCGCGCCGGTGCGCGGGAAGCACGGAAACGGACACAAGGAGATCGTGCTGAACTTCATCACGCCGCACCAGAAATGGGGCATCCACAGCACCTACACCGACAACCTGCTGATGCTGACGCTGAACCGCGGCGGGCCGGTGATCTGGATCAGCGAGGACGACGCGCGCGAGGCGGGCATTGCGGACAATGACTGGGTGGAGGCCTACAACGCGAACGGCGCGCTGGTCGCCCGTGCCGTCGTCTCGCAGCGGGTCAATCCCGGCATGACGCTGATGTACCACGCGCAGGAGAAGATTGTGAATGTGCCGGGCAGCGAGGTCACCGGCCAGCGCGGCGGCATCCACAATTCCGTTACGCGGGCGGTGCTGAAGCCCACGCACATGATCGGTGGCTACGCGCAGCAGGCCTACGGGTTCAACTACTACGGCACAGTCGGCTCCAACCGCGACGAGTTCATCATCGTCCGGCGCATGAGCAAGGTCGACTGGCTTGACGACGAACCGGCCGCGAAGGAGACCGTGTGATGAAGGTTCGCGCGCAGATCGCGATGGTGCTGAACCTCGACAAGTGCATCGGCTGCCACACCTGCTCCGTCACCTGCAAGAACGTGTGGACCAGCCGTGAGGGTGTGGAATACGCGTGGTTCAACAATGTCGAGACCAAGCCCGGCATCGGCTATCCCAAGGAGTGGGAGAACCAGAAGCGCTGGAACGGCGGGTGGGTACGCAAACAAAACGGAAATATCGAGCCGCGCATTGGCGCCAAGTGGCGTGTGCTCGCCAAGATCTTCGCCAACCCCGACCTGCCGGAGATCGACGACTACTACGAGCCGTTTACCTTCGACTACGAGCATCTGCAGGCGGCGCCGGAAGGCAAGGCGATGCCCACGGCGCGCCCTCGCTCCCTTGTCTCCGGGGAGCGCATGGAGAAGATAGAGTGGGGCCCGAACTGGGAGGAGATCCTCGGCGGGGAGTTCGCCAAGCGCTCGCGCGACGTGAATTTCGATGGCGTGCAGAAGGACATCTACGGTGCCTTC
>JAJZRK010000284.1 GCA_021802745.1 bacterium
CGGGTCTCCACGATCTTCCGCACAGTCTCGGGGACGTGCCGCAGGTGGAAGAGAGCGGCCTGGTGGTTGCTGCGCGAATCCTCGCCTACCGAGATGAGTGCGCCTTTGCCGCGGACGATCACTTGATCGAGGCCTTCGCTATCTGCCGGAACAGGGCCTTTGACTCTGCCCTGGCGATGCACTCGCCAGAGGCCGTGATCTTTCTCAACGAGAAGTGCCCCATCCAGGAGTCGCCCGCTGCGCTGACTCCTTGGCAAGCAGTGGCGTTCGCTGCCGCGCTCCTCGCGCCCGTGGTTGTCAGCGACCTCCTATTCGCGAGGGTCGCACCCGCGCTGGCCGGACTTGGTGCAGAACTCATGGCACTTCGCTGCTCCTCAGTAGGGTTCACGCTCGAGGCGACGATTGCGGCCCTCACGGCGGGCATCCGGGACCGATTGGTAATGCCCCCGCCCATTCCCCTGGGCTGCGGTTTGACAATTCAAGACGCACTGTCGGCAGCGGACCTGCTTCCCGTTCGCACGTCCGAGGAGGTACTTCAGGCGATCTTCATGGCTGGCGGGGAGAGTCGCGCGGTCAGCGACACGTATGCCGCGAGCCTCCTCAAGCGCGGCGCCGTGTCGCTCGATCACCCCGGAGGGCCTTCCAAGGACAATCAACTGACCGTTGTGGCCCAGCAGCGTCCCTCCACGCTCCGCGTGCGCTTCCAGTACTGGAGCCGACACCTCGAGGCAGCCCCACAACTGGCGACCGTTGGCCGCGACGCGCTGTCGCTGGCCCTCGCCTCACACGAGAACGGTCACGCGACGTCGCCGACACTGATTGTGGGCCCGCCGGGGTGCGGGAAGTCGCACCTCGTCTCCCTGATCTCTCAGCACGCGACGCGACCCTGTCTGCGGATCGACGCGTCCCAATTGACCGAAAACGGCTTCAAGGGCCTCAACCTGAGTGAGTCGTTTCAACAGACTGGTGCGGCGAGCAGTTTGCGGGTGTCGGACCTCGAGCGCTCGATCGTCCTGTTGGACGAGTTCGACAAGCTGGCGGCGGTCGGCGGTTCCGACTCAGTGTTTCTGGCCAAACGCGCCGGCGCCCAGCACGGCCTACTCGCACTGCTCGGCGGCACCGGGACGATTTCCATCGCGAACGGCCAAGCCCTCGCGATCGAGCACATGCTCGTCATTTGCGCCGGGGCGTTCGCTTCGCTTGGGGACACCGAAATCGATACGCAGGTCTTGGTACGCTACGGGTACATTCCGGAGCTGGCGGACCGCATGCAGCGCGTGATCCGTCTTGCGCGCCCCACGCGCGAGCTACATCTGGCGATCCTGCGCAGCCGCTTTGACGTGGCAAATGATGCTTCGGTGACAAACCACAACAGCGGATTGCGCGTCGTGTTCGCCGACAGCACGCTTGGGGCGCTGGCGATGCGGGCGGAGCGACTGGGTTGGCCAACCCGTCGGTTGCTGAGGGAAGCGGATGATCTGGCAGAACGCGCGTTGCTCGCCGCAATCAAAACGGGCGCAGACGAAGTGCTGGTGAGCCCGGATGACATCGGCTGGCAGGTCGGCGTGTGAGCGAGCAACGGGTGGCGTATCACTATCGACGCCACGCTGAATCCCATCAAGCTATTTCAGCCGCGCCTTCTCGAGCCGGGCACCCTTCTCGTCCAACACCCCCAGTAGACGACCCCCGGGCCGAAGCCAGAGATCACGCGCCCGAACGGCAGCTTCACCCGATCCACCAGTTGCCCCTCGTCGTTGATGACGGCGTAAATGGCGCCTTTGTCGCTCGGAGTTGTGGTGCGCACCCAGAGGTTGCCGTCCGGGTCGGCACGCGTCGCTCCGATGCTGAAGGCGGGACGATAGTCTGGCAGGTCCTTTGCCGGCACGAATTCCGAGACAATTTCGGTTGGGGGCGGCGACTGACGGCCAACGTCACCTACGAGATATCCCCGGACAATCATGAACGGAGCCGAGTTGGGAGTCCCGCCGACGCTCGTCGCAGACGCGCTGCGGTTGTTCCCCCCGGCCTTCTTCAGTGCCTCACGTCGCCGTTCACGGTCCGCGTTCAGCGAGTCGAGAAGATGCTCCTTTCCGTCGTCTGTCAACCGTTCCCAAGGGTGAGCAATCTTCGGTGACGAGGACACGCGACCATCCATGTCGATCCAGTCGATGTGAAAGTCCGCGCCGCGCACCACCGCTACGCGACCGTCGGGCATGAGGGCCCAGTCATCGACAACGGGCATCGGATTCGTGCGCTCTACTACGCGGAGACCTCCGTTCGGACGCTCAGACAGGGAACCGCTGGCGACGGGCACCTTCACCCATGCCACAGTGTCCAGCGCTCGCGTTGCCAGATCTATCCGATAAACCAGTGCACTGTCTTCGGTTTGCTGCTTCAGCACGGACCGCGCGGGGGCCGCATAGTTCATCGAGAGCGCCTTCCGCGGCACGAGGTTCCGGCAGACAACTCGTCCTCGCGGATCGAGGCCCGGCGTGCCGAATGGTCCTCCTACCATCGAGTTCACGTCCTTGGGGCGTGGTGCGGCCATCACGCGCGCGATATCACCCTTGCCGTCAATGACCAACATGCTCAGGGTGCTTGGATCGACGAGGAGCGACGAATCACCACTGAACGCAATCAGTCCCGCCAGGGCCGAGCCGTAGCTCTTGCCGGTCGCCATCGACGTGTCGGCGATGGTCTTCAGTTTCACAAGATTGGCGTCGAATAGAACGAGTTGCCGATTCCGCACATCGTTCACAATGACGGCACCGTTGGGCAGCGGCCGGACCATGCTGACGGAACCAAGCACGCCGGCAGCAGACACCTTGGTGATCTGCCCCAGCGGCCGCACCGGAGGAAGTGGCTGCGCTGCGAGCGGCGCGATATTCGCCGCGACGATGAGTCCGGCGAGGAAGGAACGAAGGTGTCGCATCATCAGGATTCGTTGGGGTGGAGAGGTAGGCGTTACCGCGAGATCATCACCGGCTGCACGGTGATGCTGCAACCGCCGATGAAGGCACCGCCGCCCGTACCGCCGACGGTCGCCGAGCGGATGGACTGCAGGTACCATGGATCGAGATGCGCCGCGACCAGCGGAGGCAGCTTGCGCTGCTGCTCCTTGGTGAGCAGCCGCTTCACGCGCGGAGCCACTTTCAACAGCTCATCCACCGACACCTCTCGCGTCTTCTTGTACAGCGCGTAGGCCTGATCATGGCTGTAATCGTCACTGAGCCCCGCGAGCTCGTGGATCACCGGCGCCCAGAGGCGGTTCAGCGTGATGAGGTAGGAGCGATTGATGGTCGCTATGCTGTCGCCCTGTGCCGCGGAGAGGTGCAGGCTGTCGGTCTGGCGCAGGATCATCGCCATCGGGTTGCTGGTGACGCCGCCGGCGCCATACATCGCGTTGAGTTGCGCCGCACCGGCCTTCTGTCCCGCGAGCCTGCGGCCGCGATCGAGCTGTTGCGTGAGCAGCGTGCGCTCGCGCGCCGGCCCGAGGTCGAAGCGCATCAGCGCGGTGATGGTCACCGGCTGGCGAATCGTGTTCTGCGACGGCTTCGTAGAGCCGAAGCGCTGGTTCACTTCATACGTGTAGCGCCGCGTCTGTGCGTTGAAGCCGCGCACGTACAGCAAGGTCGCGTCCGGCAGGATGGTCTGGCCCCAACCCCTGAGTTCGTTCTCGCCGTGCAGCAGCAGGTCGGCCGCACCGATCGGGTTGCGCACCTGGAACTGAATGCTCGCGCGCT
>JAJZRK010000285.1 GCA_021802745.1 bacterium
ATACGCACGATCGCCGACGAGGGACGCACGGTACTCTTCTCCTCGCACCTGCTCGACGAAGTCGAAGAGGTGGCCGACCACGTGACGATGATCAGCGCGGGGCGCCTCGCACTCAGCGCGCCGCTCTCGGCAATCAAGGCGTCACACGGCTCGCTCTCGAAGGCGTTCGTGGCGCACGTCGAGAGCACCGCGGCGCTCACGGCCGAGTCGTAAGAGATGCAGCCCGGCGCACTCGCGGTCGGCTGGGAGTTTCGGAGGCGGCATGCGTGGCCGCTGATCGCGATAGGTGTCTACATGCTTGTGCTGGCGGCGATCAAGCTCCTTGGACTCTGGCCGATTGGATCACTCACATTCGTGCCCCCCGATGGAAGGGCCGCCGCTCTGATCGCGCCAGTGTCGTGGATGTTCATGTACTACCTCGCCGTGTTCAGCTTTGGATTCTCCGGGGACCTAGCGGCGCGGCGGTCGATCTTTCCGGCGCGGATGTTCACGCTCCCCGTGCGGACCGCGACGCTCGTGCTTGGGCCGATGGCGTATGGGACGGTGGCCGTCGCCGCAGTCGTGCAGGCGGCGACGATGCTCGCGCGGTGGCCGTGGGGAATCGAGACTCCATTCGTCTGGCCGGCACTGCTGGCCGCGGTGTTCCTTGCCTGGACGCAGGCGCTGACGTGGATGCCGTACGGCCTCCGCGGCGTGCGTGTAATCGTAACCCTGCTGTGGCTGATCTCGCTGGACACCGTCGTGCTGCTGGCGATGCACTTCAGTGTCAGTGAGCCCGTGATGATCGCGATCCTCCTGCCGCAGCTTCCTTTCGCATACGTCACCGCCTGCTACGCCGTTGCACGGGCCCGCCGCGGCGACGTGCCCGATTGGCGGCCGCGTGCGATGCGCACCGCGGACGTCGCCGAGACGGCACCGATCGTCCGCGCTGGCTTTGCGTCGCCGGCACGCGCGCAGCTCTGGTTCGAATGGCGGCGCCACGGCCGCACGCTCCCCGCATTGGTGGCGATCCTCCTGCCCTTCGAGCTGGCCTTGCTCTGGATCGCGCAAGGCGCATTCGGGCTCGCGCTCGAGATACTGCTCCTCACGCTCTTCACGCCAGTGCTCGTCGCAGCGTTCACGGCCACGACCGTGAGCAAGGCCAATCCCCACGCGCGCGATTCCTACGCGATGTCGCCGTTCATCGCGACGCGGCCGCTCTCGAGCGCCGACCTGATCGCCGCGAAACTCAAGATGGCTCTCCTCAGCACACTGGCCACCTGGTCGCTGGTCATCGTCGCGATCCCGGTCGCGCTGAGGTGGTCGGGCACCTGGCCGATGGTGATGGAGCGCACGGATCGCCTCGCCGAACTCTTCGGGACGCCCCGCGTCATCGTGGTCGTGATGTTGCTCGTGCTGGGGATGATGGCGTTCACGTGGAAGCAGTGCGTGCAGGGCCTGTACATCGGCTTGAGCGGGCGAGAGTGGATCACCAAGGTCATGCTGATCGTCGTGCTCGCGCTCGTGATCGTCATCGGACCTGCCGTGCAGTATGTCGTCGACCACGACAGTGCACGCGCGCTGCTTTGGAATTCATTGCCGGCGATCTTCGCGACGCTGGCCGCGTGCAAGTTGATCGCCGCCGGGTTGGTCGCCGCACCCCTCACCCGAAGTGGACTGCTGAGTGACCGTACGCTGGTGCGCGGTGCCGCACTGTGGGCAGCCGCAGTGTTCGCGCTCTATGGCGTGCTGTCGTGGCTCGTGTCGGGGCCGCTCGTCCCTGAGTACTTCCTGATGTTGCTCGCCATCGTGGCAGTTCCGCTGACGCGAGTGTCGACGGCACCGCTGGCCCTGGCGTGGAACCGGCATCGATGAGCGCACTGGCTGCCAGCGCTAAGCGCCACGGCCGGACGGGGGTTCTCGCCTCGGTACTGGTGCTCATCAGCTTTCCGGCGCTGCTGGCGTTGACCGCTGCCGTATCGTTCTACGCGACCAATCGCAGCAACCGAACGATCGTCTCGGCTGGGATCGAACGCGAGTATTTGCTGTACGTCCCCAGGAGCTATGATCCTGCTAAGCCGACACCCCTAGTCATCAGCCTGCACGGGGGCGCGATGTGGCCAGCCGCACAGATGGATATAGACCGGTGGAACCGGGTCGCCGACGAGCACGGGTTCCTTCTCGTGTACCCGTCGGGCGTGAGCGGGCGCGGGCCCCGGTCGTGGCGCTCCGGCGCCGAGTCGGGCCCGATGCGCGATGTGCCGTACATCTCGGAGTTGATTGACACGCTGCGCGCGAGCTACAACATCGATCCCACGCGAGTCTATGCCAACGGGCTGTCCAATGGCGGCGGGATGGCGTTCAAGCTGGCGTGTACGCTCTCCGACAGGATCGCCGCAGTCGGGATGGTCGGAACCGCGATCTTCCTGCCGTGGAGCGGATGCACGGACCAACGCCCGGTACCCATGATCCTGTTTCACGGCACCGCCGATCGGGCTGCTCTCTACAAGGGCGGTACGTCGTGGGTGGCCCCCAACGTGTTTCCGAGCATCCCGGGCTGGACCGCTCGCTATGCGGTGCGAAACCGGTGCGAGCCAACCCCTGTGGAACGGAAGATTGCCCCGGATGTCACGCGAATCGAGTACCCGAGGTGTGCGGAAAACGCATCGGTGGTACTGTACCGCATCGAGGACGGCGGCCACACCTGGCCCGGGGGAAAGCCGATACCGGAGTGGTTTGTGGGGCGCACCAGCAGCAGTATTGACGCCACGGCCGAGATGTGGAACTTCTTTCGGGAGCATCCGCTTGGACAAGCGCTGACCACGTCGCGGTACCAATGAGATGGCGCACGGAGATGTCTATTGTGATGATTCTGGGGCGCCATTGTGTCGGTCGCGCCGTCTAACAAGCCGATGAAGCTGTCGGTCGCCTTCGGCGCCCGCAGCTTATCGGCAAGTCGTTATGCCCACTGACACCCGTCAGCGCACGTGACTGAAGGCCCAAGTTGACCTGGTTGCCAAGTGCCACGTTACACATTACACTAGTACATGGCGATTATCGGGTTCAGGCACAAAGGCCTGGAGCGCTTCTTCACTCGAGGCACCACGGCGGGGATTCAAGCCAGCCATGCCGCGCGCCTGCGGCTGATCCTCGGCCGGCTGAGCGTGGCGACAGTCCCTCGGGACATGGGACTTCCGGGGCTGAGTCTGCACCCGCTCAAAGGCGATCGCCGGGGCACCTGGGCCGTACAGGTCAGTGGCAATTGGCGGGTGACGTTCCGTTTCGTCGGGCCGGATGTCTCGCACGTGGATTACGAGGACTATCACTAATGACGCCGCTTCGAATGCACCAGCCGCCGCACCCGGGAGAGATCCTGCGTGAGCTCTGCCTCGCGCCCTTGAATCTCACCGTTACCGACGCGGCCGCCTCTTTGGACGTGAGTCGGAACACGTTGTCGGCCATCCTCAACGGGCGGGCCGGCATCAGCCCCGAAATGGCGATTCGACTGTCGATCGCGTTCGACACCACGGCCGAGAGTTGGCTGCAGCAGCAGCTGCAGTACGACCTCTGGCATGCGGAGCAATCACGGAAGCAGTTGCGGGTGCGGAAACTCGCGGCCGCGTAACGCCGGCCCTCGCGGGGGCATAACTAGACGTTGCTGCTGACGAACGCGAGGTTCTTCGGTGGCGGCCGCTGCGCGGCCGCATTCTATTGGATGCGTTCGCAGCAGAACGCCCGTCGTTAGGTGGATGCCTGTGC
>JAJZRK010000286.1 GCA_021802745.1 bacterium
TGCTCGTGCGGCAGGGGAACCTCGTGCGGCCCAACGCGAAGACGCCGCTCGTGGTGATCAACCAGATCCACCCGATTCTCGTCCGCTTCGCGGTGCCGCAGCGCGAACTGGCGCTGGTGCAGAAGTACTCGAAGGGGCAGACGCTCAAGGCGACGGCATTCCCCGGGCAGGGGAGCGGTGCCCCCGTGCTGGGGACGCTGAGCTTCGTGGACAACGGCGTGGACACGACCACCGGCACCGTGACGCTGAAGGCGCGGTTCGCGAACGCGGAGAATCAGCTGTGGCCGGGACAGTTCGTGGCCGTGCAACTCGAGATCTTCCGCGAGGCGAACGCGGTGCTGGTGCCGACGCCGGCGGTGCAGACGGGCCAGGACGGGCTGTTGGTCTTCGTGGTGGACAAGGCGGGCAAGGCGCAGGTGGCGCCGGTGACGGCGGGACGCGCGGTCGGCGACCTGACGGTGATCGAGAAGGGACTGACGGGCGGCGAGCAGGTGGTCGTGGACGGGCAGTCGCGCCTGACGATTGGGGCGATGGTCGAGGTGCGAAGTCCAGTGGCGGGAGCGGCGCAGCAACCCGCCGCGGCGCCGCCCGGCGCGCCGCCGCCTGCGGCAACGCGCACGCCGACGCCATGAACTTCACCGCGCTCTTCATCAAGCGGCCGGTCACCACGACGCTGCTGGCCGTGGCCCTGCTGGTGTTCGGCGGCCTGGCGTACCGGGTGCTCAGCGTCAGCGACCTGCCGGCGGTGGACTATCCCACCATCACCGTCAGCGCGTCGCTGCCGGGCGCGAGCCCCGAAACGATGGCGTCGGCGGTGGCGACGCCGCTGGAGAAGCAGTTCACGACCATCGCCGGCGTGGACAACATGACGTCCACGAGCGCGCTCGGCGGCGCCACCATCACGCTGCAGTTCACGCTCTCGCGCAACATTGACGCGGCGGCGCAGGACGTGCAGTCGGCCATCAGCAAGACGCTGCGCGAGCTGCCGCCGGGGACCATCCCGCCGTCCATCAGCAAGTCGAATCCGGCCGACCAGCCCATCATGTACCTCAGCTTCCGCTCGAAGACGATGCCGCTCTCGGCGCTCGACGAACTGGTGCAGCAGGTGGTGGCCCAGCGGCTCAGCACGATCACGGGCGTGGCGCAGGTGAGCGTGCTCGGCACGCAGAAGTACGCGGCGCGCGCGCAGGTGGACCCGCGCGCCCTCGCGAGCCGCGGCATCGGCATTGACGAGGTGGCCGCGGCGGTGTCTCAGCAGAACGTGAACCTGCCCACTGGCGTGCTGTGGGGGCCGCAGAAGGCGTACACGGTGAGCGCCAACGGGCAGCTCGTGAACGCCGCGCAGTTCCAGGAAGTCATCGTCGCCTACCGCAATGGCGCGCCGGTACGGCTCAAGGACATCGGGCGGGTGGTGGACGGTGTGCAGAACCTGCGCCTCGCCGGCTGGTTCAAGGACACGCGCGCCATTGCGCTGTCGGTGCAGAAGCAGCCCGGCACGAATACCGTGGAGGTGGCCGACGCCGTGAAGGCCATCCTCCCCACGCTGCGCGCGCAGCTCCCGGCCGCCGTGGAGTTCGAGATCTTCGTGGACCGCTCGGCGAGCATCCGCGAGTCGGTGCACGACGTGAAGATCACGCTCGGCCTCACGATCTTCCTCGTGGTGTTCGTGATCTTCCTGTTCCTGCGCAACACCTCGGCGACGATGATCCCCAGCGTCGCGGTGCCGATGGCGCTGGTGGGGACGTTCGCGGTGATGTGGGCGCTTGACTACAGTCTCGACAACTTGTCGCTGATGGCGCTCACGCTCGCGGTGGCGTTCGTCGTGGACGACGCGATCGTGATGCTCGAGAACATCGTGCGCCACATGGAAATGGGAAAAAAAGCCGCTGCAGGCCGCGCTCGACGGCGCCGCGGAGATCGGCTTCACCATCCTCTCCATAACCATTTCGCTGGTCGCCGTCTTCATACCGCTCCTCTTCATGGGCGGCATCGTGGGGCGGCTCTTCCGCGAGTTCGCGGTGACGATCACGGCGGCGATCCTCGTGTCGGGGGCGGTGTCGCTGACGTTCACGCCCATGCTTGCGTCGCGCTTCCTGAACGAGGCGCGCATCCACGGCACGCACAACTGGCTGCTCGACCGGTTCGAGGCGGCCTACCAGTGGGCCTATCGCACGTACGCGCGCACCCTCACGTGGGTGATGGCGCGCCGCCCGGTGGCGCTGGTGGCGAGCGCGGCGGCGCTGGTGCTCACGGCCGTGGCGTACCAGATGGTGCCCAAGGGCTTCTTCCCGTCGGAGGACCAGAACCGCCTCTCGGCGAGCACCGAGGCGGCGCAGGGGACGAGCTTCGAGGAGATGGTGCGCCACCAGAAGGCGGTGGTGGCCATCGCCCTGCAGGATCCCAACGTGGATGCGCTGATCTCGAACGTGGGCACCGGACAGGGCGGCACGTCGGGGACGGCCAACCAGGGGCGCTTCACCATGCGCCTCAAGCCGCGCGACCAGCGCGACAAGTCGGCGGACGAGATCATCCCCGAGCTTACGAAGAAGCTGCGCGCGGTGCCCGGCATCGCGGTGTACGTGCGCAACGATCCCGTCATCCAGATTGGCGGGCGCACCTCGAAGGGCCTGTACCAGTACACGCTGACCGGCGCCGACCTGCCGGTGCTGTACGGCGCCGCGCAGACGGCGGAGAAGACGCTCAAGGAACTGCCGCAGATCACCGACGTCACCACCGATTTGCAGATCGCCAATCCGCAGGCCTCCGTGGAACTCGACCGCGACCGCGCCGCACTGTACGGCGTGACGCCGGAACAGATCGAGCAGGCGCTGTACAACGCCTACGGCTCGCGGCAGGTGAGCAGCATCTACACCGCCAACAACCAGTACTTGGTGATTCTCGAACTGCTGCCGGAGTTCCAGAGCGACCTGAGCGCGCTCGACATGCTGTACGTCCGCGCGAAGACGGGCAAGCTGGTGCCGCTCTCGTCGGTGACGCACGTGGAGCGTACGCTTGGCCCGATGCTCGTCAACCACACCGCGCAGCAGCCGAGCGTGACGCTGTCGTTCAGCCTGCGGCCGGGGTACGCGCTGGGCGACGCCGTGACGGCCATCGGGAAGGCGGCGCGCGGCACGCTCCCCGAGGGCGTGGCGACGGGGTTCTATGGCGCCGCGCAGGTCTTCCAGCAGACGCAGAAGGGACTGCTCGCGCTGTTCGTCATCGCGATTTTCGTGATCTACATCGTGCTCGGGGTGCTCTACGAGAGCTTCATCCACCCGCTCACGATCCTGAGCGGCATTCCGTTTGCGGCGTTCGGCGCGCTGATCACCCTGGTGCTGACGCGCACCGAGCTGACGGTCTACGCGTGGGTGGGCATCATCATGCTGATCGGGCTCGTGAAGAAGAACGCCATCATGATGATTGACTTCGCGACGGAGACGGAGAAGAAGAAGGGGACGCCGGCCTTCGAGGCGATCTACGAGGCGTGCCTGGTGCGCTTCCGCCCGATCATGATGACGACGGGGTCGGCGCTGGTGGGGACGCTGCCGATCGCGCTGGGGGCGGGGGCGGGCGCCGAGTCGCGGCGGCCGCTGGGCATCGCGGTGGTGGGCGGGCTGGCCTTCTCGCAGCTGATCACGCTGTATGTGACGCCGGTCATCTACACATACTTCGATGACTTCATGAAGCGGCGACGAAAAGCGGGGTAGGGGATGGGGGGGTGCAGG
>JAJZRK010000287.1 GCA_021802745.1 bacterium
TGCCCCCCCCTTCCCCACTACCGCCGTTCCAAAGCCAGCCCCACAATAAGCTCCACCTGTTCCGCCTGGGTGATGCCCGTGGTGTCAATCCACACCGCGTCGGCGGCGGGCTGCGTCTGCGCGCGGTCCTTGAGGTCGCGCGCCTCGAGTTCCGCCGTCTCCGCCGCCAGTTCGGCCGCGGTGGGCGCACGCCCGGTGCGCTGAACAATGCGGCGGCGGGCCCGCTCGGCCGCCATCGCCACCAGCCAGATCTTCAGCCGCGCATTGGGGAAGACCGCCGTGCCCATATCCCGCCCGTCCACCACGATCTCGTGCGACGCCGCGGTCGCGCGCACCAGATCGTTCACCCAGGCGCGGACCCGCGGCATCTTCGCCACCAGGCTCACCGTCGCGGTCACCGCATCGCCGCGGATCTCACGCTCGCATTCGGCGCCGTCCAGCCGCGGTTCGAAACTCGTCGCACCGGGCACCACCGACACGCGCGGCGCGACGTCGAGCACCGACTGCTCCGTCCACAGTTCAGGCGCGTCCGTGCCGCGTAGGCGCGCCGCAGTCACCGTGCGGTAGATCATCCCGCTGTCCACGTGCCGCAGGCCAAGGCGCTCGGCGACCATCTGCGACGTGCTCGATTTGCCCGACGCGGCGGGTCCGTCAATGGTGACGACCAGCGGGGGCCTGCTAGCCGACGACACGCGCGAGCTCCTTCCAGAACGTGGGGAACGACACCGCTGCGCAGGCGGGATCGTCCACCGTAATCTGGCTGCCGGGAATCGCGCCGAGCACCCCGAACGCCATGGCGATGCGATGGTCGCCATGCGTCGTCACGCGGCCGGCGAACGGGCGGCGGCCGTGGCCGTGCACCACGAAGCCGTCCGGAAGCTCCTCCGCCTCGGCGCCCACCGCGCGCAGGTTCTCGACGATCGCCGAAATGCGGTCGCTCTCCTTGACGCGCAGTTCGCCCGCCCCGGTGACGCGCGTCTCGCCGTCGGCGCACGCCGCCGCGCAGGCCAGCACCGGCAGTTCGTCCACGAGCGACGGCACCTCGTGCGCCTCGACGATCGTGCCGCGCAAGCCGCCCGGCGCGACGACGACGCGCGCAATCTCCTCGCCGCCGTCGAGGCGCCGCTCCTCGAAGCGCACGGCCGCACCCATCCGTTGCAGCACGCGGAAGGCGCCGCTGCGCGTCGGGTTGATGCACACGTCGTCCAGCGCCATCTCGCCCGCGTCGGCGAGGGCGGCCAGCGCGGCGAAGAACGTCGCGGACGACGGGTCGCCGGGGACCATCTGGTCGGCCGCATCGAGTCGCGCCGACGGCACGAGCGTCGCGACGCCGTCCTCGACGCGCAGGTCCACGCCGCGCCCCACGAGCATGCGCTCGGTGTGATCGCGGGTCGGCGACGACTCATGCACTTCCACCGGCACGTCGGCCACGAGACCGGCGAGCAGAATGGCGCTCTTGACCTGCGCACTCGCGGTCTCCATGCGCCACGTCAGCCCCATGAGCTGTCCGCCGTGCACCGTCATCGGCAGGCCGTCCCCGGCGGCGCCCGCAAACTCGAAGCGTGCTCCCATCTGTGACAGCGGGCGCGCGACGCGTCCCATCGGGCGGCGGCTGAGGCTCGCGTCGCCCACGAAGCGCGCCGCCAGCGGCGACCCCGCCACGATGCCCGCCATCAGGCGCGTCGTCGTGCCGCTGTTGCCGCAATCGAGATCAACCGTCGGCGCACGAAGGCCGCGCAGCCCCCCGCCGCCGATCACCATCTCGTCGTCGAGCGCCGGAACGTCGGCGCCGAGCGCGCGCAGCACGCCAGCGGTGCTGTGCACGTCGAGCGACTGCAGCACGCCGCGCACGCGCGACACGCCGCTGCCGAGCGCGCCGAGCATGAGCGCCCGGTGCGAAATGGACTTGTCGCCCGGAACGCGTAGCCGGCCGTTTACGCGCATGCGCAGCGGCTCACCGCAGCCATCCCTCGAGCGCCGTGGCCGTGTCGGTCTTGTCGTCGCGGTACTTGACGATCACCGGGGTCTGCAGGGAAAGCCCCTGCTCCCGTCCCCAGCCGCCGCTCACCTGCCGCGCACCGGGGACGACGACGGCGTCGGCCGGGATCTGCATTACGCCCCCCGCCTCGGCCCGGAGCACGCGCTCGTTCACGAGATCGAACACCGGCGTGCCGCGCGTCAGCACGACGCCGGCCGCCAGCACCGCCCGCGCGCGCACGACCGTTCCCTCGAAGACGCCGCAGTTGCCGCCGACCACCACGTCGTCCTCGATGACGACAGGCGACGCGTTCACGGGCTCGAGCACGCCGCCAATCTGCGCCGCCGCGCTGATGTGCACCCGCTCGCCGACCTGCGCGCACGACCCGATGAGGGCGTGCGAATCAATCATCGTGCCGGCGCCGACGTACGCCCCGACGTTCACGAACATCGGCGGCATGCAGACCACGCCGCGCGCCACGAAGGCGCCGCGACGGATGGACGAGCCGCCGGGCACCACCCGGATGCCGTCGTCGAGCGTCAGCGCCCGCGTGGGATACGTGTGCTTGTCGAAGAAGGTGAACGGCTGGCCCACCCGCGCGTCGCCCAGCACCGACTGGTCCACCATGCGCCCGACGCGAAAGCCGGCCAGGATGCCGCGCTTCACCCACGGCACCGCGGACCATTCCCCGTGCGGCCCGCGCACCGCCGCGCGAATGACCCCCGACTCGAGCGCCGACAGGAAGAGGTCAATGGTCGTCTCGGCATCGTCGGGCGACGGCATGTGATTGGGCGTCTGGAACAGCGCCTCGATGCGCGCCTCGAGCGCGGACAACTCGATGGTCGCCTTCATGCGCCCAGCGCTCCGGCACTCGCCAGGGCGTTGCGCAGCACCGACGCGTGACGCGGCTCGAGCGGCACGAGCGGCAGACGCAGGACGTTCTGGATGCGCCCCATCATGGCGAGCGCCGCCTTGATGGGAATGGGATTCGACTCCACGAACGCGGCGCTGAACAGCGGCGCCAACTGTTCGTGCACGGCGCGCGCCGCCGGCTCGTCGCCACGAGCGGCCGCCGCGGTGAGGGCGTGCATCGCCGCCGGCAGGGCATTCGACACCACGGAAATGATGCCGTCGCCGCCGCGCGCCATCACGTCCACGGTGAGGCCGTCGTCGCCCGAGAGCACGGCGAAGCCGGCGGGACGGCGCCTGATGATCTCGCCAATCTGCTCGATGTTCCCCGACGCTTCCTTGGTCGCCACGATGTTGGGATGCTCGGCGAGCGCGAGTTGCGTCTCGGCCTCCATGTTGCTCGCCGTGCGGCCGGGCACGTTGTAGAGCACCACCGGCAGCGGCGCGGCGTCGGCCACGGCGCGAAAGTGGGCGACGAGCCCGCGCTGCGGCGGCTTGCTGTACATCGGCGAGACGTGCAGCAGGTGCGTGGCGCCGGCGCGGCCCAGCACGCGGGAATTCTCGATGGCCGCGGCCGTGTCGTTGCTCCCCGCCCCCGCGATCACCGGCACGCGACCGGCGGCGACTTCGGCGGTGATGGCCACCACGCGCTCGCGCTCGGCCAGCGAGAGCGTCGCCGCCTCGCCGGTCGAACCCACCGGCACCAGGCCGTCAATGTGCTGCTCGATCTGCCAGGCGACGAGCGCGCGCAGCGCGGGCTCGTCTATGGCCCCGTCGGGCGTGAAGGGAGTCACGAGTGCCGTGATGGCGCCGCGCAGCGTGCAGGAACCCATAGA
>JAJZRK010000288.1 GCA_021802745.1 bacterium
GATCTCCCGCTCCGAACCGGCGTGTAGACCGCGGGAGGCGCTCCCCTGGAAAGCACCCGCACCAGCACCGCCCCCGTGGGCGTGGCGAGTTCGCCGCTCCCGTCCGGTCCCGGCCGCACGGCAATCCCCTCGAGGAGGCGAAGCGTGGCGGGCGCCGGCACCGCCATGCGGCCGTGCGCCGCGTCCACGAAGCCGTCGCCAACCGTGACCGGCATGTTGTACACGGCCTCCACGCCGAGCTGCTGGAGTCCCCAGATGGACCCCATGAGGTCGAGAATGGCGTCCACCGCCCCGACTTCGTGCAGGTGCACCTTGTCGCGCGTGGTGCCGTGAATGGCCGCCTCCGCGTCGGTCAATTGCGTGAAGGCGTCAAGCGCCATCGCCTTCACCGTATCGGGCGCGGTTGATCCCTGCACGATCGCCGCAATGTGCTTGAGGTGCCGTCCATGTGGCTGCGGCGGGATGTCAAAGTCCACCTTCTTGCAGGCGATCTCGCCGCGCCTCACGTCGCTGATGCGCACCGTGACTCCCTCAAGCCCGAGCGCCGACGGCAAGGCGCGCAGCCACTCCGGGTCGAGGCCCAGGTCGAGCAGCGCGCCGAGCGTCATGTCGCCGGCGATGCCGTGCGCGGGGTCGAGGATGGCGATAAGCATGGGATACGAACGATTGAGATATGGAATCCGGATTCCGATCAAGGACGTCGCCTGCGCACTGCGACTGGCGATTGGCGACCTGAAGAATCGTAAGTCGCAGTCCGAATTCGCAATCTCGGTTCCCGATCCGGATTCCCAATCCTCAGTCGCTTACCACCGGTAGCTTGCCCCCGATCCCGTATTGAACACGACGACGCTCGCGTCCGACGCCAGGCGCCCCGTCTTCACCAGCTGTGCGGTGGCCGCCAGCGCGCACCCGCCTTCCGGCGCGGCGTCAATGCCCGCGCGCGAGCCAAGCGTGAACGTCCCGGCGCGGATCGCATCCTCGTCCACCGCCTCGGCGTCGCCGTGGCTCTCGCGCAGGGTGCGCAGCGTCCACCGGTCACCGAACGGCCCCGGCACGCGCAGCCCGCTCGCGTGCGTGGCCGGATTCTCCCATGGCGTGGCCTTCTCTTCACCGGCATGGAACGCGCGCACGAGCGGCGCGCACCCGGAGGCCTGCGCCACGATCATGCGCGGCTTCACGACCTCGCTCGGCAGCCACCCCCATTCGACCATCTCCCCGATGGCCTTCCAGATGCCGATGGTCCCTTCGCCGCCACCCGTCGGGTAGATGATCGCGTCCGGCAGTTCCCACCCCATCTGCTCGGCAACTTCATAGCCCATCGTCTTCATGCCTTCCACCCGGTACGGCTCGCGCACGGTGGCGACGTTGAAGTAGCCGCTCTCCTTGGCGAACTGCGCGGTGGCCTTTCCGGCGTCGCCGATGTGTCCGTCCACCAGTTCCAGTTCAACGCCGTAGGCACGGATGCTGCCGAGGATGGGTGGCGGCGTGGTGCGCGGCGCGTAGATGCGCGCCGGGAGTCCGGCGGCGGCCGCATAGGCGGCGAGCGCGATGCCCGCATTGCCGGCCGTCGGCACGCAGACGCCGGGCAGGCCCAGCGCCTTCGCGCGGGTGACCGCCATCATGAGCCCGCGCGCCTTGAAGCTGGCGGTCGGGTTCTGCCCCTCATCCTTCACCCAGAGACGGCGGACGCCGATCTCGCGGGCGATCGCCGGCAGTTCGAGGAGCGGGGTCATGCCCTCGCCAAGACTCACCCGCGTCTCGCCGGCCGCGATCGGCAGGGCGGCGGCATACCGCCAGAGCGAACAGTCCGTGGTGATGGACGCACGCGGCACGGCCGCGTCATAGCGCGCGGTCAGGGGCTGAGCGCAGGTGGGACAGAGCGAAGCCAGCTTGTCACCGGGTGCGGTGTAGCCGCAGCCCGTGGTGCAATGGAGAGTCCAGGACATGGGAGCAGACGGTAGACGGTAGACGGTGGACGGTGGACGGTAGACGATCGTTCGGTCGAGGACGGACGGCGGCAGCCGCGAACGAGCACGCAAGGCGCCGCGCATTCGCGCCTCCGAAGAACTTACGGATTGGTCGGTGCTTCCGCTTGATCAGCGGTGGGGCCGATGCTCGGCGGTGCCGTCAGCGGGTCGCCCATCGTCGCGGGCCGGTCCGGCGCTGTCGCGCGCAAGGCGTCGAGCAGCGCCGCGGCACTCTTGGCCGAGAAACCCTTCAGGGCCGACACCTGCTCCACCGTCGCCGCGCGCACGCCATCCACGCTGCCGAACGCCCGCAGCAGTTCCCGCCGCTTCGCCTGCCCGACGCCGGGGATGTTGAGCAGGGCCGAGGTGAGCGTCCGCATGGAGCGTCGCTTTCGATTGTAGCCGACGGCGGTGCGATGCGCCTCATCGCGCGCCTGCTGCAGCAGCCGGAGCGCCGGCGAGCGCCGCGACAGGTGCAGCGGCTCGGCACGGCCAAAGAGGAACACCTCCTCCTCGCGCTTCGCCAGCGACACGAGCGGTAGCACCCCGAGGGCGAGCGAGTCGAGCGCGTCGTGCGCCGCCGCCAGCTGTCCCTTGCCGCCATCAATCACCACGAGATCCGGCAGCGACTTCTCCTCCTCGACGCGCCGGCGGAAGTACCGCTCGACCACCTCGCGCATGGACGCAAAGTCGTCGGGGCCGTGCGCCTCATCCACGGTCTTCACGCGCATCGTGCGATACTCGGAGCGCCGCGGGCGCCCGTTCTCGAACCAGACAATCGCACCGACATTGTCCTTCCCCTGCGCCGTGGAGTTGTCGAAGCAGACCAGCGACCGTGGAATCTTGGCGAGGCCGAGGGCGCGCCCGAGTTCGTAGACTGGGTCCCCGGCGCGCTCATCCGCCTCGTCTTCCGCGAGCTTGAATTCCTCGAGCAGGTGGCGCGCATTCTGCTCGGCGAGGTCGAGCAATTCGCGCTTGATGCCGCGCTGAGGAATCAGCACGCGCGTTGGCCGCAGCGCGGGTTCGAGGACGTCGAGGTCGTCCGGGGCGAACGGGAGCAGCACTTCGGTCGGGCGCTCCGTGGCCGCGCGATAGCTCCCGGCAAGGTACGCGGCGAGCACGGCGGCATCGCTCTCCCCCTCCGCCTGCTCCAGGAAACGCTGGTCGCGCGCCAGGAGCTTGCCGCCCCGCACCTTCAACAGGGTCACGCACGCATCGTCGCCGTCACGCGCGAAGCCCACCACGTCGCGGTCGTTTCCCTCGACATCCACCATGATCGTCGGCTCCTCGAAGCGCTCGAGGTGCCGCAGCGCGTCGCGCAGCTCGGCGGCCCGCTCGAAGTCGAGGTTCGCCGACGCCTCCTCCATGCGACCGCGCACCCGCCGCATCACCTCGTCCGGCTTGCCGTCGAGGAACGCCACCACCTCGGCGATCATCGCCTGATAGTCGGCCAGCGACTGCGCCCCAATGCAGGGCGCCTTGCAGCGCCCAATGTGAAAGTCGAGACAGGCCCGCTCCGGCATTTCCGCCGGCATGTTCCACCGGCACGACCGCACGGTGAAGACGCGCTTCACGACGTTCAGCGCGTTGCGCATGGCCCCCACGTCGGTGAACGGGCCGTAATACTGCGCGCCATCGTCGAGGACCCGCCGCGTCACCAGCACACGGGGGTACGGCTCCTGCACCGTCACCTTCACGTACGGGTATGTCTTGTCGTCGCGCAGCATCACGTTGAAGAGTGGGTGATACT
>JAJZRK010000289.1 GCA_021802745.1 bacterium
GACAGCACGCCAGGCAGGCTTTAAAGTGGCGAGCGCTGTTCCCCCAAGAAGTTGCAGTTCTCCGTGTTACTCTGTGTCCTCAGTGTCTCCGTGGTGTGTTGTTGCCGTGGCGTGGTGAGCCGTTGCAATCCCCTTCACCCGTTCCTCACCTTCCGCGCCTTCTCGTTCGCAATCAACCACTGCTGCGGCAGCGCGGCGAGATTCTGCACCGTGTAGTACAGGTTCAGCCCCGACGCGAAGTTGATGAGGAAGAACGTCATCATCGCCGGCATCAGGTACGCCATCATCTTCGCCTGTGGATTCGGCGGCGCGTTGCGGATGCCGATCCAGCTCAGCAGGTACATCGACGCGCCCATGAGGAGGGGGAGGAGGTAGAGGGGATCCTTGAGTGAGATATCGGGCAGCCACATGAATGACACACCACGGAACTCGATGGTGTTCTGAAACACGAAGAACAGCGCAAACAGAATCGGCATCGGCAGCAGCATCGGCAGACAGCCAAGCAGCGGACTGAGCGGACTCATCCCGTGCTCGTTGTACAGCTTCATTATCTCCTGCTGCTGCTTCTGCGGATCGCTCTTGTACTTCGCCTGCAGCGCCTGCAGCTCGGGCTGCAGCACCTGCAACTTGAGCGACGCGCGCATCGCCTTCTGGTTCAGCGGCCACATCAGCAACCGGATGGCCACGCCGAAGATCACCAACACCCAGCCGTAGTTCATCTGCGTGGTGCGCTTCATCCAGAGCAGGGCGCGCATCACAATAGTTGCGAACGGCTGCACGATCCCCTGCAAAAATCCGCCGTAGGGGTTCGCGTTCTCGAAGTCGCGCCCCAGGGCGCGCATCCGTTCCCATTCTTGTGGGCCAGCATACAGGTCGAAGGTCGTCGTGCCGTCGGCCGCGAGCGGCAGCACCACGGTGGCCTGTCCGCGCGTCGCCATCTTCGACGTGCGCGCCCCCCCAGTGAAATGCACCTCGGCGATGGTCGGCGCCTTCTCCGACGCGAGCATTCCGACGAGGAAATACTTGTTCTTCGCGATGGCCCAGTACATCGGCCCCGCCTCGAGTCGCTGTTCACCCGGATCGAGCTTGCGGAACGGAATCCCTTTGGCGCTCCCCTTCTGCGGCTTCACCGCGTACGCCAGCGAGTTGATGTCGCCGATGGTGTCCCCTTCCTGCGAGACGAACCCCGTGGGGAGATCCGCAAACAGATACGCCGGCGCGGCGACGCCGCTCACCGTGGCGCGTACGGTGGTCAGGTAGTTGTTCGGCGCAAGCGTGTACTGCAGCGTGATGTCGGTGGTTCCGCTCACGCCGTGGAAGCGCACTTCCTGCGCGCCGTCGGCACGCGTGCTGCGCGTTGGCGCAAAGACCATCCTGGACAGATCCACCGTGTCGCGCCCCGACAGCAGGCGATAGCGCAGCAAGGGCTCGCCGCGCTGATGGATGGAGACCTGTCCCTTCTTCGGCCCGAGCGACGTGAAGCCGGGAAGCTCCACATTGATGGGCGCCGCGCCGAGCGTGGAGAAATGGATGTGATTGACGGCGGTGTTGACCGCGAGCGTCTCGGCGGCAACGGCCGGAACAACGGCGACCGGCGCGGTGGTGGGCGATGCGGTCGCGCCCGCCGCCGAGGGCGTGGGGGCCGTCGCGCCTGGTGCAGTGGGTGAGCCGGCAGCGGTTGCTGGCTGTCCGCTGTCTGCCGTCTCCCGTCTGCCGTCGGCCGTCTGTTGCACCGGCGCCGGCTTTGGCCGCGGAAAGAGATACGGCGTCGCGACAATCACCAACCCGGACAGCGTGAACGCGAGAAAGAGCTTCTTATCCATCGGTCAGTTGCTGGCTCGTCAGGGCACCGGGTCGTAACCGCCCGGCCGGAAGGGATGGCATCGCGCAATGCGCTTCACCGCGAGCCACCCACCACGCAAAGCGCCATGCTTCTCCAGCGCTTCGATGGCATAGTGGGAACAAGTAGGAAGGTAGCGACACGACGCCGGCAGGATGGGGGAGATCGCCACCTGGTAACCACGAACGAGTAGAACGAGCAGGAGTTTCACCGGTGCTTCTCCGTGCTACGCCGAGCCACGCTGTGCCATCTTTCCCGCCGCCGTCCGCACCGCCGCTCGCAGTGCCTCGTAGTCCGCGGCGTACGCCGCCGGGTTTGCCCGAATCACCACGTCCAATGGCGCCAGCGTCGGCATCAGTTCGGTGCGCGCCAGTTCGCGCAGGCGCCGCTTGACTTTGTTGCGATCGACCGCCGAGTGGCCGAAGCGTGGCACGATCACCCCAACGCGAGGGCGATGCAGAGGGGAAGCGAGGTGTCGCACCTCGAGAACGGCGGTGCGAATTCGCTTCCCCTGAACACGTGCGGCCTCGAGGTCTCCTTCGCGCGTCAGGCGCGATGCGCGAGGGAGGCGCTGGCGATTAGACGCCGGCGTACTTCGACGGGAGCTTCACGGTGAGGCTCTTCCGCCCCTTCTTGCGGCGGCGGCTCAGCACCTCGCGCCCCCACTTGGTTTCCATCCGGGCACGGAAGCCGTGCGTCTTGATGCGGCGCTTGTTCCGTGGACGGTAGGTTGGCTTGCCCATAGAGACTCCAAAATGCGTGACTGCAACTAGTAGACAGACCGCTAAACGTAGTCGCGCAATAGAGATAGGTCAAGTCAATTGGTTTGGCTTGGACTCACGAATGTTGACTTTTCCACATTCGGTTCGTAGGATCGGGGCCCTTTTCAGAACTACAACTTCTTACCACGGAGGCACGGGGGGACACAGAGATACACGGAGAACTACAACAGCAACTGCAACTTCTTGGGGGAACTGCGCTCGCCACTCCAAGTCCTGCGTGGCGCACTGTCGTTCCCAGAAGCAGTGCCGTTGCCTTTCTCCGTGTCCCTCCGTGGTTCTCCGTGCCTCCGTGGTGAGCAGTAGCAGTAGAACTAGCCCCACCAGATGACCCTCTCTGCAGCCGAAGCCTGGGCGCGCCTGCTCGATCGTTCACGCGATCACCTCCCCGCGCACACAATAGACCAGTGGCTCGCCCCACTGACCCCACTCGAGTTCGACGGCCAGCGCCTCACGCTCGCGGCCCCGGATCAGTTCGCCGTTGACTGGGTCTCCTCCAAGCACTCGGCGTATCTGGAAAGCCTGGCCCCAATCTGCCTGGGCCACCCGTGCGCCCTGACTTTTCGCGTCCAGGAAGAGCGCCGCACGCGTTCGCAAATGGACCTGTTTGTCCCTCAAAATGAAGCCACAATAGAGCCAGTATTAGCCGACAATACGGTCATTTTGAGCCAATTGAATGAGCGGTACTCATTCGACCACTTTGTCATCGGCAAGTCCAACGAATTGGCCGCGGCCGCGGCTGCTGCGGTCGCCGAGGCGCCGGGCAAGTCGTACAACCCGCTCTTCATTTACGGCGCCACGGGGCTCGGCAAGACCCATCTGATGCAGGCCATCGCGCACCGCATCATCCAGCGCGACCCATCTGTTCGCGTCACGTACATCACCGCCGAGCAGTTCCTCAACGACGTCATCAACTCCATCGAGACCCGCTCGATGAACGAGTTCAAGCGTCGCTATCGCCAGTCGGACCTATTGCTCGTGGATGACGTGCACGTCCTCGCCGGCAAGCAGCAGACGCAGGAAGAGTTCTTTCACACCTTCAACGCACTCTACGAGGCGGGGCGTCAGATCGTCCTCACCTCCGACCGTCCCCCCTCT
>JAJZRK010000290.1 GCA_021802745.1 bacterium
GATCGTGTCGTTGCGGCGACTCGCGACCGGGGCGGTTCTCTTCTTCGGCGCGGCCACCCTCGTCGCCTCGCTCGTCGGCCTCGCCGCTGGCAATCTGCTGGTGCCGTTCGTCCCCATCGCACCGCCGGCGGGCATCGACCCGGCACCAGTGGCGGCGGTCGCGCGCGAGTCGTTCGGCGAGATGCTCATTCCGTCGTCCATCGTCCGGGCGATGGCCGACAACAATCTGCTCGCGGTCGTCTTCTTCACCGTGCTCTTCGCGATGGCGCTGCGGACGCTGCGCGATGATCTGGGGGCACCGCTCGTCCGGCTGCTCGAGTCGGTGGCGGCGGTGATGGTTCGGCTCGCCGGCGGCGTGATGTGGACCGCGCCCGTCGCTGTCTTCGCTGCGTCGGCCGCCGTTGTCGCCACGAGCGGATGGGCCGGCCTGCGTGCGTTCCTGGCTCTCGTCGTCGCCGCCTACGTGGCCCTCGCCGGGTTCGGGGTGCTGATGCTGCTCGTCTCGAGCCGCGTCGGACGGTTCGGTGCCGGGGCGTTCATGCGCGCCCTCGCCGGGGCCCTCCTGCTGGCGTTCTCGACGGCGAGCAGCGCGGCCGCCCTGCCGGGAGCAATGGAAGAGCTCGAACGATGGGGCGCGTCACGGCGGACGATCTCGTTCGTGCTCCCGCTGGGCTACAGCTTCAATCTCACCGGCACGGCCCTGTATCTTCCCCTGGTGACGCTGTTCTGGGCGCGGTTGAACGGAGTGACGCTCGGCTGGGGCCAGCAGGCGGTGCTACTGGCGATGGTGTTCGCCGTCATCCGTGGCATTCCGCCCATCCCCCGCGGACTCTTCCTCGTGTGGGGTGGCCTGCTGGCGCAACTCCACCTTCCGCCCGAGGGGTTGGTGATCATGCTCGCCATCGATCCACTCCTCGATATGGCGCGCACTGCTGTGAACGTCGAGGGCAACTGCCTCGCCGTGGTAACGCTCGACGGGCTCGCCTCTCACCGCCGGGCCCCGGCCTGATTCCCCATACCAGAGGTCCATCCCGTGCGTCCTGGTGTCGTTGTCGACAGCGTGCTCGACCTGATCGGAGACACGCCCTGTGTCTCACTGACCCGCCTCGCAGCGGGGACCGGCTGCCGGATCGTCGTGAAGCTCGAGTCGGCGAACCCGGGACTGAGCGTGAAGGACCGCGCCGCGAACCAGATCATCGCCGACGCCGAGCAGGCGGGACGCCTCAAACCCGGCGACACGGTGATCGAGCGGACCAGCGGGAACATGGGCACCGGGCTCGCGCTCGCCTGCCTGCGACGTGGATACCGTCTCATCGTCGTGATGTCGAGGGGGAACAGCGTCGAGCGCCGGCAGATGATCGCGGCATTGGGAGCGAAGATCGTGCTGGTGCCGCAGGTCACGGGTCGTCCAGGCGAGGTGACGGGGGCCGATCTGAAGAAGGTCGAGGAGGTCACCGATGCGCTGACGCAGAAGCTGAAGGCCTTTCGCGCCGACCAGTTCAAGAACCCGAGCAGCGTGCGCGCACACGAACTGGGCACGGGTCCCGAGCTCTGGGCGCAGACCAGGGGGCAGATCGACGCATTCGTCTCGGTGGTGGGTTCGGCGGGCACCTTCGTTGGGATCTCCCGATTCCTGAAACGGAAGAACCCCGCCATCCGGTGTTATGTGGCCGAACCCCGCAACGCCGCGGTCCTGTCGGGGCGCCGGCGCGTTGCCGGCCGGCACAAACTGCAAGGCCTCGGCTACATGGAAGTCCCGCAACTCTATGACCGGTCGCTCGCGGACGCGTACCTGACGGTCACCGACGCGGAGGCGGTCCGCACTGCGCGGCAGCTGGCGAAGCAGGAGGGAATCCTCTGTGGCTTCACGTCCGGTGCCAACGTCGCCGCGGCGCTTCGCGTCGCGCGCGAATCGGACCGTGCGCTGACCATTGCCACGGTGATCACCGACTCGGGATTGAAGTACCTGAGTACCGAGCTGTTCCCAGTGCCGAAATAGGGAATGCGCTGCAACGGCTCGTTCGACGAGGGCACCGTCGCGCGCAATCGCAAGGTTCAATCGCGGCGGCGAGGGCACGATCCATCGCTCGAGAATCTCGCGCAGCGTGGCCAGCGGGACCGGCTTCGTCAGATATCCATCCATGCCCGCCGCCCTCGCTCGCTCCGCTTCGCCGTGCAGGGCGTTCGCCGTGAAGGCGATGATGGGCAGGTGCGCGCCGGGGGCCTGCTCGAGGCGTATCGCCGCAGCGAGTGAGTAGCCGTCCACGTGAGGTGGACCGCGCCACCCACATCCTCGCGCAGTTTGTCGCCTGCTTTCGCGACCATCGTGATCCGACGCGGATCACGCATGCGGTGGCCAATCAACTGCGGCTCTACTTCTCGTCCGTCGCGTATCTGCTGCTCCACGCGCTGCGCCGGCTGGCACTCGTGGGCACCGCCCTGGCGCACGCGCAGTGTCAGATCATCCGGCTCACGCTCCTCACGATCGGCGCCCGCATCCCGATCACCGTCCGGCACGTCTGGCTCGCGCTCGCCAGTGGCGTTCGTCGGCCGCCCTGTTTGCGCGGGCCCACGCGACGCTCCGACGATGCTGAAGCGCTGAGCACCGCGCCAATGCCGTCTCGTGCGCTTCGCGCATCCCGTGCGCGGCGCTGGACGTCGCCGTCGGGCCCGGAAAGTGCCTCGCACCCGCCGCGAACGCCCACGACACCGCCCGCCCGGCGCGCCACGCCCCCCTCCACGCGGCCCTCACCTCGAAACAGGCGCTTGCTTGCTCCTCATTTCACGTGGGTGCTATTTTCTCAGCCCTTTCGGCGTCCACGCCACGCTCAGCCCGAGGCCGTTGCCGGAGCCGCTGTAGTCGCTGCCGCCGGCCGTGGCCGCGATGCGCAACGCCACCTGCTCGGTCATCTGCAGGCTGCCGCCGATATCCACGGCGACGTTGAGCTTGCGATCCGAGTTCGCCGCCCGGCAGTCATTGCACCGGTCGAACGAGAGGCGCGGCTGCACGAACGGTGTCACGCTCATCCCGCCGTCGAGGTCGAAGCGGTGGCCAACCGAGGCGCCCACCGGAATGCGCAGCACGTTGTGCCCGTCCGCGCCGGAGAACCCGATGCCGCCGGTCAGGGCGACGTCGAACGGGAAGTCGGTGGTGGCGCGCGTCAACTGCCGCGCGACATGCCCGCCCAGCACGAACCGTGACGACGCATCGCCATCGGGATCGGCCAGCCCCGCATCCAGGCCCGCCTGCCAGAGCGGCGTCACGGCCTCGCGCCACTGGAAGAGCAGCGTGGTGCCGGCGCGCCCGGCGTCCGCCGCGGCGAAGTTGTATTCGCGATCGACGAGCGTCGGCAGCTGGAACGACGGGTACGTATAGGACTGGGCCTGCGCGAGGGCAGGAAGGATCAGCAGGGCAAGGAACAGTCGCTTCACGATCTGATCTCCATCAGGGGACGGTGGGTTCCTACCCCTGACGAACGCGGAAGTGTCCCGTAACGTGCGTGCCGTGTGCGAATCCGCAGGCCTTTTTCATCACGGAGACCGGAGGGCACGGAGGTTCACGGAGACTGCCACGAGGAGGGGTGACGACATCACGCCGCGCAAGGAAGACGTGGTGCACGTAGTCCCCCCAAGAAGTTGCAGCCTCCGTGAACCTCCGCCAACTCCGGTCTCCGTG
>JAJZRK010000291.1 GCA_021802745.1 bacterium
CCACTGAAGACCTTCGGCGGTGCCGGCGTCGTGCAGATCGACAACCTGCAGGCGCTGCTGCGGCACATCTGCCGTCAGGGCTTTGAGCACCACGTGGCCGGGACGTTTTCGCACGTGGCCGGCGCGGTGCACGAAGCGACGGCGCACTACCTGGGTTGGGACGTGCTGCGGCACGGCGCCGCATGACTGTCGTTGCCGGGGTGGACTTCGGCACGCAGAGCGTGCGCGTCTCCATCGTGGACAGTGCGCGTGGCGTCATCGGGCACGGTGTGTCGGAGTACCCCGTGCAGCGCGATCGGCGCGATCCCGACTTTGCGACGCAATCGCACGACGCACACATGAACGCGCTGGTGGCGGCGATGGCGACGGCACGGCGCGATGCCGGCGTACCCGGCAGCGTCGTGCGCGCCCTGGCCCTCGACACCACCGGTTCGACGGTCGTGCCCGTCGGTGCCGATCTAGTACCACTTGGCGACTATTACCTCTGGTGCGACCACCGCGCCAAGGACGAGGCGGCGCGCATCACCCGCGTCGCGCACGAGCGCCAGGTGCCGGCCATCGAGTGGTGCGGCGGCGTCTATTCGTCGGAGTGGGGGTTCGCCAAGCTGCTCCATTGGCTGCGCCACAACCCCGACCGGCGGGGCGAGCTGGTCACCGCGCTCGAGCACTGCGACATGGTGGCAGCCGTGCTGTGCGGCATCACCGACGCGCGCCAGGTGCCGCGCAGCATCTGCGCGATGGGGCACAAGTGGCTCTGGAACGCGTCGCTCGGCGGCTTCCCCGAGGAGGCGTTCTTTGTGGCCGTGGATCCGCTGCTCGCCGGCATCCGCGAGAAGCTCGACGGACCGTACCGCACGTCCGATCACGTTGCCGGTCACCTGACCACGTCGTGGGCCGAGCGGCTGGGGCTCGATGCGGGAATCCCGATCCCCGTCGGCGCGTTTGACGCGCATTGGGATGCCATCGGCGCGGGAGTCGCCGAGGGTGACATCGTAAACGTGATCGGCACGGCGACGTGCATCATGGGAATCGCGGACGACGTGGGCCTGGTCCCTGGCGTCTGCGGCGTGGTGGACGGCTCCATCCATCCGCAAAGGATGGGAATCGAAGCCGGGCTCTCGGCGTGCGGCTACCTGTTCGAGGCGCTTGCCGCGCGCACGGGGCGCAGTGTACGGGCGCTTTCCGAAGGCCTCGCGCGCCACCGGGCAGGGCAGACGGGGCTCCTGCGCATGACGTGGGACAACGGTGACCGCACGGTGCTGGTGAACCCGAACCTTGGCGGCGTGACACTCGGCTGGAACCTCAACAGCACCGCCGAGGACGACCTGTTTGCGGCGATCGAGGGGACGGCGTTCCATACGCGGGTGATTCTCGACCGGATGCGCGAGCATGGCGTGCCGATCCGTCGCGTCATCCACGGCGGCGGTATCCCGCAGAAGAACGAGGTGCTCAACCGGGTGTATGCGAGCGTGCTGAACCTGCCGGTGCTTGTCCCCGAGACACCGATCACCAGTCTTGGCTCGGCGATCTTCGCGTTTCTTGCGTGCGGCGCCTTCGCGAGCATCGAAGAGGCCCAGCACGCGCTCTGCCCCAAGTACCGCACGGTGTTGCCCGATCCGCGCGACGTCGCCGTGTACGAGCGGCTGTATCCCCTCTATCGCGAGCTGTACTACGCGATGGGCACGCCGGACTCGTCACCTGTCGCGATGGGGCGCGTGCTGCCGGCAATCCGGGCGATCGCGGCCGAGGTGCGGGGAGGAGTCGGCTAGCTGGGCGGCAGCGAATCGAGCGCGAGCAGTCCGCGCAGCACCGCGGCCGGCGCAAGAAACGCCGAACCGTGACGGATGCCGCGCGGCGTGCGCAGCGAATCGCGGTATGGCTCGAAGGTGACGAAGTCCCGCGTGCGCACCGCGCCGTAGTGCCCGCGGGTGTATTCGTCGTAGTAGACGTACCACCAGCCGCCGGTGCGCAGAATCGACGGACCTTCGGTGTGCAGCTCAGTGAAGGCGGGAGAGGCCGGGCCGTACGGTCCCGTGGCGTGCTCGGCGAAGGCGACGCGAAGGTTGCGACGCTCGGGGAAGAAGGTCTCGTCCTTCATCACGAGCACATAGCGATTGCCGGCCTTCGTGATGGTGCCGTCAATGGCGGCGAAACCACCATCGTAGAGGAGCTTCGCCCTGGAGTAGGTGACGAAGTCCCTTGTGGTGACGTAGTACAGTCGGTGATCGGCACGCCCCTTCGACGTCACCTGCGCCATCGAATCGGTGGCCGGAAAGCGGCCGGGGATGGACGTCGCCCAGGCGATGACGAACTGGCGCGTTGCGTCATCGTAAAACAGGTCGGGCGCCCAGGCCTGCAGGGCAGTGGGTTCGTGGTCCATCACCGCGATGCGCTGCTGCTCTGACCAGTGGATCAGGTCGCGCGAATGCGCCACCCCGATGCCCCGATCGGTCCACGCGATCGTCCAGACCATGTGGAACATGCCGTCGGGGCCACGCAGGACTGACGGGTCGCGCATGAGGGAGGCCCGCGTGTCCCACTCCTGCCAACCGATGCCCGCGCCTTCGACTTTCGGCGTGAGCAGGGAGCGGCCACCGTTCAACGCGCGCCACGTGGTGCCGTCGGTGCTGTAGGCGAGGTGGAGTCCGTCGGCGCCGTTTCGCGTGAAGTAGGAGAACAGGAAGGCGTCGGGTTCGGGCGCCGGACGCGACGCGGCGGCTCGATGGCAAGCCGCGACTGCCAGCGCCGCCACAACCAGCGGCCATGACCATCCGCGCTGCGATCGGCGGCGCATCAGCCCTTTTGTCCGTAGTACGCCTTGGGACCGTGCTTGCGCGAGAAATGCTTGTGCAGGAGCGTCTGCGCGAGCGGTTCAGTCGCGGGATTCAGCACCGCCGTGTGAAAGGCCATGCGTGCGACTTCCTCGAGGATTGACGCGGTCTCCAGCGCCACCTCGATCGTCGGACCCCAGACGAAACTGGCATGCCCGGGCACAAGCACGGCCGGCATGGTGTTGGGCTCGCCATCAAAGCGTTCGACGATCGCACGCCCGGTGTTGCGCTCGTAGTCGCTGGCCACCTCGGCGGCGCTCAACGCCCGCGCCACCGGAACAGGACCTTCGAAGTAGTCGGCGTGCGTCGTGCCGTAGCAGGGAATCTCCTGCTGTGCCTGCGCCCAAACCGTCGCAAAGTGCGAGTGCGTGTGCACCACCGCGCCCACGGACGGCCAGCGGCGGTAGAGCTCGAGATGCGTGGCGAGGTCCGATGACGGACGCAATGCGCCTTCGACGACGCGCCCGTCGAGATCGGTGACAACGAGGTCGCCTGGCTTGAGGGTCGCGTACGGCACGCCGCTCGGCTTGATCACCACGAGACCGCTGGCGCGGTCGATGGCACTGGCATTGCCGAACGTGAACAGCGCGAGACCGCGACGCGCGATCTCGACGTTGGCCCGGCAGACTGCCTTGCGCAGCGCAGCCGGCACGCGAGCGATTGCGCCGCGCCGCGCCGGCGTGGGCTGTCCCGTGCGAGTCTGCGGCTTTCGTCGTGTACTCATGTGATCCCCGCTCGCGCCTTGGCCTTCGCGATGATGGCGCTCATGGTGTCCCGATGCGTGGTGAAGGTGTCGTCCACAACCTGCAGTGTGGGAATGGCGTTCGGGTTCAGCCCGAGCGTTT
>JAJZRK010000028.1 GCA_021802745.1 bacterium
CCCACTGCTTGAGGTAGGCCATCTGCACGCCGGTGGTGCTGTCCACGCGGTCGGCCGCCTCCATGAGCGACACCAGCATCACCGCCTCGAGTTCGGGCGGCAGGGCCAGCGCGGCGATGCGTTCGCGAATGGCATCCACGCGTTCGCCGTTCTTGGGATGGAAGAAGCGCGACTGTTCGCAGAACGTCTGCGTGAAGTAGCCGGCGCGCCCCGGCATCGCGTTGAACTCGCCGATCAGCACCTCGGCGTCGCGCGCGACGTCGTCGTAGTCGGCCTCGACGTAGCAGCGCGACAGCGTGTGCGCGTAGGCGTTGTGGTCGTTGGCCACCACGCGGAAGCCGGCGAGCTTGAGCGCGTGGCCCACGCGCGCCGTGCCGCTGAAGAGGTCGAGCACCGATCGCGCGCGCGCGTCGGCGCGCACGGCGTCCACGATGAGTGGGAGCAGCGTGCGCTTGGAGCCGAGATACTTGATCACGCCCAAGAGACGAGCGCCCGGAATTCGCGCAACGCCGGCCCCGGAGGGTCGTGACGTTCTCGAAATTCGCTCGTCTGTTACGCGCTCCTGGGTAGTTTCCATCCATGCTGGCGACCCCTCCTGATCCCCTTCCGCGCACCACGCTGATCATCGGCGCGGGTCGCCTGGGCATGGCCCTTGGCATCGCGCTGCAACGCGCCGGATGGCCGGTGACGCTCGTCGCGCGACGCGACGCCAGCGCGACGCGCGCGGCGGATCGCGGCTTGCATGTCGTACGCTCGCTCGAGACACTGGGAGAGGCCGCGTTCGTGCTGCTCTGCGTTCCGGACGACGCGGTGGCATCGACGGCCCGCGCCCTCGATGCGTCGCCGCATGCACTCCCCCCTGATGCCGTCGTGCTGCACACCAGCGGCGCCGTTCCGGTGGCGGCCTTGTCCGTTCTGGCCGCCCGGACACGCGGCACCGGAAGCCTGCACCCGCTCCAGACCATCGCCCGGGAATTCGCGGACGACGTGCTGAGCGGCGCGCCCGCAGCCGTGACAGGCAGCCCGGACGCCATTGTCGCTGCCGAGCAGGTCGCCCTGGCCGTCGGACTCGTGCCGTTCCGGCTCGCCGATGATGCCAAGCCGCTGTATCACGCCGCCTGTTCGATGGCGGCCAATTTCACCGTCGGCCTGCTCGACGCCGCGATTCGCGCGGCGGCCGCCTCAGGCATGGACGCGGCGGCCGCGCGCCAGGCGCTCGCAGCCCTCGCACGCAATGCCGTCGATCAGGTCTCTCGTCATGGCGCAGAAGCGTCCCTCACCGGACCGATCCTTCGTGGCGACGCCGGTACGGTACGCGCGCATCTGGATGCACTGCACCGCGAGATTCCGGCCCTCGTGCCCTTGTACATCCACGCGGCGCGGCAGACACTCGCGCTCGCCCGGCGTGCCGGCCTCGACCGCGATGCCGCCGAGGCTGTCGACCTCGTGCTCTCCCAACCGACTGACGCATGATCCGGTTCGAAACCCTGGCGGAACTTCGGGCAGTGATTCGTGGCGCCCGCGCCAACTCACGTCCCGTTCGGTTCGTGCCAACCATGGGCGCGCTGCATGACGGACACTCCGCGCTGATCCGCGCGGCCCGCGCCGGCGGCGGCTTTGTGCTCGTCAGCATTTTCGTCAACCCGACCCAGTTCGGCCCCAATGAGGATTTCGCGCGTTATCCTCGCACACCCGACACCGATGCCGCCGTGGCCGCGGCCGCCGGCGCCGACGCGATCTGGTCGCCGCCCGTGGACACCGTGTACCCCGGCGGCGAGAGCACGCGTGTGACGGTCGGTGCGCTCGGCACCTGCTGGGAGGGAGCATTCCGTCCGGGTCACTTTGACGGCGTGGCCACGGTGGTCGCCAAACTCCTGGTGGCGACGACTGCGGATGTGCTCTACCTCGGGGAGAAGGACTTTCAGCAGACCCTCGTCCTGCGGCGCCTTGTCCGCGACTTGCTGCTCGACACGGAGGTCATCGTCGTCCCGACAGTCCGCGAAGCCGACGGTCTGGCGTTGAGCAGCCGCAACCGATACCTCTCCACAGATGAGCGTCAGGCGGCGACGGCCATTCCGAGGGCCCTGCGGGCCGCCGCGGCGCTTGCCGCACGCGGGGAACGCGATGCGACCGCGGTGCGTGCCGTGCTGCATGACACGCTTGGCGCCGAGCCGCGATTGCGCGTGCAGTACGCGGAGGTCGTGGACCCCGAGACACTCACGCCGCCGAGCGCGATCGCTGCGCCGGCCCGCGCCATCGTGGCCGTGTTTGCGGGCTCCACGCGCCTGATTGACAATCATCTCATCCTGCCAGCGACGTCATGACCTTCTCGGTGCCAGACTTCATTCGGTACAAGCACGATCGCCGTCCCATCGTGATGGTGACGGCGTATGACCATCCGTCCGCGCGGTTCGCCGAGCAAGCGGGCGTGGACGTCATCCTTGTGGGTGACTCGGCGGCCAACGTCGTGCTCGGCCTCGAGCGCACGTCGGCAATCACGATGGAGACGATGCTGGTGCTGGCCGCCGCCGCGCGGCGTGGCGCACCGGAGACGCTGCTCGTGGGCGACCTCCCCTTCATGACGTACCAGGCAGCCGACGTGGATGCCGTGCGCAATGCCGGTCGCTTCGTGGCCGAGGCCGGCTGCGATGCGGTCAAGCTGGAAGGCGGACGCGCGATGGTGCCGCGAGTCCGGGCCATTACCGACGCCGGCATCCCGGTCATCGGACACCTGGGGCTCACGCCGCAGAGCGCGGCCCGGCTCGGCGGCATGCGCGTGCAGGCGCGAACGCACGCGCAAGCGATCGCGTTGATCAACGATGCCAGGGCCCTGCAGGACGCTGGAGCGGTGGCTATCGTGCTCGAGGCGATTCCCGCCGCGATTGCCGCTGCGGTGACCGATCGCCTCGCCATTCCAACCGTCGGGATCGGCGCCGGGGCGGGGTGCGACGGGCAGGTGCTCGTGTATCACGATCTCCTCGGACTTGGGGCCGGCACGCCGCCTTCGTTCGTGCGGCAGTACGCCGCGCTGGGTGAAGCGTCACGCGACGCGCTGGTGCGCTTTGCCGACGACGTGCGAGAACGCCGCTATCCAGGGGCCGACGAGGGATATCGAATGTCGGCCGCGGAGCTCGCCGCCTTTGAGCGGGCGCTTGCCGAACTCACCTGAGCGAGCCGCTCGTCAGGCGCGCGGGTGCGCCTGCCGATACACCTGCTTGAGCCGCTCGACGCTGGTGTGCGTGTAGATCTGCGTCGTGCTCACCGAGGCGTGGCCCAGCAGTTCCTGCACGGCGCGCAGGTCGGCCCCCGCATCGAGCAGGTGCGTGGCGAAGGTGTGGCGCAGGGAGTGCGTGCTGAGCCCCGCCCCTTCATCCACCTGTGACAGCCAGCCGGTGATGCTCTTCTGGATCGTTGACAGGCTTGCGCGCTTGCCGCGGTCGGAGAGGAAGAAGGCCTGCCGGTCGGCGCCGGGTCCCACCCTGGCGATCACCTGGTCGCGCTTGCGTTCGAACTCGCGCAGCGCGCGCTGGGCGTGCGATCCCACGGGGAGGATGCGTTCCTTGCGTCCCTTGCCGCGCACCTTCACCTGCCCGGCAAGGAGATCAAGGTCGGCGCGATTGATGCCGCGCAACTCGCTGAGGCGAAGTCCGCACGAGTAGAGCAGCTCGATCATCGCCAGCGCCATGACGTCGCGGTGCTTCCCCTCCTTGGCGCGCGTCTCCAGCGCCTGCAGCAGCGTCTCGACCTGTTTCCGGTCGAGGTGGCCCGGGAGGTACTTCTCGATCTTGGGTGAGCCGACGGCGCGCGCCGGGTTGCCCGCGATGAGGTCGTTGGCGTGGAGGAACCGGAAGAACGTGCGGGCGGCGCTCAGCGCTCTCGCAATGGAGCGCTTGGCAAGCCCGCGCCGCGCGAGGTGCGCCATCCACGACCGGAGGACGAGCCGGTCCACCTGCCCCCACTGCCAGTTCGGGTCGCCGTAGTGGACGCCGAGAAAGTCACGCAGCTCACCCAGGTCACGCGTGTAGGCCGCCACCGTGTGCGGCGACACATCGCGCTCCTTGGCGAGATGGGTCAGGAAGTCGGCGAGGAGGTCGGGCATGACACAGTATAGACGATTCAGGGAGGGGGAGGGGTGCAGGGGTTTGGAATGGGAGAGGAGTGGAGATGGGAGGGATGGGGGAGGAGGGAGACTCCTTACTCCTCCCCCGCTCTCCACTCCTCCCGCATTCCAAACCGCTGCACCCCTCCTCCAATCCGGCGACGCGGTGCGCTGGTGGGAACGGCGCCGCATCACGTACAACGCGGTCCTCACGGCTCTCTTCGTGGCATTGACCATCCGCACGTCTCCGCGCCTGCAACCGGAATTCGGCCCGGACAAGATCCTGCCGCCGCTCGTGCTCGCGCTGCTGGCCAACCTCTGCTACCGCACGGGGTACCTGCTGGACCGGCTGCTCAGCGCGTCACCCAACGCGCGAATCCGTCACTGGGCGCAGCTGGCGGTATGGGTCGCGGGCATGTTCCTCGCGATGCTCATCGAGACGTACTGGTTCCTCGATGAGATCCTTCCGCCACCGCTGACCTGACGGTCGGCCGGTCCACCTTCAACTCGCCCTTCGCATGCAGACTTCCATTCAGGACACCCGTGCGGTACCAGCTCGACCGGGGGGCACGGCAAGCCATCGTGCGTTCGGTACGCAGGACGCGACCGACGCCGAGTGGGCGGTCGCACTGGTGCAAGAAGCAGTCGCGGTACTCTTCGCCGCGCCGAGTGGCGCACGGCCTGAGGGCAACGGCGCCGCCTGACTCGCTGCCACTCTGCCGCGACGGACGGGAACGAACGAAAGGCCGGTCCGACTCGAATGGACCGGCCCTCCGTGCGCCAGCGGCTCCCGCCGCGTCTACGGCTGCGGGCGCGGCATCATCTCGTCCCGATTTGCGAGGTGGTACACCGACCAGGCGATGATCGCCGCGGCCTGCTTCAGGTCGTCCATGACGAGCCGTTCGTACGTGTCCACGTTCGAATGGTGGGTGCGAATGCTGTACTCGAGCGGATCCTGGATGAACTGGAAGCCGGGTACGCCGCGACGCCAGAACGAGATGTGATCGGTGCCGCCCGTGCGGTCGAGCCGGTTCCCCACGTATCCGAGATCGCGGAACGGTGCGAGCACCTGATCCCAGACGCGGATGGCCGGCTCATTGAGCTCGCCGTACACGCCGCGCAGGCGTCCACTCCCGTTGTCGATGTTCAGGTACGCCGAGATGTTCGACAACTCCGCGGCATGCGCACGAACGTACGCCGCCGAACCAAGAAGGCCCTGCTCCTCACCGCTCCACAGCCCGATGCGGACGGTGCGGCGGAGCGGCAGGTTGAGTGTCTTCAGGATGCGCATGGCCTCCATCATCACCAGCGATCCCGCGGCATCGTCCGTTGCCCCCTGGCCCGAGTGCCAGCTGTCGAAGTGCCCGCCGATCATCACCACCTGCTGCTTCAGGTCGGTGCCCGGAATCTCGCCGATGACGTTGAACTCCCGCTTGTCGGGGTTGCTGAACCGATTCTGGACGTTCACTTCGAGCCGCGAGGTCACGCCCTGCCTGGCAAGGCGATAGAGCTGCCCGTACTGCTCATGCGTGACGGTCAGCGTGGGGATCGGCTCATAGACCGAGTCGCGCGCCAGCCGTCCATCCGGGTGGCCACCCGTACGCAGGAGGCCATACGTCCACCCCGACGGGACGAGCAGCACCGCCGGTGCCTCGCGACGGATGAAGCGCATCAATGCCTGCTGTCGCTGCTGTGCGGCGCGGAACTGCTCGGCCTGCTGCGGTGGCTGTGCTGGCTGCGGCCGACGCTGACCCCACGCCAGGATGCTGTCCGCGTCGTACCGGCGGGGCGGGGACGTGAACTCCGGGCCGATGGGGACCCAGCGTTGCCACATCACGCATGCGCCCCGCAGGCGGCCCGCAAACTGCTGCAGTTGCGCCGTGTCGTCCGGCACTTCCACGAGCACGACCGGGCAGGTGACCGCTCCCTTCGTGCTGCCACTCCACGCTTGAGGGTCGGCCCGGAGTGGCTGCAGCACCGGTTCCAGCATGCGACCGCTGTAGCTGACGCGTTCCCACCCGCGCCCGAAGAGCGAATCCCACGGCTCGGCCTGCACGTTCACCAAACCCCACGACCGTAGCGACTGCACCGCCCACTCCTGCGCGCGGCGCATCTGCGGCGACGCTGTGAGCCGACTGCCGTGGCGGTCAAGCAACTGCTGCGCGAGCGAATCGACCCGCGAGCGATTCAGCGCCTCGTCGCGAATACGGGAGAGCACGCCGAGATCGAGGCGCTCCTGCACGATGGATTGTTGCGCCGCCAATGGTGCGGCGACCACGCATGCGAGCAGCATGCCGGTAACGGAACGGACGTACGCCATGTCGATCTCCTTCGGCGGTGGGACTACAGGCAGGGCTCGGCTGCGAGCCAGTTCGCTTCGCTCGTACGATTCACCCGACGGCCCGCGGCCGCAACCGGACGCCACACATGGTATCGGCCGCGGCGGTTGCATAGCGGATTCCGGCGCCGTTGTCCAGAGCATATGGAGCGACGGCTTGCTCGCCCCCACGGTAGCCGCCACGCCGGGACGCGCTACAATTGGACGCATGCTCCTCGGTGTCGCCGGCATGATCGGCTGCGGGAAATCCACCCTCGCCGACGCCCTCGCCAAACGTTTCGGCCTCCAGCTCGCGCTGGAGAGCGTTGATGCGGAGAATCCCTGGCTCGAGCTGTTCTACGACGGCGAGCAGGGGATGCGCACCTTCGGCCTGCACCTCCAGCTGCACTTCCTCGCCACGCGCTTCGAGAGCATGCGCAAGATGCGTGCGATGGGCGGCAGCTGGGTGCTCGACCGCACGTGGTATGAGGATGCGGAGATCTTTGCCCGCGGCCTGTTCGAGTCGGGGTACATGAACTCCAACGACTGGGAGCTCTATCAGCGCCTCTACGCCGAGCTGCTGCACGCTCCGGCAGCGCGTCCGCCGCGCCTGATGATCTACCTGCACGGCCCGTTCGACACGATCCTCGACCGCATCATGACCCGTGGCCGGCCGAAGGAGAAGGACACCGACCCCGAGTACTTCGCCTCGCTGCACACGCGCTATGGGCGCTGGATCGAAGGGTTCCGCCGCTGCCCGGTGCTGCGGCTGGATGTGCGCGAGTACGACCTGTTCGCGGACCCCACCGCCGTGGATGACATCGCGACGCGGGTGCGCCTGGAGCTGGAAAAGGAACTGCCGCAGACCGAGCTCTGGCCGGCGCAGAAGCGGCGCAAGGACGCGTTCGCGCAGGGGTGAACCCGCGTGGGTCGCACGGGGTACGAAGCCCCGTCATGCGCCCGCCCGCACCGCCGCCGTTCTTCAAGTGGACGCCGCCTTCCCCGGAGGAGCGCGCGGCCGAGTTGCAGCGCCTCGAGCGCGATGCCCGCATCGGCGAATGGAAGCTCTACGGCGTCGCCCTCCTGCAGTGCTTCGCCGCCACGGTGATCGGCTGCACCATTGCCGGGTACGGCTTCTACGTCACGGATCCCGAGCTCGGCAGGATCCTGCTGCTGAGCGGCATGCTCGTGAGCTGGAGCGGAAACCTCCTCGCCCTGGGCCGCCTCGCCGTGCGCGTGGAGCGCGGCGACGTGTAACTCACGCCAGCCCGTTCTCCGCGATCCACGCCGCCATCGCCGCCAACGAGCGCTCCGCGTAGAGTTCGCGCTTGCGATGCTTGTCGCGCGGCGGCTCGGGGAGCTCCTCGAGCAGGCCGAAGTTCGCGTTCATCGGCTGGAAGTGCGCCGGGTCGGCCTCGCGGAGGTGGCGGTACAGCGCGCCGAGCATCGTGACGGGGGGCGGCACGACGGGTTCGCGGCCCGCGAGCAGCCGCGACAGGTTGATGGCCGCCATGATCCCGGTGGCCGTGCTCTCGGTGTACCCTTCGACCCCGGTGAGCTGCCCGGCGAACAGCACCATCGGATCGTCGCGCAGCGACAGGTGCGGCGTCAGCGCCGCCGGCGCGTTGAGATAGGTGTTGCGGTGGATGGACCCGAACCGCAGGAACTCCGCCTGTTCGAGCCCGGGGATCATCCGGAAGACGCGCTGCTGCTCGGGAATTCGCAGCCGCGTCTGGCAGCCGACGATGTTCCACATCCGTCCGGCGCGATCCTCCGCGCGCAGCTGCACCACCGCCCACGGGCGCTTGCCCGTGCGCGGGTCGCGCAGCCCGATGGGTTTCATGGGGCCGAAGCGCAGCGACTCGCGCCCGCGACGCGCGATCTCCTCCACGGGCATGCACCCCTCGAAGTACGGCGCCGCGTCGAACTCGTGCGCCGTGAACTGGTCGGCGGTGGTGAGCGCATCGAGGAACGCCTCGTACTGCGCCTTGTCCATGGGGCAGTTGAGGTACGCGCCTTCCGGCGTTCCGGCGGCACCCTCCCCTTCCCCTGCACCACCCCCCTCACCCTGCCCCCGCCCCGCCGTTCCCATTGTTTCCTTGTTCCACCGCGCCGCGCGAAAGGCGACGGACTGGTCAATGGACTCGACCGCGATGATCGGGGCGATCGCATCGTAGAAGGCGAGCGACTGCACCCCAAGCCGGGCGCGCACGCTCTCCGCCAGCGCATCGCTGGTCAACGGCCCGGTGGCGATGAGGCAGGGCGCCGCCGGAATCGCGGTGATCTCTTCGCGGGTCACGACGATGCGCGGATGCTGCAGCACGCGCTCGTGCACGTGCGCCGAGAAGAGGTCGCGATCCACGGCCAGCGCGCTCCCCGCCGCGACGCGCGCGGCATCGGCCCCCTCGAGCACCAGCGACCCGAGCCGGCGCATCTCGGCCTTCAGCAGGCCGTGCGCGTTGGTCAGCTCGGTGCTCTTGAACGTGTTGCTGCAGACGAGTTCGGCGAGGCGCTCGGTCTGGTGCGCGGGCGTGCCGCGCACGCCGCGCATCTCGTGCAGCACCACGCGGTGCCCGCGCTCGGCCAACTGAAAGGCGGCCTCGCTGCCGGCGAGGCCGCCTCCGACGACATGAATCTCGTGCGTCACGCCGCGCCCACGGCCTCGCCCTCGGCATCCGCCGGCGCTTCGACGGACCATTCGTTGCCGCACTTGAGGCACTTCCGGAAGTGGCCGCGCGTCTTGTTGCTCTTCGCTTCCGCGCCCACAAAGCCGCACTCCGGGCACTTCTCGAGCACCGGCTTGTCCCAGCAGACGAAGTCGCACGTGGGGTAGTTCTCGCAGCCATAGAACGCCTTGCCGCGCTTCTTGCTGCGCCGCGCCGCGATGTCGCCGCCATCCTTGGGGCACTTCACGCCCGTGGGCATGGAGCGCGTGCCGCGGCACTTGGGGAAGGTCGAGCAGCCAAGGAACTCGCCCGACCGGCCGCGGCGGATCACCATCGGCTTGCTGCAGAGCGGGCACGGATACTCGGTCATCACCGGCGGCACGCGCTCGCCCTTGAGCGGGCGGGTGTACTTGCAGGTCTTCGGGTGATTCTCGCACGCCACGAACGGGCCGAAGAAGCCGCCCTTCGGCAGCAGCTTGCCGCCGCACTGCGGACACCGTTCGCTCTCCAGCGCGCCCAGGTCGTGCGCCTCGCGGATCAGCGCCTCCACGTCCACGTCGTTGAGCGACTGCTCGAACGGGCCGTAGAAGTCGGTGAGCACGGTCTGCCACGCCATACCGCCGTCTTCCACCTTGTCGAGCTCCGTCTCCATCTCCGACGTGAAGCCGACGTTGAAGACATCGGGGAACTGCTTCACCATCACCTTCTCGACGCTCTCGCCAAGCGGCGTCGGGAAGAACCGCCGCTGCTCGAGCTCGGCGTAGTGCCGGTCGGTCAGCGTCGAGATGATGCTGGCATAGGTGGACGGCCGGCCAATGCCCAGCTTCTCGAGCTCCTTGACGAGCGATGCCTCCGAAAAGCGCGCCGGCGGCTCCGTAAAATGCTGGCTCGGCGTGATCTCGCGCACAGGGGCATGCTCGCCCGGCTCGATGGCAGGGAGCGCCTGCTCGTCCTCGAGCGCCTTCGATTCGCCTTCCTCGCGGGCCTCCTTGTACAGCGCCAGGAAGCCCGTGAACTTGATCACCGACCCCGTGGCGCGGAACAGGTAGCGCCCGAGGTCGAAGTCCACCGTGGTCGTGTCGAAGATCGCCGGCGCCATCTGCGACGCCATGAAGCGCTGCCAGACGAGCGTGTAGAGCTTGAGCTGGTCGGGCGTCAGGTGCTTGGCCACATGTTCCGGCGCGCGCGACGGATCCGTCGGACGGATGCCCTCGTGCGCGTCCTGGGCGTTGCTCTCCTTCTTCTTGAGGTAGAGCTCGAGTTCCTTCGCGACGAACTCGTCCGGGTAGTGCTGCCGCAGGTACTCCTGCGCCGCCTGCGCCGCGCTCTCGGCGACACGCGTCGAGTCGGTGCGCATGTAGGTGATGAGGCCCACGGCGCCTTCGGCCTTCCCGAGTTCGATGCCCTCGTAGAGGTTCTGCGCAAGGCGCATCGTGCGCTTGGAGCCGAAGCCGAGCTTCTTGGCGGCTTCCTGCTGGAGCGTGGACGTGGTGAACGGCGCCGCCGGGTTCTTGCGCCGCTCGCGGCGCTTGATGTCGGTGACGTCGAACGTCTTCCGCCCCGAGAGGTCGCGCACGATCGCCTACGCCGCCGCCTCGTTGGGGATTTCCGGCCTGTGGCCGTCAATGTGGTGCAGCTTGGCCGTGAACGCCTGCCCGTCGTGCTCGAGCAGGGCGGCAATGGACCAGTACTCGTTGGGGCGGAACGCGCGAATCGCGCGCTCGCGTTCCACGAGCATGCGCAGCGCCACGGTCTGCACGCGACCGGCCGAGAGCCCCTTCTTCACGGTCTTCCAGAGCAGCGGGCTCGCCTTGTAGCCGACCAGGCGGTCGAGGACGCGGCGCGCCTGCTGGGCATCCACCTTGCGCTGGTCAATGTCGCCGGCCGACTCGATGGCCCTGGTGACCGCCTCTTTCGTGATCTCGTGAAACAGCACGCGCCGGATGGGCGGGCCGTTGCGGCGCGCGACCTGGCCGCGCACGTGCCAGGCAATCGCCTCGCCCTCGCGGTCAGGGTCGGTTGCGATGAAGACGGAGCGCGCGTTCTTCGCCGCGCTCTTGAGCTCGGTGAGCGTCTTCTCCTTTCCCGGAATCGTCACGTACTCGGGCTCGAAGCCGCGCTCCACGTCAATGCCAAGCGTTCGCTCGGGGAGGTCGCGCACGTGGCCAACCGTCGCCTTCACGGCGTAGCCGGCCCCGAGGTACTTGCCGATCGTCTTCGCCTTCGCGGGCGACTCGACGATGACGAGCGCCTTGCCCGCCGCGTGCGCTTCGCCCTCGGCGTCGTGGAGCTCGTCGCTCTCGACCTTGCGCGGCGCGCTCTTGCGGCTGGCGGTCTTCTTGCGGGTGGTGGTCTTCTTCTTGGCTGCCATCGGTCTAGTGCAAGGTCCCGGGTTCCGGGAGTGTACCTGCGTCACTGAGCCCGGCGCTCTCCATGAGGGCGCGCAGGTCGTCGAGGGCGATGCGTCCTTCGAGTTGCAGCATGGCGCGCTCGATCACCTGCTCGAGCTCCGCCGCGTTGAGAATACCCGCTCCATTCAAGGCGAGCAGGTGGCCCCAGGCTTCGGGTGCAAAGCGCCCGCGTTCATGCGGGCCAAGGACGCGAAAGGTCATCGTTTATGGTTGCGGACAACTATAGAGGTCTTTCCGACAGTCTATTCACCGCCGGGCCTCAATGCTATGCCGCTCCTCAGCGGCGGGCAAGCGCCAATATGGCCTCCACGGCGCTTGACGGCGTCATCATTTCGACGCTAACCACATGATCCGCTTGCAGATAGAATGTCTCGCGCGCCGCCAGTAACGAAGTGAGCGCGGCCAGCGGATCAGCCCCTGCGAGCAGTGGGCGGTGCTCGACCTCCCGTCCAAGGCGCTCCAGCGCCCGAAGCGGGGTGATCTGCAGCCAGATGAGCTGCGAGGGCGGCCGAACGAGCTCAATCAGCCCCGGCACGGCGATCCACCCTCCCCCGGGCGCCACCACCATCGCGGCGTCGGAGCGGGCAAGCCGCTCGGTCGCGTCACGCTCGAGCATCCGGAAGTGCCTCTCCCCGTGCCGCTCGAAGATGTCGCGCACGCTCATCCCGGCGCGGGCCGCAATGTCGTCGTCCAAGTCCACGAAGGGCCAGTTCAGCCGGCGCGCCAGTTCGCGCCCGACCGTGGACTTCCCCGCGCCGGGGATGCCAACGAGGACGAGGTGCGCGGCGCCGGGCACGTCAGCCCAGCCGGTGCGCCACGTGCGCGAGGTACGCCTCGAAGTTGCGCAGCAGCTCGCTCATCGAGTCGCCGCCGAACTTCTCCACCATGGCGTCGGCGACCACGAGCGCGGCCATCGCCTCGGCGATCACGCCCATGGCCGGCACCGCCGTGACATCGCTGCGTTCGGCCACCGCTTCGGCCGGCGCGCTCGTCTTGGTGTCCACCGTGCCGAGGGGTCGCATGAGCGTGCTGATCGGCTTCATCGCCACCCGAAGCACCAGTGGCTCGCCCGTCGTCATGCCGCCCTCAGTGCCGCCGGCCCGATTGGTCTTCCGGCGCACGTTGCCGCTGCGCGTGCGTCCCGGTGCCATCTCAATTTCGTCGTGCACCTCGGCCCCGCTGCGCCGGGCCGTCTCGAAGCCCAGTCCGATCTCCACGCCCTTCACGGCGGGGATCGAAAGCATGGCCTGCCCCAGACGGCCGTCGAGGCGGCGATCCCAGCTCACGTGCGACCCCAGCCCCACCGGGAGGCCGTCCACGACAACCTCGCAGATGCCGCCCAGCGTGTTGCCGTCGCGCTTGGCCGCGTCAATGCGCGCGATCATGCGCTGCTCGGCGTCGGCATCGAGCGTGCGCAGCGGCGACGCATCGGCGGCGGCATTCAGGTCGGCGGGCATCGGTTCCGGGCGCGTGGCGTCAATGCCGCCGAGGTGCACCAGGTGCGAGCCGACGGTTACGCCGCACTCCGTGAGCAATCGGCGCGCGATGGCGCCGGCGGCGACGCGCGCGGTGGTCTCGCGGGCGGAGGCGCGCTCGAGGATGTCGCGGGCGTCGTCGCGGTCGTACTTCAGCAGCCCCGAAAGGTCGGCATGCCCGGGGCGCGGACGGTGCACGGCGCGCTTGCGCGCGCCCGCGGCGTCCTCCTCGCGCGGAGCCGGGTCCATGATCTCCTGCCAGTTCTTCCAGTCGCGGTTGCGAATGAGCATCGCGACGGGCGAGCCCAGCGTTTCACCGGCGCGCACGCCGGAGAGGAACTCCACCTCGTCGCGCTCGATCTGCATGCGGCGACCGCGGCCATAGCCCAGCTGACGGCGCGCGAGGTCCGCGTTGACGTCGGCGGCGAGCAGGGGGAGGCCGGCGGGAACGCCTTCGACGATCGAGACGAGGGCGGGGCCGTGGGATTCGCCGGCGGTGACGAAGCGGAGTGGCAAGGGAGTGACGGTGGACGGTGGACGGTGGACGGCAGACGGCAGACGGCAGACGGCAGAGCGGGGGCGGCCACCGGCCGCCCCCGCTCAACATAACAGGGTCACAGCCGTTACGGCTTCTTCACTTCGGGCTGGGTCCGGATCACCTCGCCGTCATCCAGGATGTGCGGGGTGATGAGGATGATCAGGTCCTGCTTGCGCTCGATGGTCTCGGTCTCGCTGAACAGTCGGCCGATGAGCGGCAGCGAGCTCAAGATCGGAATGCCCGTGCGGCTCTTGGAGACCTGTGTCTGCGTCAGGCCGCCGATCACCGCCGTTTCACCGTCGGCCACCAGCACCTCGTTCTTCGAGTTGCGCTTGTTGGTGTTCGGCCCCGCCGACGTCACCTCCACGAGCTGCTCCTGCGAGGCGGTGACCGTGAGGTTGAGCAGGCGGTTGGCCGTCACGCGCGGCGTCACGGTGAGCGTGATGCCGATTTCCTTGGTCTGGATCTGCGGCGCCACCGAGTTGATCTGGCCCGCCGGCACCGGCGGCGTGAGCAGGTACGAGAGCGTCGAGCCGGAGAAGAGCGTCGCCTCGGTGTTGTCGAGCGCGGTGATGCTCGGCTCCGCCTGGATGTCGGAGAGCCGCTCCTGCGACAGCGCGTCAAGGAACGACGTCAGGTTGAACCCGCCGATCGCCATGTTGTAGATGAGGCTGACGGCGGCGTCGCTCTTGTACTGGCGCCCGGCGTTCGCGATCCCGGTGAAGGCATCGCCGGTGAGGTCCACGCGGAAGTCGCCGGGCACCACCGTGTTGTTGACGAGGCGCGGCACGAGCTTGTTCTGGAACGCGCCCGAGGTGCCGAGGTCGTAGCTGATGCCCAGCCGCTCCGTCCCCGTGCGGTCCACGGCGATGATCTTCGCCTTGATGGCGACGAGCGGCGTGCGAACGTCGAGATCCTTGATGAAGCCCATGACGTCGGTGAGCCGCGCCTGCGTCTCGGTAATGATCAGCGAGTTGGTCTTGTCGTCGGTCGTGACCGAGCCGCGTCCGCAGCCGGCCGTCGAGATGGACGTCGCGCCACCTGCCGCCGCACCGCCCGCCGCCCCCGCGTCAGCGCCGGGAGCGCCGCCGGCCGCCTGGATCGGCGTGGCGCCGCCCTTGCTGCAGCCCGCGCTGAGGAGGCCGGTGATGGTCGTGGCGAGGGCGCCCGCCTTGGCGTAGTTCACCTGCACGATCTGGCTGACCAGCGGCTCCTGCGCCTGGCGCGCCGAGATGTTGGTGTAGCTGTCCACCGTGATGATGCCCGTGGTGTCCTCGATGGCGGTCAGGCCCACCGACGAGAGGATGGCGGCAAGCGCCACGTCCCACGGCTTGTTCTTGATCTCCATGAAGCCGATCTTGGTGTTCGCGACGCCGGCGCCGGCAACAATCGTCTTGTTGGCGAACGTGGCGAACGAACCGATCACATCGCGGATTTCCGTGTCCTTCTCGTACGTCACCGTGATGCGCGGCTGCTCGTACGGCGGCTCGACGGCGGGCGCGGCCGGCCGTGCCGGAGCCTGCGCGAGGACGGCCGGCGCGGCGTTCACGGGGGCGGTGGCGCTGGTCGCGGCGTCGCCGAGGTGCCAGGCGGCAAACTGGTCGGACCCGCTGATGGCGATGCGCACGTCGTTCTCGCCGCGGACGACGGTATAGTCGCGCGGCCCGTCCACGTCGAGCACGAGGCGGACGATGTCCGGCTTGTACTGTGCCACGCGCACGTTGGTGATGCCGCCGCGGGACACCTTGTCGTAGAAGCGCGCGGGCATGCTCAGCGTCGCGCCGCGGAAGTCCACGACGATGCGGCGCGGGTTCGTGAGCGTGAAGTCGACGACGTCGACCGTTCCGTCGATGGCCACCACCACCTCGGCCCGCCCCGCGGCGGGGACGACGCTGAGCGCCGTCACCGACGACGGTGCGCGCGTCGCGTCCGGCTGGGCAGTGGCGCTTCGCGCGCCGACGGTCAGCGCGGCCGCAATCGCGGCCAGCTGGTAGACTCGCCTCATGGCTTCCCCTTGGTCTGCTGGGTCTGCTGCACGTTCAGCTTCAGCACTTCCTGGCGGCTGAACCCGTACTCTTCGATGGTCATCACCACTTCCTGCGGCCTGATTTGCGACACGCGGGCCCGGCCGAGCATCTGGCCTGGCTTCGCGCGATACTGCTGGGAGGTGCTCACGTCGCGCATCACGGCCACCGAGTTCCGGCCGGCCGGATCATAGATGACGCCGACGAGCCGGAGGTCGGACACCAGCGGCCGGATCTCGCCGGTCTCGATGGGCGAGGCGAACGGATCGCGCCGCCCCTCACTCACATACGCAAAGACCTCGCGATCGAACGAAATGCGGTTCGAATCCTTCGCGGGTCCGGACGGCGCTGCGGACGCCGGCGCCTTGGCCGTTCCCTTCGCGGGCGCACCCGCCTGCCTGGCCGGCGCCTGCGCCGCGGGCTTCGTGCCCGGTGCCTGCTTCACGGCTGGACTGGCGGCGGCCGTCTGCGCGTTGGTCGCGGCGACGTTCTTCTTGGCCTGCTCAATGGGCTTGTTGATGGACGGCGGAATCTGCGCCGACGCAACCGACACGCCGGCCATCACCGCGACGAGGACGCTCAGGCGGCGCATCATCCCTTCCTCCCGGGCTTGGCCGGGGGCGTACCATTGCCGCTGTCGTCGGAAAGCGACGTCTTCACCGCGTACGTCTGGATGGTGAAGCTCGCCTGCAGCGGAACGCGGTCGGGCGAGGCCTGGGACTTTGCACCGGCGCCGCCGGCGACGCCGGAGACCTGCAGCTGCAGGCCAAGCGGCGCCACGATGCGCGTCATGGACGCGATGCCGGTGAGCAGCGCGCCAATTTCGTGATAGTCGCCGATGGCGCGCAGCTTGTACCGGTAGGTGTCGAACTGTTCGCCCTGGATCACCGGCTCGGGTTCGATGTAGCCGATTTCAAGGCCCACGCGGCGCGCCGCGGTGGACACCTGCTCGAGCAGGGCCGGCACTTCGTTGCCCGCCGGAACGAGCGTGCGCATCAGTTCGAGGTTGGCGCGCAGGCGCTGCGCCTCCTCGCGAATGGTCGCCACCGACCCGCGGGCCAGCTGCGCCTTGGCGCGCTGGTTGCCCGCGTCGAGCGAGTCCACGTGCGTGGCCACGGTCGCGAGCGATTCCTGCTTGGGCGAAAAGACGAAATACCAGTACGCGCCGGCCCCGACCACGCCAAGGAAGGCGAGGAAGAGGAGCGTCTGGTCGCGCTGGTTCGTTGGGAGACCGGCCATGGCTACCTCACCGACACGGTGAACGGCACCGTGCGCAGCACCGAAGGATCAGGCTTCTCGTATTGGAGGTCGATCCGGAACTCGGTCGCTTCCTTGCCCTGTTGCATCACCACGTCACTGCGCACGAGCGTCACGTTCATCAGGAACGGCGACGCCTCGAGCGCCTTCATGAATCGCGTCAGCGCCTGGATGTCCACCGTATTGCCGACCACCTGCACGTTCAGGGCGTTGTCGGCGGCGCTCGGCGGCGGACCGCCGGGACCCTTCTTGGGCGCCGGCTTGGAGATGCCCGCCTGCACCTCGGGCGGATCGCTGGAAATCGCGCTGGTCTGCACGACCGAGCGCAGCCAGATGTAGGGCGGCATCGCCCGGCTGATTTCGTCGAGGATGTGCGGCCAGATGAGGCGCGTGCCATCAATCGCCGAGATGACGGCGATCTGGCGCTGCACCGAGTCGCGCTGCGCCTCGGCCTTGCCCCGCTCGGCGATGACCGACGCGTAGCGCGTGGAGTCCTGCACCGCCTTCTGCTCGCGCTCGGTGAGCGAGGACTCGCGCCGCGACTGGTACACCCACATGGCGCCGATGGCGGCGAGGCCGACGACGACCCCGGCGACGGCGCTGAGGAGCCACGGATCGCGCACGCGCGATGACAGATCCTCGAAGACGTCGCCGAGGTTGCCGAGGCTGAACGACGGCCCGCCACTCCGCGTCTTCTTTCGCGCGCCGGGGAGGAGATTGATTTCAATCATGGTGCGCTCTGGGCCCGGGTCAGGCGGGCTGGCGCAGCGCCAGACCGATGGGGAGCATCAGCAGGGGCGCCACTTCGTCCGTGACGAGCGGGTCAAATGCCCCGTCGCGGACCCGCAGGTTGGCCAGAGGATTGGCGTGCTCGACCTGCACGCGCAGGCGCGCGGCAAGCACGTCGGAGAGCCCAGGAATGCGCGAGCCGCCGCCGCACATGTACACCGCGCGCATGGGCGCGGCGTTGCGCGACGACGAGGCGAGGAAGGCCGCGGCGCGCTCGATGCCGACGGCGATTTCCTCGCCGCGCCCCTCGAGCACGGCGTCGAGGTGCGGCGAACGGTCGTACCCTTCGAGCAGCTGTGATGCCTCGTCGGCGCCGAGGCCGCGCTCGCGCTGCAGGTCCTCGCGGAACCGGCGCGTGCCCACCGACAGGTCGCGGGTGAGGATCGGCACCCCCTCATCGAGGATGTTGATGTTCGTCACTTCGTGCCCGATGTTGACCAGGCCGACGACGCCCTGCATCGCATCGGGATAGCTCAGCTCGAACGCGTTGTGCAGGGCAAAGGCATCCACGTCCACGACGGCGGGATTGAGCCCGGCGTCGGCGAGCAGCCGGAGCTTGGCCTCGACGAGCTCCCGCTTCGCGGCCACCAGCAGCACGCTCATCTCGGGGCCGTCGCCGGCCGGGTCGAGGATCTGGAAGTCGAGTTCCACCGATTCCATGTCGAACGGCACGTGCTGTTCCGCTTCCCAGCGCATCAGCTCGCGCGCCTGCTGCTCCTTCACGCGTTCGATCTGGATCTTCTTGATGATGACGTCGCGGCCGCCGACGGCGGCGACGACGTCCTTGGACGTCACCCCGGCCGCCTGCATCGTGGCCTGGATCGCGTCGGCGACGATCTGGGGATCCATCACCTCACCCTCGACGATCGCGTCGGCGAGGAGCGGGGTGATGGCCACCTTCATCAGTTCAGGCTCGCTGCGGGAATGGTCAATCACGGCCACCTTGACGAGGCCGGATCCGACATCGAGCCCTACTGAGGTCTTCTTGCGACCGAAGAGCGCCATCTGCGAACCGGCCCTCAGGCGAGGAGTGCGATCGGGCAACCGCGCACTGCGCGGTATCCCGACGATGGACGACGTGTTCGCGTGCTGGGACCGCAAAGTTGCAGACGGTAACCGCACGCGGTCAATAGTTGTGACAGGCGCAAATTGCTGGCTTGGCTTGCAGTTACGCCAACTCAGCAATCCGCGGCATCGCCCCCATGCTCCGGCTGGATGTCCGGCGCGGGGAGGGTTCCGCCCCATTATCACGAGCGGGGGGGGATAGAGGTAACAGTAGGGAGGTCACGGAGATGGCAATCGGGTCCAGCCCGACGCGCCCGCTGGCACCCATTGGCCCCCTCCCACCGAATCCGCTCGCCAAGCCACCAGCACCCGTTGACGGACGCGGGCGAACCCTCCCCGCACCGGCATTTCCGCGGCAAGTTCGAGGGTCGCATACGGGGCGGCCGCCCCGATGAGACGCCAACGGGTCCGCGCCTTTCCCGCCGTGCCTTCTCCGGCCGCCAAGACGGCGCCGGGAATGATGTCGGGGCAGCATGGCGCGCCGGTCAGGGCGTCGAGGCCAGCGGCCTGGCCGCTCTCGACGGCGGCCGCGAGCTCAGAGCGGGCGAGTTCGAGGGCGGCCTGCTGCCTCGTGCGCAGCGCCCGCTGTGCGCCCACGGCCACCGACATGGCCATGATGACGAGCACCGCGAGCACCGCGGCCAGCGCGTAGCCTCGTCGGCCGCTCATGGTGCGACCGCGAGCGGCAGGCGCGCCCATCGCCGGGACCGGCGCCCGGCCACGACGGCCCGCGCGACGACGTCGAGCGCGACGGGCTGCCCCGCTGCGTCGTGCACGAGGGAGAACTGAAGCCCGCCCTGTCCCGGCGGCAGCAGCGGCCCGGTGATCGGCTGTGCCGCGCCACACGATGAGGTGCAGGATCTCTCTCCCAGCCACCAGAGTCTGTCGGACGACCGGTAGGCCGCGAAGCGTGTCATGCGCCAGACGCGCGCCGGGACGGCGAGGACAGGCACTGTGGCCGGGGGCGCCTCGGCCAGCGTCAGGCGGGTCCCACCCACGGGGCACGCGGCCGAGGGGCGCTGGACGCCGACGGACGCGAGGGCGCCGCGCCACTCGCGCCGCAGGAGCGTGTCCATGACTGCCAGGGAGTCGCCGGCGCGCGGCGGGCTCCACCATGGCTCGGAGGCGGGGACGACCAGGCGCAGCGCGTTTCTGTCGCAGGGCGTCGCCACGATCCGCTGCGAAGCCAGATCGAGCGCGGTGTCGCCAAGGAGGCGCACGACGCCTGCGGCGTGTCCCAGCTCCGCGCGCAGCACCTCGTGCACCTCGCGCACGATGTCGTCGGCGCGCGCCTGCGCGTCGTGTGCACGCTGGAGGCGCAGCTGGTGGCTGAGTCCGCGCGCCGCCACCGCCATCACGACGCCGGACAACGCGAGCGCGACGAGCAGTTCGGGAAGCCCGACCCCCCGGCGAAGCGTCATGGCCGGCACCGGACCGACGCGGCGATCCGGCGCGAGAGCGCCGGCCGGGATGGCACGTCGAGTGTGTCGGTGAAGCGCAGGAGCCAGCCTTCGGGCGCGACCTGCCATCGCTCATGCACCCCGTCATGTCGCGTCTCGCCGGCTTGCGCCGCGCCGCAGGTGCGCCTCAGCGAGTCGAGGCGCGCTTGCAGCACCTCGGCCACGCGATGCGTCAGGCGGGCGTCGCCGTCGAGGCGCGCCACCGCGCCGGCCGCGCGCACAAAGGCGGCAAGCCCGACGGCAAGTAGGACGAGCGCGGTGAGAAGCTCGATGATCGAAAAGGCGCGGACGGCTCGCATGGAACCATCGTAGCGCGATCCGGCCGCGGTTCATCACCATTTTCCGCCGCCGAGCATCGAAGCACCGCACCCCCGAAATCGGGATAGGGGGTAGCCGGTGATCCCGGCTACGCCCCTCCCACACCACCGGACATGCGGGTCCGCATCCGGCGGTTCGGTGAGTTGAGGTTAGCGCGCGACAAGCCGTGGTACGCCAAGCTGATC
>JAJZRK010000292.1 GCA_021802745.1 bacterium
TCTCGACGACATTGATTTTCCCGCGGCGGCGGCGTACGAGAAGCGCTTCCGCCACGATGTCATGGCCCACGTCCATGCCTTCGGCGATGCCGCGCCGGCGGCGCGCGGCGTCATTCACCTCGGGGCGACGTCGGCGTTCGTCACGGACAACGCCGACCTCATCCTGATGCGCCGCGGCCTCGAGCTGCTGCGCGCTCGCGTCGTGGCACTCCTGCGCACCCTCGCGGCATTTGCCGCCCAGTGGAAGGACGAGCCGGCGCTGGGCTACACGCACCTGCAGCCGGCCCAGCCCACCACCGTCGGCAAGCGGGCGACGCTGTGGATGCAGGATTTCGTGCTCGACCTCGCCGACCTCGACCATCGCATCGCGGCGCTCCCGCTGCGCGGCGTGAAGGGCACGACCGGCACGCAGGCGAGTTTCCTGGCGATCTTCGACGGCGATCATGCCAAGGTGCGCGAACTCGACCGGCGCGTGACGCAGGCCATGGGGTTCGAGCGCTCGCTGGCCGTCACCGGCCAGACGTACACGCGCAAGCTCGACGCGCACGTGCTCGACGTGCTCGCCGGCCTCGCGGCGAGCGCGGCGAAGTTCGCCTCCGACCTCCGCCTGCTGCAGGCCTTCGGCGAGATCGAGGAGCCGTTCGAGAAGGAGCAGATCGGGTCGTCGGCGATGGCGTACAAGCGCAACCCGATGCGCAGCGAGCGCATCAACTCGCTCAGCCGCTTCGTGCTGTCGCTGACGCCGAACGCCAACCAGACGCACAGCGTGCAGTACTTCGAACGCACCCTCGACGACTCCGCCAACCGGCGGCTGGCGGTGCCCGAGGCGTTCCTCGCCACCGACGCGCTGCTCATTCTCATGGAGAACGTCGCGCGCGGCCTCGAGGTGCACCCGGCGCGCATCCGGCGGAGGCTCGCCGACGAACTGCCGTTCATGGCGACCGAGGAACTCATCGTGCGCGCCGTGCAGGCCGGTGGCGACCGGCAGCAGATACACGAGGTCATCCGCGGACACAGCATCGCCGCCGCCCGCGCCATGAAGGACGAGGGCGTGGCCAACGACATGCTCGACCGGCTCGCGGCCGACGCGGCGTATCCGGTGGCAATCGCCGACCTGCGGGACGCACTCGACCCCGCGCGCTTCACGGGGCGGGCGGCGCAGCAGGTCACCGAGTTTCTTTCCGAAGTGGTGGAACCGCTGCTCGCGGCGGCCGGCGCCGTGGACGCCGGACGCGAGGAGGTTCGCGTATGAGCCCGAGCATGGTGGGGACCACCGACCTGCCGCTCCCGCTGGTCCGGCGCGGCAAGGTGCGGGACGTGTATGCCGTGGGCGACGACCGCCTGCTCCTCGTCGCCAGCGACCGCGTGAGCGCCTTTGACGTGGTGATGCGCGAGCTCGTGCCGTTCAAGGGCGCGGTGCTGACGCAGATCACGGCGTGGTGGCTGCGGCAGTTCGAGGCGGAGATTGCGCACCACCTGCTGTCGGTGGACGCCGACGAGATCGTGGCGGATGTCGCCGTGCTTCGCCCGCATGTGCAGCAGCTGCAGGGCCGCGCCATGCTGAGCCGCCGCACCGACGTCTTCCCCATCGAGTGCGTCGTGCGCGGCTACATCAGCGGGTCGGCGTGGAAGGAGTACCACGCCACGGGGACGCTCGCCGGCGAGGCGCTCCCCGCCGGGCTGCAGGAGAGTTCGCCATTCCCGCGTCCCGTCTTCTCGCCGGCGACGAAGGCGGAATCGGGGCACGACGAGAACATCACCATCGAGCGCATGCGCGCCGTAGTGGGGAGCGACGTCACCGCCACGCTCGAGCGGCTCGCCCGCCGCGTCTACGAACGTGGCCGCGACGTCGCCGCCGCGCGCGGCATCATCATTGCCGACACCAAGTTCGAATTCGGGCGCGCCGACGACGGGCGCATCCTGCTGATTGACGAAGTCATGACGCCCGACAGTTCGCGCTTCTGGCCCGCCGAACAGTACGCGCCCGGCCGCTCCCAGCCCAGCTTCGACAAGCAGCCCCTGCGCGACTGGCTGGACGCCGAGCGCCGCGCGGGGCGCTGGGACGGCAACTATCCGCCGCCCACGCTGCCCGCCGCCGTGGTGGCCGCCACCAGCGACCGTTACCTCGACGCCTACCACCGGATCACCGGCTCGCCCCTCGACACGAGCGCCCTGCAATGAGATTCGCCCGGGAAGGGATGCCGTTCATGTGGGCCGCCGCGGTGCTGGCGCTGGCCGCCATCGCCATCGCCTATCGCTGGCCGCGGCCAGTGCTCGCGTCGGTCGCCGTCGTGTTCGTGCTGCTCGCCGTCTGGGTGGCGTATTTCTTCCGCGATCCCGAGCGGACTGGCGAACGCGGCCCGCGTCTCGTCATTGCGCCCGCCGACGGCAAGGTCGTGCAGGTGATGGAGGTGGATGAGCCGGCCTTCATGCACGGGCGGGCGATCCGGATCGCGATCTTCATGAACGTCTTCAGCGTGCACGTGAACCGGTACCCGGTGAGCGGGCGCGTGGCCTACACGCACTACAACCCCGGCAAGTTCCTCAACGCCGCCGTGGACAAGGCCTCGCTGGAAAACGAGCAGTCATCGGTCGGCATCGAGACCGGCGGGCACCGCGTGCTCGTGCGCCAGATCGCCGGGCTGATTGCCCGCCGCATCGTCACGTACTCCCGGCCGGGCGACCAGGCGGACCAGGGCGTGCGCTTCGGCCTCATCCGCTTCGGGTCGCGCGTGGACGTCTACGTGCCGGTGGGCAGCACGCCGCGCGTGACGCTCGGCGAGCACACCACGGCCGGGACCACCGTCATCGCGGAGCTACCCTGATGCGCCGCCCCACCCTTCCCCGCCCGTCGCTCGTGATGCTCCCCAACGGCTTCACGCTGGGCAGCCTCTTCTTCGGCATCTTCGCCATCGTGGCGGCCTCGCGCGGCGAGCACGTGCGGGCGGGATGGTACATCGTGACCGCCGCCTTCTGCGACATGTTCGACGGGCGCATCGCGCGCGCCACCAACACCGGCAGCAAGTTCGGCGAGGAACTCGACTCGCTGGTGGACGCCGTTTCGTTTGGCGTGGCGCCCGCCCTGATGATGTACTTCGCGGAGCTCAACCACACCGGCTGGGACTGGATCTTCGTCTGGCTGTACGTGGCCTGCGCGGTGATGCGCCTCGCGCGCTTCAACGTCGAGCAGGCCGGCAAGTCGAAGACCTTCTTCAAGGGGCTCCCCAGCCCCGCCGCCGGCGGCACGCTCGCCACGTACTACTGGTTCTCGCAGACGACGCTGTATCAGGAAACGATGATCGGCGACCTGCCGTGGCAGTCCATCCTGCGCTTCCTGATGGTCACGCTGGCCTTCCTGATGATCAGCAACGTGCCCTACCCCGCATGGCCGCGCTTCTCGCTGCGCAACTGGTACGGCGCGTTCGGGGTGGTGGTCTTCGTCGCCGTCATTGCCGGCATGTTCTTCCTGCCGAAGCAGTTCTTCTTCCCGCTGGGCGTCGTCTACGTGACGACGGGCCTCGTGATCGCGATCGTGCGCGGCCTGTTCGACATGCCCTCGCCGTTTGAAAGCGAGGACGATGACGACGAGTCGTCCGCCGACGACGAGAGTCCCGCGTTTGCGACCGCAAGCGCTTCGTCGAAACGCCTCGACGACCACCACC
>JAJZRK010000029.1 GCA_021802745.1 bacterium
GATCGCGAGCGGACTGTACCGCTTGCTCGCGAAGCAGATGCGCGGGTACGCCGACGCCCAGGCGCGGCACATCTTCCGCGATCTCCTCGACATGCCCGCCGACGTGCGGATCACCGCGCGCGAGGTCCACGTGCACTTCCATCGCCGCGCCCATCTTCCGATCATTCGGGCGTCGGGTATCTTGGACCACACGCCGAAGGTGCCCTGGTGGAACAACCACACGCTGCGCTTGACCGCGTAGCAACGCCAGACCACTCGGTCAATGTTAGGGCAATAGTGGTCCGTGGAAATTCAGGCTAGTGAACGTTCTTCACGGAGCAATCCCTCAACTTATCGCGCACAGCTCCGTACACTACCGTCCGAACGCGACGCATTTGTGGCAAGAGGTGTACACGAACATCGAGTACAGCCACTTTGCTCCCAACTATGGACTATACGGTCGCCGACTGTCGCATGCAGCGATGAGCGGTGTTGCGGAGGTGTGCTTCTGCAAACCGAAGGAGAAGTCACTTCACGGCGCGCTAACCCGCGCGATTGACTCGCTCAATCTAGCTCGCGAGTTGGCACTCCGACCGATTTCGCTCGTTCTACTTTGGACTGCGATTGAATCGCTGATCTCACCAGGAAAGGACGACGATAGCCTGACCACCAACCTGGCCCTAACGCTAGTAGGACTCAATGCCCCACTCTCGGGTCCGCAGGCGTTCTTCGTGCGTGCCAAGAAGGAATACGGACTGCGATCTTCAATCGTTCACTCGTTCCGTGTGCCGGCGGACATAGAGATCGCAGACGCGAGGGTGTTTGCTCATAAGCAAGCTTGCGATCTCATCCGAGCCGCTCGTGACGCAGCAACGCAGGGAATCTCGCGAGACGAGTTTCGGCTACGGTTGCAGAGACAAGCATTCACTGCTGGCGTCCTCAAGGCGGACAGCGAGCAAATCTTCGGATGACGGGTGCCCAGAGGATCAACGCCGTAGGGCAATTCGTCCCGGCAGGTGTTTTCGCCCGGTGAGCAGTCCCATGTCCGCTCCGGTCAAACCGAGTCAAGCTATCCCCGGGGCGCCACGTCGTGTTCTTTGTACAATCCGCTGCGCTGGTTGGTGCTAGCGTATGCACGCCTCGATGGCGAACCCCTGTCCGGGAAATACCGCAGTGGGTATCTCCCACACCCCCTCCTCCTTCATGCGGAGCTCTCGGCCCATGGGGTGTCTGAGTACGACGGAGAAGTCCGCACGTGCTTTCGTGGCCGCGTCAGGTCGAAGGACCACTCGAGGCCGCATCGTGGTCCAAAACATGAACCATGGCATTTGACCGGGGAGTGGTATGAACTCCACGCGCTTCAAGGTCGCGGCAGCATGCCCATTCGCCGGAATCAGCGTCGAGTGCTCGAGCCAATCGGCGTGCGCCTGTTTGCGCAGAGCTTCGAGCTCACTGGTTGCGATCTGCCCATTCGCCGAGAAGGCGGGTGATGTCGTCTGCCACCGGAGTGCTTCGAAACGAGGTACCGGTTGGCCAGAACGATCCTGTCCCCGTCGCACGCCTTCGAGTTCGTGTCTTAGCGGTACGGACTGGTCGCGCGACGTGTAGTTGGTAATCGTGTACGTGAGTGTACTGCAGCAAAGCAGGCGGTCGTTCTCGCACTCACTTGATATGGCGATGTCCAGTACCCAGCTCGTGCAGACTAATCCGCGAGACAGAATATTCTGAACGAACTCCTCGAGCGCGAGTTTTGGCACAAGCGCACCGCCAATCAGTTCAAGCATTCCCGACTCTGCGGCGATCTCGCGTCGACGATGCCCCAAGTACTCGATGAAAATCGTGACAAAGACTGAGACGAAGCACGCGATGCTTAAGTCGCGTGACAATTCAGAGACAAAACCTCCTTCCGTGAAGTGTGCAAGTACGAGAAGGCCGAGCCCTAACGCAGTCGGGAGAACGAGGCTAGGCCAGTCAAGTTCCGCAAGTAGAGCTTCGACGCTTACGACGCGACTTGCCATGACTGAAACCCTATCCTTGGGATCGCCTCGGCGAATGCGCACGCCGAAGTCGGGAGAGTCCGGCGCGTACGGCGATTACCGTCTCATCGAGTGTGAGGCATCCAGCGACATCATAGTACATGCCGCGGTAACAGTACGTTGCGCACCAGCGGCGCGGGCGTCCGACCTCTCGGAAACGCCAGAGTCCAATCACGAATGGTTCGATGTCCTGGGGAAGCACGAGAACGGGCGGAATGTGCGCGCGGGAGGATCTTAGTGCGGGCATGTGGCATCTGTAGCTTAGGAGGAACACGGCGTGGCGTAACACGTCGCGACGCGACGCGGCGATAATAGCAGCTCTCCGGAGGAGGAGCAACCGCGCGGACGCTTGAGAGTCGAGTTCCTGAACAAGCGCACCCATGAAGTTCCGTTAGCAGGAAGTGACAGGGCGGTGCTGAACGGCAAAGCGGAGGGCGAGCCGGCGCCGCTGCCTTGGCTTCTTCTGCGATGACCTATCGGCGATCCGCTGGTCGAAGACGTCGCTCAAGTGTGTAGATGAAACAACGTCCCGAAAGATGACGGAATTCTAACCCGCTCAGGTTGCTGAGCTTAACGTCACAGCGTACGCCGAGTGGGTGTCCGGAAAGTCCCGAAGTCAAGGCTCGCTCGTGCCATCGCGCGATCGCTCCGATAGGGACCTCGGTTGCACCAATTTGCGGTTGCAGCGGGCTCTGGCGGCCCCCATCATTCGCGACAGCGGTTGCCGACTTCGTGTTGTACATCAGACGGAAGTCACGGCGAGAAGTCGGCCTGCGCAAGGGACATTGCAAACTCCGCCTACCACCAGACAGTACTATGCGCCGCCACCGCCTTGAGCTCCCGTTGTTGGTCGTTATCCTATGCCTCGTCACTGCATGCGGTGACCAGGTATCGACCGCAGGCATCGCGGGCAACGCAGTTGACCGGGCGCAGTTGTTCCTGGACTCGTCGCGGGCGATGCTAGCGCTTGGGCCCGAATACTGGGGACGCGCTCTCGGTGACCTCTATTACGCCTCGCTACAACTAGGCCGCCTCAAGAACCACGCGTTGCTTATCCAAAGGCAGCAGTCATTCCACAAGGCCGTTTGGGCGGTTGCGCCAATCGGCTACCGCAAGTTCTTTGACGGCACGCTCAAGAATCTGCGCGCAACCAGCGACTATGATTTGGTTACCGACCAGATCGCTGCTGCGCGCACTGGACTCGAGACAGTTTCAACGGATGGCGTCCCGTATTTCCGGCAGCTACTCGACGACGCCCGCGTGAATCTTGAAGCGCATTTCAGACGCTGTACCGGCAATCCTCCCTGTAGCGACTGTCATGGGTTTCCGGTGTCCACTTGCTCCAGGCCGGCCGCACAGCGACGCTTTGCGAACCTTGACGCGTCGCTCATGGATGTTCTTACTGTGCAGATTCCCAGTCTCCTTCGGCACGACGCAGAAACTACGTAGTCGTCAGGAGTGCGGGGAAGCGTCGGCACCGGAGAAGATGCTACTGATCGCTGCGCAAAGGTACCCGACGCGGCAGCGCGGTGTACGCCACCAATTCACAGTGACTAGCACTACTTCGCCACTTTGCGTGCGACGGGATCGCGAAAGCTCTCTGGGTCGGCGCCAGGTGCGCGCGCCGACCGCTCACGACCGGTCGTCAGCAGCGTAACTTCCCCAACCGAGATGCCGTAGCTACAAGGAGACCCGGGCACCGCAGATGAGGACGTTGACTGACCCGTGCGCTGTTGGTGTGTCACGCCGCCAGCCGTCGGATGGAGCCGGACCAGACAGGCATGAGAGTCGTACCACCCTTTGATTTCTCTCGATACACTCTGAACTGACATGGCGCATCCTGCCCTCGTGGTATCGGCTGTCCTGGTTGTGGGTGCAATCTTGCTGGGGTTGCCGCGGTTCTTCTCGCGGACGAAGGACGCGCTACAGGTCGTGCGCGGCCTTCGCGCGCTCAGAGGCTCGCGTCACGTGGACATGGCGCTCATAGCGGCATATCACGTCCGTTTCCCGGCCGAGCCCGGCACCGAGCCGCTTGATGATCGCACCTGGCGAGACCTGGACCTCGACAACGTCTTCCTGTCGCTCGACTACACCGCCAGCGAACCGGGTCGGCAGTACCTTTACCACTGTCTTCGCAGCCCGCACTTCTCGACAGACCGTCTGGCTCGGCTAGACCTTTCCGCGCGGAGCCTGGCTGCCGACGATGCCACAGCCACTCGCGCACGCATCGCGCTCAGCGAACTCAGCGACCCGCGCGCGGCCCACCTGGAAGGCCTGTTGTTCGGTGAGCTTCCTCGTCGCCCGCGCTTCTGGTGGCTGTTCCCTCTCCTCACCGCCGCCGCGGTCACCTGTCTCGCCCTGATCGCCCTCTGGCCGCAGGCAGTCCTCGTCTGGCTCGGGGTCTGCGTCGTGAACGTCGGCGTGCAGGTCTTCTACAAGCCCCGGGTGAAACGGTTCATCCCTGCTCTCCACGAGCTTCCAGCATTCCTCCGCGTCAGCCGCACGCTCGGCACGCTGCATACCCCCGAACTCGCAGACGAAGGCCGAGTGCTTCGTGAGGGAGCCCAGAGCTTCGGCCCACTGCGTCTGGCCACGCGGTGGCTCATGTTCGAACCCGAGCAGACGAACGAACTCGCGGGCTCCATCTACGAGTACGTTAACCTCCTTTTCCTGCTCGACGTGAACGCGTTCGTGTTTGCCACGGAGTCGCTCCGGACCGCCCGCGAGACCGCCCGCGGGATGTTCACGGCCCTCGGGTACATCGACGCTGCTCAATCCGTCGCGGCGTGGCGAGGCACGCTCCCCCAGTGGACTACGCCCGAGTTCACCCCGGCGCGAAAGGCATTGCACTTCGAGGCGCTCTCGCACCCGTTGATTCCGGACGCCGTGGCGAACTCCCTGAACATCGACGGAGCGAGCGTGCTAATCACGGGCTCGAACATGTCCGGCAAGACGACGTTCGTGCGCACGCTGGGTGTGAGCGCCGTACTGGCACAGACCCTCAACACGGTGTGCGCCAGCCAGTGGCGTGGACCGATGTTGCGGGTGCGGACCTCGATCCAGCGTGCCGACAATCTCTTTGCTGGAAAGAGCTATTACTTGGCCGAGGTCGAGTCGGTCCTGACGCTGGTGCGCGCCAAGGAGAGCGGAGAGCAGCATCTCTTCCTGCTCGACGAGATCTTCCGCGGCACGAATACGACGGAACGAGTGGCGGCGGCCTACGCGGTCCTCGCCTACCTGAACACTGGCCACGATCTGGCGGTGGCGGCCACGCATGATATCGAGTTGCTCGAGTTGCTCAAGGGCGCTTATGCCATGCATCACTTCCGTGAGCAAGTCGCGGACGATGGACTCACCTTCGATTACCTCATTCAGCCGGGCGCATCATCCACCCGCAATGCAATCGCGTTGCTCAAGGTGATGCACTATCCCAACTCCCTAGTTGCGGACGCGCTCGCTGGCGTCGAGTGGCAACGCGACCGCAGCCATCGCGGCGCGACAGAGTGATTTGCCCGGGAGGGGCCACTCAACTCGCTCTCGACAAGAGCGTCTCGATTGGAAAGGAGGGAGCTCTCGCTTCGCGCAGGTGAGATACTGTCAGGCGATGCGCGGCGCGGCTGCACTCGCCAGCGTACGCGCCGTCGATGCCCGAACACCGCAACGCACCCTCGGGAGTTGTTCGGACCTTTCGGCAGTCGTCGCGGTATAGTCCTCTTCTCTCTCCGAGGTGTGCCGATGCGATGGCGAGCTGGCTTGTTCTTCAAGGCGTTGGTCGTGGTTGCTTGCGTGGCGGCGTGCCGAGGCACGCCGCCGCGCTCCTCCCGATTCGCACCCGCAGCGGTGGACACCGGTAGCGTCGTCGTCAATGGCACCCACCTCTTCTACGAAGCGACCGGTCGAGGGCCAGTGGTCGTTCTGCTGCACTCGGGCGACCTTGATCGACGTCAGTGGGATCCGCAGTTCCTGTCCCTGGCGCGTGAACACCGGATCGTTCGCTACGACGCGCGTGGATACGGACGCTCTGGGCCCGCGAATGCACCGTTTCGTGCCGACGAAGATCTCTACGCTTTCCTGGTCGCCCTGCACATACCTCGCGCATCGCTGATCGGATCGTCACTCGGCGGTCGGATAGCGATTGATTTTGCGCTGGCACACCCAGCCATGGTTGATCGGCTCGTCCTTGCGGCACCGGGCCTGAGCGGCTGGCAGTTCTCGCGTGGCGACACGTCGTGGTTTCCCGAAGCCCGAGCTGCCCGTGATCGCGGCGATTGGGGCGGTATCGCTCTTGCGTGGCTCAAACAGGACTTTATGCAGGCGGCGATGGAACGCCCGGAACTCGCTGCGCACCTTCGCGAGGTTGCCCGCGACAACGGACCGTTCTGGAAGGATGTACTTCGCCTGGGAGGGGAGCAGGATCAGCAAGGCGCTCCGCCGGCACTGCACCGCACCAGACTCGTGACCGCCCCAACGCTCCTGATCGTCGGGACGCGGGATACACGAGACATCGAAGGCATCGCGGACACGTTGAGCGCGTGCATGCCCAACGTTCGGCGCGTGACGTTCCAGGGTGCCGGTCATATGCTAAACCTGGAGCAAGCGGACCGCTTCAACACGTTGGTGCAAGACTTTCTTCGTCAGTAGTCGCCAAGGTTGAAAGCGATGCCAAGGAGCGCATGGCGCGTGGTGCGGTGGCCGCAGCCGCCTCACCACGCGCTCGATCTGGATCCGGTTTTCGGGACTTTGTTTCCGGCTTCGGGACCTTATTTCCCGTACACACCCGAGTCGTCAGCGATCGCCCTGCCCCCCTTGCGTTAGTTGCAAGCAATCGCTTGCTTTCATGCAAGTAATTGCTTGCATTCAACGCACGGGCCCATGACACATCCCACCCGCAGCCACATCCTCGACGCCGCGGCGAAGATCTTCGCCGAGCACGGTTTCCGCGGCGCCACGACCCGGCTCATCGCCGACGCGGCCGACGTCAATGAAGTGACGCTCTTCCGCCTGTTCGGCTCCAAGGACGCCCTCCTCGGCGAGGCGATCCGCACCCGTGTCTACGAGCGCGAGGTGTCGCAGCTCCCCGACGTGCCGGGCGATGCGCGCGCCGAACTGGTGGCGTGGACCACGTCGGAATACCAGCACCTGCTCACCCACCGCTCGTCCATCCGGCAGGGGATGAGCGAGCTGGTGGAGCGCCCCGAACTCTGCCGCTGCATGGCGCAGGGGCCGCGCGGCGGGTACACGCGACTCCAGCGCTACATCGCGGCGCTTGCGCACGACGGACAATGCGCCAAGGGCGCCAACGCGGTCAACGCCGCCGCCATGCTCCTCGGCGCGCTCTTCGCCGACGCGATGGGGCGCGACATGATGCCTGACGCACTTCCTCCAGCCAAGCAGGTCCCTGCGGCCTACGTGGACCTGATGCTCGCCGGCATCGGTTACACTGCGCGGCCGTCCGTCGCGCGCCGCCGCCCTTCACCCCCGCGCGCCAAGCGCAGCGCCTGAACCGCGGGACCTTCATATGAAAATCCTAATCATGACTCGCATTCCAATGTTCACCCGCGGCATCGCCGGCCTTCTTTTCGCTCTGGTGCTGCCGGTTGCTGCGCGAGCGCAAGGCGCTAATGCCGTGCCGGCCCAGCTGTCGCTGGCCGACGCACTCAAGCTCGCCGAGCAGCGCAGCGAGGCCGTGAAGATTGCCGAAGCGGGACTGCGGCGCGCGCAGGGCCAGCGCTACCAGTCACGCGCGCAGTTCTATCCGCAGCTCAACGGCACCGCGGGCTACCAGCGCACGCTGGAATCGCAGTTCCAGGCGATCAGCAAGAGCGCGGGTAGCTCATCGAGCGGCGGCGACACGGGCGGCGGCTCGGATACGTCGAGCAGCAGCGGCAGCGACCTGGCCAGCTCGCCGATCGCCAAGATCTTCGCCGCGCCGAGCACGGTGACGCTGGGCCTGCAGTTCAGCCAGAACCTGTTCACCGCCGGCAAGGTGACTGCTGCGAGCAAGGGGGCCGACGCCGCCGAACGTGCGGCACTTGCTGGTGTCGCCACGGCGCGCGCGCAGCTCGTGATTGACGTGGCGCAGGCGTACTACAACGCCGTCGCCATGGATCGGATGGCGGCGATTGCCGACAGCGCGCTGGCGCAGGCCGATCGCGCTTTGACTCAGGCGACACTGGCGCGCCAGGTGGGAACGAGCGCCGAGTTCGACCTGCTGCGCGCGCGGGTGACGCGCGACAACGCGAAGCCGCAGGCCATCCAGGCCCGCGCCGCCCGCGACGTTGCCTACATGCACCTGCGGCAGATGCTCGGCCTGTCGCTCGCCGGGCCGTTGACGCTCACGTCGTCGGTGCGCGACGATCTCACCGCCGACCAGGCGATGGCGCAGACGGCGAACACCGTGCTCGCCGGGCCGGTGGCGCTGCCGCGCGACAACGCGACCGCCACGCCCGACACGAGCGTGGAGCACCGCGCCGCGGTGCGCCAGGCGGTGGACGCCCTCGAAGCCCAGCGCTACGCCCTGCGCGCGGCCAACTGGCAGCGCCTGCCGAGCATTCAGCTCAGCAGCACCTATCAGCGTTTCGGCTACCCGCGCGACGGCACTTTCCTGCCGAGTTCGTTCGCCCAGTTCTATCCGAACTGGACGGCGACGATGGGATTCAGCTTTCCGATCTGGACGAGCGGGCGGCTGATGGGCGAGAAGATGGTAGCGCAGGCCAACTACGCCGAGGCGCAGCAGCGCCTGCAGCAGGCACGCGAGGCAGCCGAACTCGACGCCCGCGTGAGCATCAACCAGTACGAGCAGGCGCAGGCCACGTATGCGGCAAGTGTCGGCACCGACGAACAGGCGGCCAAGGCGTACGCGATCGCCGAGGTGCGCTACAAGGAAGGGATCAGCACGCAGCTCGAGCTGGATCAGTCGCGCACGCAGCTGCAGCAGGCGCGCATCAACCGCGTGCTTGCCGCGCGCGACTTCGAACTCGCCCGCCTGCGCCTCGCCCTGCTTCGTGACCTGCCAATCAGCGACGCCACGAGCGGTGCGTCAGCCAGCGCGCCGAGCACCGGAGGCATGCGCCAATGACTTCCCCGCACCCCGCACCACATCCTGCCCCCGCCCCTGCACCACACCCCCTCTCTGCACCGTCCTACAACCTGAAGCCGATCATGCCCGCCCGTCATATCCTTCTCGCCGCTTCGCTCGTCGCCCTCGCCGCCTGCGGCCGCAAGTCCCAGTCCTCGGCGGGCGCCCCAACCGAAGTCTTCGTTGGCCCGGAAGCGGTGGTCGTGGCCGACGTGACGATGCTCTCCACCGGGCCCGCGCTGAGCGGCACGCTCGCCGCGGAACGCACCGCCGCCATTCGCGCCGAGGTGAACGGGCAGGTGCTGGCCGTCCTGCACGAGCCCGGCGATCGCGTAGGCGCGAATGAGCCGCTGGCGCGCATTGACGACCGCGCCATCGCCGATGCCTGGCTGGGCGCGCGCAGCGGCCTGACACAGGCCGAGCTGGCCGCCGATATCGGCAAGCGCGAACTCGAGCGCGCCACGAAACTGAGCGCGGTGGGCGCCATTGCCGATCGCGACCTCGAGAACGCGCGCCGCGCCAACCTGGCGGCGCAGGCCCAGCTCGAGGACGCCAAGGCGCGGCTCGCGCAGGCGCAGAAGCTGAAGGACGCCACCGTGGTAAAGGCACCGTACGCGGGCGTCGTCGCCGAGCGCACCGTCAACGCGGGCGACGTCGTGGCTCCGGGGGCGCCGCTGTTCACGGTCATTGACCCTGTGACCATGCGCCTTGAGGCCAATATTCCGGCCTCGCAGCTCGGCGCCGTGCGCGTGGGTGCGCCGGTGACCTTCTCGGTGACAGGTTACCCCGATCGCCACTTCAAGGGAACGATCACCAACATTGCGCCCGCCGCCGATGCGACCACGCGCCAGGTGCGGGTGATCGCGCGCATCCCCAACGCGGGCTCCGGGCTGGTGGCCGGGCTGTTCGCCGAGGGGCGTGTGGCGAGCACGGTGCGCGAGGTGCTCACCGCGCCGCAGACGGCGGTGGACATGCGCGGCATCCGCCCGCTGGTGTCGCGCCTCAAGGGGGGGAAGGTGGAGCGCGTGGAAGTGACGCTGGGGGCGCGTGACGAAGCCACCGAACGTGTGGAGATCAAGGCCGGCGTGGCGCGCGGCGACACGCTGCTCGTCGGCGCCGCGCTCGGCATCACCCCGGGGACGCCGCTCAAGGTGAGCGCGCCCTCGGACACCACCAAGCGCTAACGAGGCCGACCCGTGTTCATTTCCGATTTCGCAATCAAGCGCCCCATCGTCACCATCGTCTCGATGGTGGCGCTGGTGGTGTTCGGCCTCTTCGCGCTCTGGCAGATCGAGACCGACGAGTTCCCCGACATCACCCAGCCGATCGTCAACGTCGCCATCGCCTATCCCGGTGCGTCCCCCGACGTGGTGGAGCGCGAGGTGCTCGACCGCGTGGAAGAGGCGGTGAGCGGCATCAGCGGGGTGGACCGCATCAGCGGCACCGCGCAGGACGGCTTCGCGAACATCACCGTGCAGTTCGTGTTCGAGAAGGACATCCAGCAGGCGTCGCAGGACATCCGCGACAAGATCTCCACCATTCGCAGCGACCTGCCGGCCGAGATGAAGGAGCCGGTGCTCAGCCGGTTCGACCCGCAGGACCTGCCGATCGTGCAGCTCTCGCTCAACTCGACGGTGCTCACCGCGCCGGAGCTGACGCGCATTGCCGACCCGGGAATCACCCGCGAACTGCGCGGCATCAGCGGCGTGGCCGAGGCGTCGGTGGTAGGGGGCGTGCTGCGCGAACTGACGGTGGAGATCCGCCCCGACGCGATGAAGCAGGCGAACATCAGCATCGGGCAGCTGCTCGGTGCGCTGCAGCAGCAGAACCTCGCCGTGCCGGTGGGCGCGGTGCGCGGTTCGCTCGAGGATCGCTCCATCCGCCTGAAAGGCAAGCTGGAGACGCCCGAGGATTTCATGAACCTCGTGGTGGCGCAGCGCAACGGCCGCGCGATCCGGCTGGGCGAAGTGGCGACGGCCAAGGACGGCGTGGCCGAGGCGTCCACGGCGGCCATCTACAACGGCAAGGATGCCGTGGGCATCCTGGTGAAGAAGGCCAAGGGATACAGCACCACCGAGGTCAGCCAGCAGGTGCTGGCGGCGGTGGAAGGGATTGCCGCGACCCTGCCGAAGGGGACGACGCTGGACGTCGTGCAGAACAGCGGCGAGCGGGTGGAGCGCAGCGTCACCAACGTCGAGGAAGCGCTCATCGAGGGGGCGGCGCTCACCGTGCTCGTCGTCTTCCTCTTCCTGAACTCGTGGCGCTCGACGGTGATCACCGGCCTCGCGCTGCCGGTGTCGGTGCTCGCGTCGTTCATCGCGGTGTGGGCCTTCGGCTTCACGCTCAACACGATGTCGCTGCTCGGCCTGTCGCTGGCGATCGGCATCCTGATTGACGACGCAATCGTGGTGCGCGAGAACATCGTGCGCCACATCGAGATGGGGAAAGACCACTTCCGCGCCTCGCACGAGGGGACGAACGAGATCGGCCTCGCCGTGGCGGCGACGACGTTCTCGATCGTGGCGGTCTTCGTGCCGATCGCGTTCATGTACGGTATTGCCGGCCAGTGGTTCAAGCCGTTCGCGCTGACCATTGCCTGCGCCGTGCTCGTGTCGCTGTTCGTGTCGTTCTCGCTCGACCCGATGCTGAGCGCGTACTGGCCCGACCCGCAGACGGAAGCGCACGAGCGGCGCAACCCCATTGCCCGGGCGCTGGAGCGGTTCAACCGGTGGTTCGACCGGATGGCGACAAAGTACACGACGGTGATCGGCTGGGCGCTCGATCATCGCATGGGGATGGTGGCGATTGCCACGGCGTCGTTCTTCGGGGCGGTCTGGCTGCAGGCGACGTTCGGCGGCTTCGGTTTCGTGCCGAAGTCCGACCGCTCGGAGCTGATCATGACGGTGCAGACGCCGCCAGGCTCGAATCTCGAATACACGAAGATGAAAACGGAGGAGGCGGCGCGGCTCGCGCGCAGCCACGGCGACCTGGTGCGCTACACTTTTGCGACCATCGGCAGCGGCGTGGCGTCCATGGACGCCGGCTCGTCGCTGGGCGCCACCGACATGGGCCAGGTGTACGTGCGCATGACGCCCAAGGCGACGCGCGAAATTCACCAGGAGACGTTCGGCGAGATGCTGCGCCGCGAGGTGAAGGCGATCGGCGGCGCGAAGGTGGCGGTCTTCACCGGCGGCATGGGCGGCGCCCGCAAGCAGATCCAGATGGAGATCCGCGGCGACAATGCCAGCGCGCTCGCTGCCGTGGCCGACACCGTGATGAAGCTCGTGAAGACCGTTCCCGGCGCGGTGGACGTGGACCTCAGCACCAAGGGGCAGAAGCCGGAACTCGAGGTGCAGCTGAACCGCGGGCTCGCCGGTTCGCTCGGTGTCACGGTGGGCCAGGTGGCGCAGGCGATGCGTCCGGCCTTCGCCGGCATTGACGCCGGCGACTGGGTGGATCCGTCGGGCGAGAACCGCAAGGTGCGCCTGCGCCTGTCGCCCGAGTCACGCCGGCGCGCGGCCGACATCGAGCAGCTGCCGCTCTCCGTGGGCGAGCAGTCGCGTTCGGTGACGATGCCGCTGGGCCAGATCGCGACCGTCCAGCAGGGACTCGGCCCCGCCGTCATCACGCATCTCAACCGCGACAACGTGGTGGTGGTGCAGGCCAATGCCGAAGGACGCAGCCTCGGCGAGGTCAACGGCGACATCACCCGGGCGATGGCCGGTTATGTGCCGCCCCCGGGCGTGTACTTCTCCACCGGCGGTGAGGTCAAGGACCAGCAGGAGGTCTTCGGCCGCGTGCTGGCCGCGCTGGGGCTCGCCGTCATGCTGATGTACCTGATTCTCGTGATGCAGTTCGGGTCGTTCCTCGAGCCGATCGCCATCCTGATGTCGCTGCCGCTCTCGCTCATTGGCGTGGTGCTGGCGCTGCTCATCACCGGCGATACGCTGAACATCATGAGCATGATTGGCGTGATCCTGCTGATGGGCATCGTGGCCAAGAACGCCATCCTGCTCATTGACTTCGCCAAGTGGGGGCAGGAGCAGGGCATGGACCGCCGGAGCGCCATCATTGAGGCCGGGCGGGTAAGACTGCGGCCGATCATGATGACGACCATGGCGCTCATTGCCGGAATGATACCAGTGGCGCTGGGGCGCGGCGAAGGAGCCGATTTCCGGTCGCCGCTCGGGCGCGCCATCATCGGCGGCGTCATCACGTCCACGTTCCTCACGCTGCTCGTCATCCCGACGATGTACGAGATCCTCGACGATTTGCGCCGCAAGGTGGTGGGACTGTTCGACATTCCCAAGCGGCCGCCGACGGATGAGTACATGATTCCGGAGAAGCTGCGAAAGCGGTAATGGGGGCGGGGTGTGGTGCGGGGGGCGGGGTGCGGGGTGTGGTGCAGGGGGAGGGGGTAAACGAAGGGCCGGGAGTTCTCCCGGCCCTTCGTGTACTTACCACTGCGGCTTTAACTCGCGGCGGCCCGCAGCAGGGCCCAGGCTCGGTCTAGTGTTGCTTCCGTGGTGCGCAGGTTGCCGATGGCCACGCGCAGCACGTACTGGTCGCCGAGCTTGGTGTGCGAAATGAAGACATCGCCGCTCTCGTTCACGCGCGCCATGATGGCCGCATTGTGGCTGGCGAGCTCCGCCTCGTCGGTCTCGCCCTCGGGCACATGCCGGAAACAGACCGTCGAGAACGGCACGGGCGCGCAGACCGCCCAGCCATCGCCCTGCGCCTGCACCATGTCGGCGAAGCGCCGCGCGAGCTGGCAGTGATACCGGATGCGCTCGGCGATGCCGTCGGCGCCGAAGGCGCGCACCACCATCCAGAGCTTGAGCGCGCGGAAGCGGCGGCCGAGCTGGAGGCCGTAGTCCATGTAGTTGAGCGCGTCGTCCCCCTCGGAGGTGGTCAGGTACTCGGGGACGAGTGAGAAGGCGCGCCGCAGCACCGTCGGCTGCCGCGTGAAGAGCACCGAGCAGTCCATGGGGGTGAACAGCCACTTGTGCGGGTTCACCACCAGCGAGTCGGCACGGTCGAGGCCGGCGAAGAGCGGACGCATCTCGGGTACCGACATCGCCGAGCCGCCATAGGCGCCGTCCACGTGCAGCCAGAGGCTCTCGCGCTGGCAGATGGTGGCGATGTCGTCTATGGGATCCACGCTGGTCATGCTGGTGGTGCCGGCGGTAGCCACCACGGCCAAGGGACGATAGCCCAGCGCCCGGTCGGCCTGGATGGCGCGGGCGAGCATCTCGGGGCGCATGCGGAAGCTCGCGTCGCTGGCCACGTGCACCACGTTCTCGAGGCCGAGGCCGAGTGTCATGGCCGCCTTGTCCACCGACGAGTGCGCATGCTCGCTGCAGTAGACGCGCAGGCGCGGCAAGTCGGCGCGGCCGGCCATCCCGCGCTGGCGGATGCCGAGGGCCGGGTCGCGCTCGCGCGCCGCGGCGAGCGCGTACATGGTGGAAATGGACGCCGTATCGGTGATCATCCCGAACCAGCCGTCGCCCATGCCGAAGAGCTGGCGCAGCCAGTCGGTGACGACCTGCTCGAGCTCGGTGGCCGCCGGCGAGGTGCGCCACAGCATGCCGTTGAGGTTGAGCGCGGCGGCGACCATTTCGCCGAGGATGCCCGGCACCGAGGCCGTGTTGGCGAAGTAGGCGAGGAAGCCGGGGTGGTTCCAGTGCGTGGCGCCCGGCATGATGACGCGGTCAATGTCGGCGATGATGTCGTCGAGCGACTCGGCGGCGGCGGGCGGCGACTTCGGGAGCTGGGCGCGGATGGCGCCCGGCTTCACGCTCGGCAGCACGTCGTATTCGCCGACATCGCGCAGGTACGTGGCGATCCAGTCGGCGAGGCGGTGAGCGGAGCGAGCGTAGGTGTCGGGGGAAAGATCCATATGGAGAAAGACAACAGAGAGACAACAGAGAAACAACAGAGAGACAACAGAGAGATAGCAGATTTGATGATTGGGCGCAGGGTGCGATGGCAAATGGCCCGAGATGGCAGTATGTCTGTTGTATCTCTGTTGTCTGTCTGTCTTCTCTCTTTTGTTTCTCCGTATCCATGACTACTCGCGAGTTGCTCGACCTCGGCGTTGACCGCGGCATCATCACCGCCGAACAGCGCGCGCAGCTGCAGACCTTGCTGGGCGCCGTGGAGTCCGCCTCGCCGCCGCGCGAAGCCGAGCGGTCGTTCAACGGCATCGCCATCGCGTACGCCATCGGCGCCATCGTCGTGCTCTTCGCCTTCGGCTGGTTCATGGTGGACCGCTGGAAGGTGCTGGGAGACGGCGGGGTGTTTGCGCTGTCGGTGGCCTACGCCGGCACCTTCCTGATCGTCGCGCAGGTGATGAAGCGGGAGGGATTCCCGTTTGCGCGCGGCGTCGCGATGCTGCTGGCGGTCGGCATGGCGCCGCTCGCCATGTACGCGCTGGTGCGATGGGTCGGCCTCTGGACGCCGGAACTCGATGCCCTGTGCTCCAGGCAGCCGCACCCGTTCGCCGCCTGCCAGGGACAGCCGCTCGCCATCGAACTCGCCGCCGTCGGGGCGGCGCTGCTGGCCATGCGCCAGATGCCGTTCTCGTTCTTCATGATCCCGATTGCCGTGGTGAGCGTCACGCTCCCGGAACGGCTCCTGCGGGAGTTGTCGGCCGGCCCCGAGTTCTATGGCGTCGCCACGGGTTGGCGCTGGGTGATCATCGCAAGCGTGCTCGCCGCCGCGGCGTACACGGTGGACCGCCGCCAGCGCGACGAGGACTATGGTTTCTGGCTCTGGCTGTCGGTCGCCGTGACGGCGTGGTTCGGCTGCATGACGCTTTTTCAGACCGACCTTTCGCTGCGGTGGTACCTCGCGCCGGTGTCGCTGCTCGTGATCACGGCCTCGGTGATCCTGCGCCGTCGCGCCTTGCTCATCGTCGGACTGTTCGGGGTGTTTGGCTTTCTCGGCTGGCTGGCGTTCGATGTCTTCAAGGTGACGACGGCCTTCCCGATCGTGCTGGCGATGATCGGTGTTGCGATCATCATCCTCACGGTCTGGCTCCAGAAGCGCTTCCCCGACGTGATACGACGCATGGGGGGCGACCCGACGCAGGCCGCGCAGTTCCCGGGGGGTGTCCTGGCGCTCCTTGCCCCGGCGCTGCTCGGGCTGATCCTGATGCAGGACGCCGCGCGCCTCGATCGCGACCGGGTCGCCGATCGGCGAAGCCGCGCGCACGCGACGGCGTCGCGCGACCGCGCGCGGCGCGATTCCCTCGATGCGGCGCGGGGGCTCAAGCGGCGAGCCGCGCCGCCGCCCACGAGAGATACGATCAAGTCGGTCACCTTCTGAGGGAGCTGGCGGGGCGGGCGGTTTCGAGGCGAAACCGCCCGCCGTTTACGCGCGTACCAATTGGTGACCTCCACACCGGCCAGAATCCGGGAGCTTCCGCATGCTGCTGCACGCCCTGCCGTTTGTGCTCGTCGCCGCCCTCCAGGTTCAGGTGAAAGCGGGGGTGCAGAAGCACCCCGCCGACTCCAGCAAGGCGAAGGCGGCGGCCGACACGACGAAGAAGTACGAGCGCGACGTGTCGTTTGGCATCCAGATTGGGGGCAGCGGCTCGGACGACGACGACGACCGCGCGGCGCCGCGGCGGATTCCGGTGACCGACGAGATGCGCCGCACGGCCTTCAAGGACGCCACCGCGCGCGACCTGCTGCTCCGCGCCCGCGCCGCCCGCCTCAAGCAGGACTCCCTGCTCGTCAGCTATGAGGCGCGCACCTACCAGCGCTTCTCGGTGGGCATGGGGCTTCGCGCCTTTGGACGCGAACGCGTGCTCATGCGCCACGAAGACATCAGCAACGTGCGCTGGCTTCGCGGGCGCGGCGCCTGGGTGGACGTGAAGGGGTCGCGCACCGCGCTGCCGGTGGCCCCGGGCGACCAGGACAGCGAGAACGTGGACATGGGGAGCGATCCGCCGATTCCGTACTATCCGGGGCGCGAACAGCTCTGGATTGGCAGCGGGATGGCGAAGACCGAGGTGGATGAACGCGAGCTGGTGCACCCGATCGCCGAAGGGTCGGAGGCGTACTACACCTACCAGACCGGCGACTCGGTGATCATGACGCTGCCCGACGGCAGCAAGCTCACCCTGCGCGAACTCCGCGTCGAAGCCCGCGCGCCCAAATGGAACCTGACCGTCGGCTCCTTCTGGTTCGACCAGGCGTCGGCGCACCTCGTGCGCGCCGTCTATCGGTTGAGCGTGCCCATTGACGTCTGGTCCATGGACGAGACCAAGCACGACATGAAGGACGTGCCCTTCTGGGTGAAGCCGATGATCTCGCCGCTCAAGGTGGGTGTGGACGCCATCAGCATCGAGTACGCGCTGTACAACGGCCGGTTCTGGATGCCGAAGCTGCAGGTGCTCGAGGCCGGGGCGCAGGTGAGCATGATGCGCGTGCCGGTGCAGGTAGAGCAGAGTTTCCGATACTCCTCGGTCAACGGGCTCGATTCGCTGCCCGCCTTCCCGCGGCCGGTGGTGCGCTACGCCGCCGTGCGCGACTCTCTCCGCAAGGCCGGCGTGGACTCCGTGACCCGCGACTCGCTGTTGCGTGATTTCCACAAGCAGCGCGATTCGGCCGCGCAGACCCTGCGCAAGCAGGAATGCGCGACGGGCAGCACCTACACGCGCATGCGCACGCAGTACAATGGCGCGCTCCAGATGGCGGTGCAGATGCCGTGTGACAGCACGAAACTGGCGAACTCGCCAGAGTTCGTCGGCTCGCTGCTGGGGGCGGGCGAGTCGGCGTTCGGCACGAGCGAAATCGAGGACCTGAAGAAGGCGCTGAATTTCGACCTGCAGGCGGCCTGGATGCCGCAGAAGCCGGTTATTGCGTGGGGGCTTTCGCAGACGCGCTACAATCGCGTGGAAGGCTTCAGCACCGGGGCGCAGGCGAGCATGACGCTGGGGCGCGGGTACACCGCGCTGGCTGGTGCGCGCGGTTCGTGGGCCGACCGCCAGCTGAACGGCGATCTCGGGCTGGAGCGCTCGAACGGGCGTTCCACCTTGCGCGGCACGGTCTTCCGCCGCCTGGCGGTTGCCAGCGACTTCGGGTCGCCGCTCTCGTTCGGCGCCGGGCTCGCGTCGCTGCTGTACGCCGGGGACGAAGGGTTCTACTACCGGGCCTGGGGCGCCGAACTCACGGGAACCACGCCGCGCATGGGCCGCACGGATTGGCGCCTGTTCGCCGAACAGCAGTGGGACGCGCCGATGCGGACGCGCTTTACGCTCTTCCGCGGCGCGCAGGATGATCGGGTGCTGCCCAACGTGACCGCGGAGAAGGCCGTCGAATACGGCGGCTCCGTGCGGGTGCAAAAGGGATGGGGGCTCGATCCGCGCCGCCTGCGCGTCAACGCCGATCTGCGCGCCGAGGCGGCGGCGGGCGACTTCGAGTACACGCGCGGGCTGCTCGACCTCACGGCCTCTCATGGGCTGCCGTTCGGAGCGGAGATGGCCATCACCGCGTCGGCGGGCGGCATTGGCGGCACGGCGCCGGCGCAGCGCGACTTCCAGCTTGGCGGCCTGCAGACCGTGCGCGGCATCCGTCCGGGGACGATGAGCGGGAGCGCATTCTGGATGGGGCGCGGCGAAGTGGCCTTGTCGCGCAAGGTCGTGAAGCCGGTAGTGTTCGGCGACGTCGGCTGGGCAGGCGACCGCCGGAACTTCTCGTCGCCGGGCCGCCCCATGAGCGGTGTCGGCGTGGGCGCGTCCATCCTCGACGGGATGATCCGCTTCGATGTGGCGCGCGGCCTGTGGCCACAGAAGGCCGTGCGGGTGGACCTTTCCATCGAGGCGCGGTTCTAGCCCGGCCGGGTTGCCAAGTTCGCGACAGAGTGCCAAATCTTGACACTCTCCACCGCCACCCCAACCGACGTGACCGACCCCACCCACGCTACTGGCGACGCGGCTGCCCGCGCCGAGGTCCTGCTTTGGCAGGGGACGTATCGGATGGGCATCGCCGCCGTGGTGGCCGGAGGCGCGCTGCTGCTGCGTGCGCTGGGTGTCGTCTCCGCCGAATCGTATGGCGCCTACCAGCTCGGCACCCAGGCGGCCGCCCTGTTGTTTGCGCTCGCCACGGCGGCCTACATCGCGCTCACGGGCGCCATCCAGTGGCGAGCACGGACGCAACGGCAGGCCTCGCGCGCGCTGGTGCGCACGCAGATTGGCGCCGATGCGTTCGTGGTGCACCTGTGCGCGCTGCTGCTGACGCCGCCGGAGCAGTACGACCGCACCCTGATCATCTCCATGTTCCTGGTGCAGTTCACCCAGCTCTACTTCGGCTGGCGCACCACGCTGTTCATGATCGGGAGCGTCGCTGTCTGCTATGGCACCATGATTGCCGCGGCCAATTCGGTGCTGATGCTCACGTCGCCGGTCGAGGAACTGTGGACCTTCGCGCTGTTCGCGTCCGGCTCGACGGCCTACGCCTGGATGCTTGGCCATCAGGGCGTGCGCATGACGCGCCTGATGCACCTGTTCGACAAGGCGCGCGAGGGCGACTTCGACCAGCCTTATGAAGAGGTGCGCGACCGGTTCCCGGACTACATCACGCAGCTCGGGCGGGCGTACAACGACCTGCGTGGACATCTCGAGACGATCATCCTCACCGATCCGCTGAGCGGCTGCTTCAACCGCCGCGGCTTCAAGCAGCTCGGCGACCGCGAAGTGTCGCGCGGCATCCGCGCCAAGTGGCGCATGGCGATCCTCGCGCTCGACGTGGATCACTTCAAGCGGATCAACGACGAGTTCGGCCACCTGACCGGCGACGAGGCGATCAAGGAGATCGGCGCGCTCATCCGCGAAACGGCGCGGGCGGGCGACATCGTGGCGCGGCTCGGCGGCGAGGAGTTCAGCATCCTGGCCCCCGACACGGATGAGGGCGGGGCGATGCACCTCGCCGGGCGCATCATGCAGGCCTTCCATCTCCGTGCGTTCACGAGCGTGCGCGGGCAGCTGCCGATCACGATCAGCATCGGGGTGGCGTCAGACGAGGCGTCGGCCGACGATGTGGTGCGGATCCTGACGGCGCGGGCAGACGAGGCGCTGTACGTGGCCAAGCGCAATGGCCGCGACCAGGCCGTGCTGTGGCAGACGGGCATGCGCCTGTTCGACCAGACCCCCGGCCGCATTTCGGGCGACATGTCCGCCGCGGCACGGCGGTTGTCGCGGGAAATCGAAAGAATGCCCTAGGGGCAGAGAGAGAACAGAGAAACAACAGAAAGACAACAGAGAAACAACAGAAAGACAACAGAATGCGCGTCACGGCATCCGGCCCTGGCGCGCATTCTGTTGTCTTTCTG
>JAJZRK010000293.1 GCA_021802745.1 bacterium
GCTCCGCGAAGGGCGAGAAGCGTGACGTACTCGGCTACGATCGACTTGCCCTCATGTGACGGCTCCCGATAGGTCTCAGGGTTCGCCAGGTGATTGATGAGGCTGACCGCGCCGAGAACCGCGAAGGTGTCGAACGAGCGAAGTAGAGTCGCCAACTCCTCAGCGCCTCGGCGTACGGCCTCCGTCTGCTCATCAACGGATTTGGCAAAGTGCTCGATCAATGCCCTCTGTTGCTCCGGTGTGCGCTTGACTGTGGACTGGATGAAGCGACCGTGCCGTTCCATTCGAAACCCTGGGCCTACGATGACATCGTTCGCGAGTCGACGGCCCTCGTTCTTCGCCTCGCGCGCCGCTGTCCGCTTTCGGTTGGCCCGGCTTCGACGATTGCTCTTCTTCCCCATTGTTCCTCGGTCTCACGGAGGAATCGGTCCGTCCTGGCGCGGAGAATTCCTCACCCGCCTCCATTATCCACCGGCGCCGCCATCGACACAATCCAGCAGACTTTGATTGGAATCCGATCATTGCGTCGAGTTCCTAAGTGGGTGAGAAACAGCCACTTAGCAGATGTCCTCTTTCTCAGACTTTGTTTGTTTGATCCAGTTTGGTGAGCTTGTAGGTACACGCTGGAGTGTGGCGACGCCGATGGCAGGCCATACTCGCCTCTTTCATACTCTCTATTTACATAGTATGTTTTTCCATATTCTACCAACGGGGTGTGGGTATGGCCCTCACGCGAAATGCGGAACGCCGGGAGAACCCGTTTCGGGTCAGCGGCACCGTGGCGGGACCGCACTTCACGGATCGTGAGGACGAACTCTCGCGCATCATCGCCGCTCTCACGGAGCCCGGCGCCAAGCTGCTGGTGGCCGGCGAACGCCGGATCGGCAAGACTTCGACGCTCGAGCGCGCGGTCGCGGACGTGACCGCAACCGGCGGGGCGGCGTGCACGGCCGATCTCTCGACGGCGAGCACCCCGGTTGATATGGCCAACCGTATCCTCACCGCCGCGCACCGCGTGGTGAAACGGGGATGGGCCTCTGCCCTGCGCGACCACATCGCACAACTGAAGCTGTCGGTGACCATCAAACCGGATCCGCTGACCGGGGGCGTGACGGTGGGCTTCGACGTGGGCGCACGGGACGCCGACGCACAGGCCCAGGAACGCTCGCTCGGCATGGTACTCGACCTGCTAGACGAGCTGGCCGGTGCGCGCGGCATGACGCTCGGCCTCGTGCTCGACGAGTTTCAGGAGATCGCGCGGTTTGGCGAGCAGGCGGAGTGGAGGCTCCGGGGCATCCTCCAGCGCCATCAGCATCTCAGCTACGTCATCGCCGGTTCCCACGTGTCGCTGCTCGATGCGATGCAGGGCAAGGGACGCGCGTTCTACAAGCTGTTTGAACGCTGTCCCTTCGGGCCGATCGCGGCCGATCATATGGCGACGTGGATCGACACCCGCATGCGGTCCGTCGGCCTGACGCCAGAGGGGGCGGGGGTGCGGTGCGTGGCCGTGGCCGGCGCGCGGACCCGCGACATCGTGCGGCTCGCTCGAAAGTGCGTCGACCGGGCGGACGGCGTCTCCCCGATTGGACCCGAGGCCGTGGATGCGGCGTTCGCGGAGATTCTCGAGGATGACGAGGACGCTACGCAACGGTGGTGGGCGGATCTCACCGTCCCGCAGCAGAACGTCCTGCGCGCGGTGGCGGGCGCCGCCACCGGCCTGACCGCCCGCGTGACGCGGCAACAGTTTGGCCTCCGCGCGAGCACCATGACCACGGTGCAAGGTCTCGTGGCGGTTGGGGTCATGCGAAAGACCGCGCACGGTTCCGGGTACATGTTCGACGACCCGTTCCTCCGCGGCTGGGTCGTCTCACGCGCGTTGCCGGACCTCGGCATCGTGCAGCCGGCGACGTTCATTGCCTCACCGACCAGCGAGTACGAAGTCGCTGCCCCCGCGTCGCGTCGGCGGGTGACCGGATGAGGAGCATTACCGGAGGATCAATGCGACGCTGGCTGGTGTTGTCGATGGCGAGTGCACTCATGGCGTGTCGAGCGCCGCAGCCGGTTCGCGTGATCGCCCAGCCCAGGTCCGGGTGTCCGTCCGGGGCGGCGAGCGTCGGTACTCGGGCGTGGAACGAAGCCAACGGACAACAGCGCGGTGCCGGGTACGCCCCCCAACTTGGCGATCTGCTGGGTCTCGTGATGGATCACGCGGGCGCGCCTCTCGCCGACGTGGAGGTTGCCTTGCGTCGTGGGAGCACGCCCCCCGGCGGCGATGCCGAGGCGCGGGCGCGCCGAACGCGGGCCGATGGCACATTCCGGTTTGACTCGATTGTCGCGGGTGCGTACGTCCTGCAGTTCAAAAAACCTGGATTCGGAATGCAGTGGCACCAGTATCGTGGAATCACGGCTGCTGTGGACTCGCTCTGCGTCTACTTGCGCGCTGCACCGCCGATCAAGCTCGAGTTCTGAGCGGACGGGCGCCTGGCGGGGCGACGGAAGACCCTCGTTGTGCCGACGTAGAATGTCGCCACGACTTCTTCGCTGAATAACCTCGCTCGCTCATCACAGTATCCTCTGGCGAAACGGTCAGCACACTTCACCCGCTGCGCTCGCCAACCCAGAGCAACGCCACGCGCACCGCATCGGTGAGAATTCGATCAGCCATCTCGCTGAGTTCAGCGTCGGGCCGCTCGACACCCGCCCCCTTCAACTGGTCAGCGATTGAGGACAGGAGTCGGTCGAGCTCGAGCGACATTTCGATTGCGGTGACGGAACCCTGAGTTGGCGCCACTTCTGTGAGGGTCATGCCAGGTACCGCGCCACGGCCATGCCCGCCGCGCTGCACGTGAGTAGCACGAATGCAATGTTCCCCGTCGCCGCGCCGCGCCGCCGGAGGGCGTCGATCTCGGCGGCGAGGGCGGCGCGGCCGGGCTGCGGTGTCGTCGCCAGCGTGGCCTGCAAACGGCCAGCGCGCGCCGCCACCGGACGACCGATGAGCAGCGAGAGGACGAAGGCAACGATCGCCGCCGCCCCGCTGGCGCCGAAGGTCGCACCCGTGGCCGACGCGAAATAGCGCGCGTCGAACCCGCCCGAAGCGATCCAGGTGAGGCGGATGCCAGTGGCGATGGTGAGGACGGCGACGAACGGGAGGATGGTGAAGAGCCGACGCTGTTGCAGCGCGGCAAACACGAGGCCGGCATTCACGCCCGACGCGGCGAGTGCGGGTACGAGGAAGAGCGTCGAGTACATGCCGCTGCCGAGCCAGAAGACGCCGCCAAGGATGTGAATGAGTCGCAGGAGAAGCAGTTCGAGAGGCATGGGGGTCGATGGGTTGGGAGGTGAAGGGCGAGTCCGCGCCCTTATCCTAAGACTTCAAGTGCACTTGAAGTCAAGTTGTTCACCGCCTAGATTGCCGGTTGATGCGCTCTGGCCTCGAAGACTCGGCAAGGACCGCCCACGGCCTGCGGGTATGGATGACCGTCGGCGAACTCGCCCGACGCACCGGTGTCGCGCCGTCCGCGTTGCGATTCTATGAAGACCAGGGGCTCATCAGGTCGGTGCGCACGGCGTCGGGTCATCGACGCTATCCGCGCGCGATGGCGCGCGTGGTCGCGTTCATCCTCTTCGCGCAGCGGATTGGC
>JAJZRK010000294.1 GCA_021802745.1 bacterium
GCAGCCGACATCGAGGACGCTGCGCACCGGGCGCGCGAGCAGCGCCTCGGCCACGCCGAGCACCAGGCGCACCTTGCGGCGCACCCCCGCCGGCGTCGTCACGCGGTGCCGCGGGTCGCGGTACCAGCGGTCGAAATACGCCTGGTCGTAGCGCTTGGTCACGGCGCGGCGCGGCGCAGCGCGCGACGCACGTCGGCGGCGTCGGCGACGACGCGCCCGTCGCGCGCCTCGAGTGCGAGCCGCACGATGCCGGCCGCGAGCGCGTCGCCCGAGAGCGTGGCCCAGCGATCGTGCAGCATATGCGCGCCCGCCAGCGCAGCGACGCCGAGCAGCGCATCGGTCACGAGGCTCGCCGCGCGCTCAGCCACTCGTCGCTCGTCGCGATCGCTCCCCGAGATGAACGACGGCCGCACAATCAGGTATGGCAGGCCGCTCTCCTGCAACTCGCGCTCGAAGCGCCCGCGCACGGCCAGATACGCATTGCGGCTGTCTTCCCGCGCGCCGATCGACGAGAGATACACGAAGCGCGGCCGGAGCTCCGCCGTGCGCACGGCCCGCAGGAGGAGCGCGCTCAAGCCGTAGTCCACCGCATCGTAGCCGGCCGCCGCGCCGGTGGCGCGCTCGTCGCGCGCCGCGCGGGCGCGCGTCGTGCCGAGGAGCGCGAAGACGACATCGGGACGCAGGCGCGCCATGGTGCGTGCCATTTCGTCGGTCCACGGCGTCGCATCCACCTGCGCGCCCGCCGCCGCGAAGCGCGACGTCCACGCGCCCAGCGCCGGCGAATCGGGGCGCACGTGGGCGATGGTGCGCACCCCTTCGCGGGAAAGGCGCTCGGTGACGTGCCGTCCGGTGTACCCGGTGGCGCCGGCGATGAACGCGGTGGTCATGTGGCCGCTCGACACGCTTACGCCGGCGGCGGCGCGTCCTCGTCCTTCGGAGCCGCCGCGTCGTCGGCCACGGGTTCGCGCCACGTGAGAATCGCCAGGATCACCGCGCCCACCGTCACGCCGGAGTCGGCCACGTTGAACGTCCAGAAGCGGGAGGTGCCGATGCCGACGTCAATGAAGTCCACCACGCCCTGCGCACTGCGCAGCCGGTCAATCAGGTTGCCGGCGGCGCCGGCGGCGATCATGCCGAGGGAGGCGGCCAGCCAGCTCGAGGTGGGCGGCAGGCGACGCCACATCCGCACGATGATGAAGATCATCACGATCGCGACGACCGAGAAGATCACGCGCGACGAAGAGCCGAGGTGCATGTTCATCGCCGCGCCGGTGTTGTACGTCAGCGTCCAGCGCAGCACGTCGCCAAGCACCTCCTGCGGCTGGTGCAGCGGCAGCCGCGCCTGCGCAATGCGCTTGGTGACAATGTCGCCCGCGAGAATGCCGAGCGCGATGGAGATGAAGAGGCGGTCGCGAAGCGTGGAGAACATGCGGGTGTGGGGGGAGCGTCGTGGACTGCACCGGGCGTTCGCCCTAACTTACCGCCGTGACGCCGGTGGCGGGAACCCGCCCGGCGCGCTACCCCCAAACTCGCTGTGCGCGCGCCCCGACTCCCGATTGACGACGTCCTGCCGGCCCTGCGCGGCGCCTTGCGCGACGCCGCGCAGGCGGTGCTCGTCGCACCGCCCGGTGCGGGCAAGACCACGCGCGTGCCGCTGGCCCTGCTGGACGATGCCTGGTGCACCGGGCGCGTGCTCGTGCTCGAACCGCGCCGCCTCGCCGCCCGCGCCGCCGCCCACCACATGGCGCGCCTCCTCGGCGAGGACGTCGGCGGCACGGTCGGGTATCGCGTCCGGCTCGAGTCACGCGTGTCGGCGCACACGCGCGTGGAGGTGGTCACCGAAGGTGTCCTCACGCGGATGTTGCGCGACGATGCGACGCTGGAGGGTGTGTCGGCGGTGCTGTTCGACGAATTTCACGAGCGCAGCCTGCACGCCGACCTCGGCCTGGCCCTCGCGCTGCACGCCCGCGCCCTCGTCCGTGACGACCTGCGCCTCGCCATCATGTCGGCCACCATTGATGCCGAGCCCATTGCGGCGCTGCTCGGCGGCGCACCTGTCATCCGCAGCGAGGGACGGCTGTACCCGGTGGCCACGCGGCATCGCGCGCCGCGCGACGGCCAGCGCGCGGAGGGTGCCGCCGTGGCCGCAGTACGCACCGCGCTGAGCGATGACGAGGGGGACGTGCTGGTCTTCCTGCCGGGCCAGGGCGAGATCGCGCGTGCCGCCGCACTGCTCGGCGACCTCGACCCAACCGTGGACGTGATTCCGCTTTATGGCGCGATGCCGCTCGAGGCGCAGGATCGCGCCATTCGCCCCAGCCCGGCCGGCCGGCGCAAGGTGGTGCTCGCGACGTCCATCGCCGAGACGAGCCTGACCATCGAGGGCGTGCGCGTCGTGATCGACAGCGGGCTCGCGCGCGTCCCACGCTTCGATGCGCGCAGCGGGATGACGCGGCTCGTGACCGCACGCGTCTCGCGCGCCGCCGCGGACCAGCGCCGCGGACGCGCCGGCCGACTGGCACCGGGGACGTGCTATCGGCTCTGGCCCGAGGGCGACGACGCGCAGCTGCTCGCCCAGCGCACGCCGGAGATGCTCGAGGCGGACCTCGCACCGCTCGCGCTCGAACTGGCCGCCGCCGGCATTCACGAGGCGCGGGCGCTGCGCTGGCTCGACCCGCCGCCCGACGGCGCGCTTCGTCAGGCACAGGCGCTCCTGCGCGACCTCGATGCGCTGGATTCGGATGGCCGCATCACCCCGCACGGCCGCCGCGTCGCCGCGCTCGGCGCCCATCCACGGCTCGCGCACCTCGTGGCGCGCGGCGAGGCGCTCGGCCACGGCGCGCTCGCCTGCGATGTGGCGGCGCTCCTTGGCGAACGCGACATCTTCGCCCGCGATGCGTCGGCCGGTGACGCCGACCTCGCCGATCGGGTCCGCGCGTTGCGCGACACCACCTTTGCCAGCCGCCACGGCGCGGACCGGGCGCGGGTGCAACGCGTGCGGCAGGAGGCCGACGCGTTGCGGCGCGGACTCGGCCTGGTCGCCAGTGCGCCCCGCCCTGAACGCGCTCGGGAGCCGTGGAGCGAAGCGCAGTCGGACGCCGTCGGGGTGCTCGTCGCCCTCGCGTATCCCGACCGCATCGCGCGCCAGCGCCCGGGCGAACCGGGGCGCTACCTCCTGCGCAACGGCCGCGGCGCGACATTCGCCGTCGCGCAGCCGCTGGGCGCGGCCGAGTGGCTGGCGATCGCGGAACTCGACGGCGATCCGCGCGAAAGCCGCATCTGGATGGCGGCCGCCCTCACCGCTGATGACGTCACTGCACACTTTGCCGCGCACATCACGGAAGAGGTGACCAGCCGATGGGATGACACCAGGCGGACGCTGCGCGTCAGTCGAGTATCGCGACTCGGCGCAATTCCATTGCGCGAGCGACGACTGGACGCGCCGTCCGCCGAGGAGGCCGCCGCGGCGTTGGCGTCGCTCGTTCGCGCCGAGGGACTGGCGGCGCTGCGGTGGGACGAGCGCGCCACTCGCCTGCGCGAGCGCCTCGCCTTTTGCCGGCGCTGCGACGGCGCGTCCCCCAATGTCTTCCACGACGGCCTGGGGACGTCTCTCTACTACTTGGGGCGCCCGGCGTTGG
>JAJZRK010000295.1 GCA_021802745.1 bacterium
GGCGCTCGTGCGCGAGTACGCGGTGCCGACCACGCACCAGGCCGGACTGCCGCTGCGCCGCGGCGACCACCGCATCGCCGACCCGATGATCCTGCACGACATGAGCACGTGCATCCTCTGCACGCGCTGCGTGCGCGCGTGCGAGGACATCCAGGTGGTGGGGGTGCTCGAGGTGGCGCAGCGCGGCGAGCATGCCGAAATCGTGGTGGGCGCGCACGGTCACCCAGAGGATGCCGGCTGCACATGGTGCGGCGAGTGCGTGCGCGTCTGCCCCACCGGCGCGATCCACGACATCCTGCCGCACGCGAAGTTCCGGCACGATCCCGCCGTGCACCCCGAACGCACCGTGCGCTCGGTCTGCCCGTACTGTGGCGTCGGGTGCCAGATTGACCTGCAGGTGCGGCACAACGACGTGGTGCGGGTGACGAGCCCGTGGATCGAGGAAGAGAACGCGAACCAGGGCTCGCTGTGCGTGAAGGGGCGGTTCGGCACCGACTTCGTGCTGCATCGCGACCGGCTCACGACGCCGCTCATTCGCCGTGGCTGGCGGCGCAGCGCCGACGGCACCTGGACGTTCGACGCGACGGCCGACGGCGCCGCCGCGTGGCCGCGGCGCAGCGGCCCGTGGGAGAGCATCCGGCTCGAGGGGCCGCGGACGAAGCACCGCCCGAAGACGAACCCGCTGCGCAAGCATCACGCGCCGGAGAGCCCGCTCGGCGACCCGCGCGACCGCGTGGCGACGCCCGCGTCGTGGTACGAGCCGTTCCGTGAGGCCACGTGGGACGAGGCACTCGAGCTCACCGCGCAGCAGCTCGCGCGGGTGCGCGACACGCACGGACCCGACGGGCTGGCGACCTTCTCCTCGGCGAAGTGCAGTAACGAGGAGAACTACGTCCTGCAGAAGCTGTTCCGGGCCGGCATCGGGACGAACAACGTGGACCACTGCACCCGGCTGTGCCATTCGTCGTCGGTGAGCGCGATGCAGCGGGCATTGGCAACGAGCGCGGCGTCGGGCTCGATGCGCGAAGTGGAGCACGAGTCGGACGTCATCTTCATCCTTGGCGCCAACACCACCGAGAGCCACCCGGTGTTCGGCGCGGCGATCAAGCGCGCGGTGAAGCGGGGGGCGACGCTCCTCGTGGCCGATCCGCGGCGCATCGAACTGGCGGCGCGGGCGCAGATCCACCTGCAGATGGTGCCCGGCACCGACGTGGCGCTGCTGAACGCAATGCTGCACCACGTGCTGGAGATGGGGCTCGAGGACCGGGCGTTCATTGCCGCGCGCACGCACGGCTTCGAGGCGGTGCGCGCTGCGGTGCAGCCGTACACTCCGGAAGCGGCGGAGGCGATCACCGGCGTGGACGCGGCGCTCATTCGCCGCGCGGCCGAACTCTACGCCCGCGGGCCGCGGTCGAGCACGCTCTGGGCGATGGGGCTCACGCAGCACCACACGGGGACCGACATCGTGACGTCGCTCCTCAACCTGATGCTCGCCTGCGGGATGATCGGCTCGTGGGGCAAGGCGATGATCCCGATCCGAGGGCAGAACAACGTGCAGGGCGCCAGCGACATGGGGGCCGTGCCGTTTGCGTACACGGACTACCAGCGGGTGGACGATCCCGAGGTGCGCGCCATGTACGCCGCCGTCTGGGGGGTGGATCCGGAGTCGCTGTCGCTGAAGGTCGGCCGCAAGGTGACGCAGATCGTGGGCGCCGACTCGCCGGTGCGCGCCATGTACATCATGGGCGAGAACCCGATCATCTCCGACCCGGACGTGTCGCACGCGGAGGAGTGGTTTCGCGACCTCGAGTTCCTGGCGGTGCACGACCTCTTCCTCACGGAGACGGCGCGCTACGCCGACGTCGTGCTGCCGGGAGCGGCGTTCGCCGAGAAGACGGGGACGTTCGCCAACACGGAGCGCCGGGTGCAGCTGTTCGAGAAGGCGATCGAGCCGCCGGGGGCGGCACGCGCGGACCTCGACATCCTGCTCGAGCTCTCGCAGCGTCTGGGCGTGCCCACGCCGTACACGGAAAGTGCGGGCGTGCAGGACGAGATTGCGCGGGTCACGCCGACGCTGCGCGGCGTGTCGCATGCGCGGCTGCGGGCGCACCGCGGCGGACTGCAGTATCCGGTGCCCGACGCGACCCACATGGGGACGGCGTTCCTGTTCGACGACCGGTTCCCGACGCCCGACGGGCGCGCCACGCTGGTGCCGGTGGAGTACCTGCCGCCCGCCGAGTTGCCGGACGCCGAGTATCCATTCTTCCTGAACACGGGCCGGCAGATCTACCACTGGCACACCGGGACGATGGCGCGGCGGTCCACGGCGCTCGACTCGCGCGAGAGCACGCCGACGATCGAGCTCAACCCGGCCGACGCCGTGGCGCTCGGCGTGGCGGACGGCGAGGAGGTTGTCGTGACGTCGCGGCGCGCGCACATCCGCATTGCGGTGCGCGTGAGCGAACGGGTGGCGCGGCACCAGGTATTCGTGCCGATGCACTACCGCGAGGCGGCGGCGAACCTCCTCACCAATCCGGCGCTCGACCCGCATGCGCACATTCCGGAGTTCAAGGTGTGCGCAGTGCACATTGAGAAGGCGCCGGTGCCAGCCGGCGTTGGGAGCTGACCATGGATCTCGGACTGCGGGGCAAGGTGGCGCTGGTGGGCGGCGCATCCCAGGGACTGGGACGCGCCGTCGCGGAGGAACTGGCGGCCGAGGGGTGCGACGTCGCCATCGTGGCGCGCAGCGCGGACCGGCTGCACGCGGTGGCCGAGGTACTGCAGCAGCGATTCGGCGTGCGGGCCATCGCGCTGGTGGCGGATCTCGCCGCGCCCGGCGCCGCCGCGGCATGCGTGCAGCGCGCGACGGAGGTGCTGGGCCGCGTGGACATCGTGGTGGCCAACGCGGGCGGCCCACCGGCAACGAAGGTAGAGAGCGCGACCGGTGCGCAGTTCGAGGCGGCGCTGCGGCTCAACCTGCTCGCGTCCATCGAGCTCGCCCAGGCCGCGCTGCCGGGGATGCGCGAGCGGAAATGGGGACGGGTGATCTTCATGACGTCGTTCGCCGCCAAGCAGCCGCAGCCGGACCTCCTGCTCTCCAACACGGCGCGCGCCGGGCTGCTCGGCTTCGCGAAGACGATGGCGAACGAGGTGGCGGCCGATGGCGTGCTCGTGAACACGGTGCTGCCAGGGCACTTCGACACCGCCCGCGCCGCGGAGCTGGCGCGCATGCGCGCCGCGCGCGACGGCAAGCCGGTGGAGGAGCTGCTGGCGGCGCGGGCCGCGCACGTGCCGGTGAAGCGCGTGGGCGATCCGCGCGAAATGGCTGCCGTGGTGGCGTTCCTCGCGTCGGAGCGGGCGAGCTTCGTCACGGGAACGGCGATTCAGGTGGACGGCGGGCAGACGGCGGGGCTGTTGTAGTTTCTTCCGGGTCGTTCGCGGGCTGATGGGAACTGATACCGCAAAGTACGAAGGGCGCCAAGGGGCGCGAAGCACGGCAACTGCTTCACCACGCAAGGCACGAAGGGCACGAAGCTATCTGAGGTAGTCTGTCAAGAGGAATTGGAAGGGCGGTTAGGACTGCGCGAGCACCGGGCGTAGTTGGGTGGCGAGTGGAGAGCCGT
>JAJZRK010000296.1 GCA_021802745.1 bacterium
GAGCGGGAGGAACGGGAGGAGCGCAGTGCACCGACTCCCCCACGTGCGCGCCGCCGGTGACCGCCGCAGTCATACACTGCCAATGACCTTCATTCTCGCACTCGACCAGGGCACGACCTCCTCGCGCGCCATCCTCTTCGATCACGCCGGCGCCGTCGTTGCCGTCGCGCAGAAGGAGTTTCCGCAGCTCTTCCCGAAGCCGGGCTGGGTTGAGCACGACCCCAACGACATCTGGGCCACGCAACTCGGCGTCGCCGCCGACGTCCTGCAGAAGTCCAACTGCCGCGCCACGGACGTCGCCGCCATTGGCATCACCAACCAGCGCGAGACGACCGTCGTCTGGGATCGCGAGACCGGCCAGCCGGTGGGCAATGCCATCGTCTGGCAGGACCGGCGCACCGCCTCCATGTGCGACTCCATCCGGAAACGGCGCCTCGACCGCATGATCCGCCGCAAGACGGGACTGGTCGTTGACGCCTACTTTTCGGCCACCAAGGTGCAGTGGATCCTGCGGCACGTCCCCGGCGCCCGCGCCCGCGCCGCCGCGGGCAAGCTCGCCTTCGGCACCGTGGACGCGTGGCTCGTGTGGAAACTGACCGGCGGCGCTGCGCATGTGACCGACGCGAGCAATGCCTCGCGCACGTTGCTCTACGACATTCGCGCCGGCCAGTGGGACGACGAGCTGCTCAAGCTGTTTGGCGTGCCGCGCTCCATGCTCCCCGCGGTGCGGTCGTCGAGCGAGGTCTACGGACACACGACGCTGCTCGGCGGCTCCATTCCCATTGCCGGCATCGCCGGCGACCAGCAGGCGGCGCTCTTCGGGCAGGTCTGCACCAGGCCGGGCATGGTGAAGAACACCTACGGCACCGGCTGCTTCATGCTGATGCACACCGGCACCACGCCCATCGCGTCGAAGCACAACCTCCTCACCACCGTGGCCTGGCGCGTTGGGCGCCGCACCGAGTATGCGTTGGAGGGGAGCATCTTCATCGCCGGCGCCGTCGTGCAGTGGCTGCGCGACGGGCTCGGCATCATTCGCGCGTCCGCCGATGTGGAGCCGCTCGCCGCATCGGTGCCCGACACGCACGGCGTCTACCTCGTCCCCGCCTTCGCCGGGCTCGGCGCGCCACACTGGGATCAGTACGCGCGCGGCGCGCTCGTCGGCCTCACGCGCGGCACCACCAGCGCGCACATCGCGCGCGCCGCGCTCGAGGGCATCGCCCTGCAGGTGATGGACGTGTTGAAGGCCATGGAGGCCGACGCCGGCATCCGCCTCAAGGAATTGCGCGTGGATGGCGGCGCGAGCGCCAACAACCTGCTCATGCAGATGCAGTCCGACCTGCTGGGTGTTCCGGTCGTGCGGCCGACGGTCGCCGAGACGACCGCGCTCGGCGCCGCCTACCTGGCCGGACTCGCCGTCGGGTTCTGGCGGGACCGGGCGGACATCGCGCAGCAATGGCAGGCCGACCGCCGCTTCACCCCCCACATGAAGCCGGCGGCGCGCAAGCAGCTCGCCGCCGGTTGGCGCAAGGCGCTGGACCGCGCCAGGGGATGGGAGTCGCCGTAGCGCCTCGCGTCAGTTCACGACGATGGTCCCCGTCATTCCCGAGTGCAGGCTGCAGTCGTAACCGAAGGTGCCAGCGGTGGCAAAGACCCGCTGGACGCCGCTGTTCGACGTGGTGCCGATGTTGGCGGGCGCGCCGGCCACGTTCGCGAAGTTCACGTTGTGCTGCACCGACTGGAACGTAAACGTGACGGTCGTGCCCTTGGCGACGGTCAGCGTTGACGGGCTGAACGTGTTGGACGTCGTTGCGATGACCTCGTTCGCCCCCGGCGTCGTGGGGGTCGTCCCGGGATTCGAGCCGGGGTTTGGCGAGGTGGGCGAGTTGTACCCGCCGCCACCGCCGCAAGACATGAGAACCAGCAGACCAGCAAGCCCTGCGCACTTCCGCGCCGTCGCGAACATGAAACCTCCGGGGGGAAAGGCCATATTTCACTACTGGGCATCCAACTACTGAGATATTACCCGCGACTATGGCGCAAAGGTCACATCGGGCGGCCGGCCGCGGAGCGAACCCGCCCTTTATGCCACCAGGGCGCGCGTCTCGTCGGTGATCTGGCTCACACACGCTTCCATTTCCGCCATCCGAGTGCGGAAGCTGAGCACGCAGACGCGCGCCAGATGTTTGCCGTTCACCGTGCAGCCGGTCAGCATCACCCGTCCGCGCGCCGTCACGCGCTCCATCAGCGCCGCCGTGGCGGCGTTGCGCGCCTCCTGCGTGGCCAGCCGCGGCCCCTCGAGGTGGAACGCAAAGAGCGAGAGCTGCGGCCACGCATCCATCACGACCCCGGGAATCTGCGCCACCCGCTCGGCCGCCCAGACCGCCAGCGCGCGCTTCTCGGCAATCGCCGCACGGTACCGCGCCGCGCCGGCCATCTTGAGCGCCATCCAGACGCGCAGCCCGGGAAAGCCGCGCGAGAGCTCGGGCCCGAACTGGCTCGGGTCGTAGAACTCCGACTGGAGCGCCGGCAGGTAACCCGCCGTGGCCGCGTGCACGGCACGCAGGGCCTCGGCGTCGCGCACGAGGAGCGCGCCGGTGCCGTACGGCAGGAACATCCCCTTGTGCGGATCGAGCGTCAGCGAATCGGCGCGCGGCAGCCCGGCGAGCAGCGGCCGCAGCGCCGGCACCGCGTGAAAGAACGCGCCGTAGGCGCCATCCACGTGATGCCAGAGTCCCTCACGTGCACAGACGTCGGCAATGGCATCGAGCGGATCCACCGCCCCGGTGTTCGTTGTTCCGGCCGAGGACGCCACCATGAATGGGCGCAGCCCCGCGGCCCGGTCGGCGGCGATGGCCGACTCCAGCGCATCCGCCCGCATCCGGAATTGGTCGTCGCTCGGAATGAGGCGCACGCGGTCGTGAAAGACACCGGCGAGCTTGGCGGCCTTCTCGATGCAGTGGTGCCCCTGATCAGACGTGTAGAGCGTCCCGGGGCGAACCTCCGTACCGAGGTGCCGCTCGCGCGCGCAGAGGATCGCGTTGAGCGTCGCCATCGAACCGCCCGTCGTCAGCAGGCCGGTGGAGTCCGCGGGAAAGCACATCCAGTCGCGCAGCCAGTCGAGCACGTTGGCCTCGAGCTGCACGAGCGCCGGGGACGCCTGCCAGACGCCTGTGTACCGGTTCGTGGTGTCCGCAATGAAGTCGGCGAGCGCGGCGGGAAACACGCCGCCGCCGGGGATGTACGCCAGATAGCCCGGGCCGGGCGTCGTGAACGACCGGGGAATCAGCTCGTCGAAGAGATGGTCGAGCAGCGGGTCGAGGGCCGCGCCACGCTCGGGCACCGGCTCGCGCAGCGACCGGCACAACTCGGCGACGTCGAGGTCGCCGCGACACGGCTGCCGGTCGAGCGAGGCCAGGTGTTCGACGGCGCGCGCAACCACGGCCTCGCCCATCGCATGCATCTGCGCGGGCGTGTACTCGAGGCTGGCCGCGTCCCCATCTGGGAGTGAATTGTCAGTTGAGTTCGGCATCCGTAGAAGATACGCAGCGAAGAACGAGGGGGCGCGAATCATCCATTCACGCCCCCT
>JAJZRK010000030.1 GCA_021802745.1 bacterium
CCGTATCAGGTGGTGAGCGGATACCTGTCGGGCGTCGCCGTCATCATCGCCGTCGGCCAGCTGCCGAAGCTCCTCGGTGTGCCCAAGGGGACGCACCTCCTGGCCATGCTCGCGTCGCCCGACCTATGGCGCTGGCAGGGGATCGTCGTCGGTCTCATCACGATTGCCGCCGTCCTGCTCGCGCCGAAGGTGACCACCAAGGTGCCGGCGGCGATCATCGGCCTCGCCGTGGGCGTCGCCGCGTATTTCGCGCTTACGCTCGTGGATGCGTCGCTGCTCACGCTCGAGGGCAACAAGCTCGTCATCGGGCCGATCACCGCGTCGGGGTCGTTTGTCGGCGCCGTCGGCGCGCGCGCCTCGTCGCTGCTGGAGATCGGGCCCTCGGACGTGTCGCTGGTCTTCAGCTCGGCCATCACCCTGGCGGTGCTCCTGTCCATTGACACGCTGAAGACGGGGGTGGTCCTCGACACGCTCGTTCGCAGCCGGCACAACTCCAACCGCGAGCTGCTCGGCCAGGGCACGGCGAATCTCGCCTCGTTCTTCGTTGGCGGCATGGCCGGCGCCGGCATGATGGGCGCCACGCTCGTGAATGTCACGAGCGGCGGACGGAGCCGCTGGTCGGGCGTCGCCGAGGGCGTGTTCGTGCTGTTTTCCTACCTCGTGCTCGGCTCGCTCATCGCCTGGGTGCCGATTGGCGCGCTGGCCGGCATCCTGCTCGTCGTCGCGTTCCGCATGTTCGACCGCGCCGCGTTCAAGCTGCTCCGCAATCCGTCCACGCGCGTGGACTTCGTGGTCATCTTCACCGTCATCGTCGTCGCACAGGTGGAGCTCATTGCCGCGTCGGCGGTGGGCGTCTTTCTTGCCATCCTGCTCTTCATTCGCGACCAGGTGCGCAGCTCGGTGATCGTGAACAAGCGCGACCTGCGCGCCGTGCACTCCAAGCGCCGCCGCCTGCTCGCGGAATCGGAGATCCTCGACGCGTTCGGCGCCGAGGCCGTGCTCGTGCAGCTGCACGGCAACCTGTTCTTTGGCACCACCGACAAGCTGTTCAGCGAACTGGAGCAGGACCTCGGCCGCTGCCGGTACCTGCTGTTCGACATGCGCCGCGTGCAATCCATGGACTTCACCGCCGCGCACCTGGTCGAGCAGATGAAGGCGCGCATCGGCGACAACGGCGGCGAGCTGCTGTTCAGTTCGATGCCGTCGGGGCTCGCCCGCAGTGCGGACATCGAGGGCTACCTCGCGCAGCTTGGGCTCGTGGGCAGCGGGCATGGCATCCGCCTGTTCGAGACGCGCGACAGCGCCATCGAGTGGATGGAGGACCAGATTCTCGACCGGCACGGCTACACCGAGGAGGAGGAAGGGGCCGCGCTCGACCTCCACGAGATCGAGGTCCTCTCGGAATTCGACGCCGAGACCATCAGCGAGCTGTCGGGTGCGGTGACCACGCTGAGCGTGCCGGCGGGCGGCGCCATCTGCACGCAGGGCGACGCGGGCGACGAGCTCTTCCTCCTGCGCCGCGGACGCGTGAGCGCCCACCTGCCGCTGGAGGCAGGCAAGCGCCATCACGTGGCCACGTTCTGCCGCGGCGACTTCTTCGGCGAGATGGCGTTCATTGACCACGAACCGCGGTCGGCGAGCGTCGAGGCCGTCACGCCGACGGAGCTGTTCGTCCTGTCGCGCGCGCGCTTCGATGCGATGGCGGGCAAGTACCCGGCACTCGGCGGCACGATCTTCGAACGGCTCGCCGTCGCCATTTCCAAGCGGCTGCGTTCGGCGGATACCGAGCTGCGAGTGCTCGAAGAGCGCTAGTGGACCCCATCACGCACACGCTCGCCGGCGCGACCATGGCGCGCGCCGGGCTGGACCGCCGCACGCCGCTGGCCACCGCCGCACTCCTGCTCGGGGCCAACGCGCCGGACATTGACATCGTCACGGCGTTCTTTCACGAGGAGAACGCGTCGCTCGCCTGCCGCCGCGGCTGGACGCACGGCCCGTTGGCATGGACGGTACTGCCGTTTGCGGTGACGGGGCTGCTGCTGATCTGGGACCACTGGGTGCGACGACGGCGCACCCCGAACGCCCCGCCGGCCGATGGCGGGGCGCTGCTGCTTGTCGCCGCGCTCGGCGTCTTGAGCCACCCGGCGCTCGATTGGCTCAACACGTACGGCATTCGCCTGCTGATGCCGTTCAGCGGGACGTGGTTCCGCGGGGACAGCGTCTTCATCATTGACCCGTGGCTGTGGCTCGTCTTCGCCACGGGATTGTTGGCGGCGCGACACGCGCAGCCCGACGCCTCGCGCGTCGGCAGGTTCGCGCGGATCTCCGGCACGATGGCCGTTGCCTATATCGCCGTGATGATCGCGCTGAGCGCGGCGGGGGCACGCCTGGGCCGCGCGGCCGCCGAAGCCCACGGGACTCCGCGCATTGAAGAGGTGCTGTATTCGCCGCGACCGGCGAATCCACTGGCGGCAGACATCGTCGTGCGCAGCACGGACGACTATTACCCCGGCGCGCTGCACTGGCTCGCCACCCCGCGCGTGACGTTCAGCGACCTCGTGATTCCGCGCGGCGACTGGAATGACCCCGCCGTGCAACGCGCGCGCGCGGCGCCGGCAGCGCGCAACTACCTGACCTGGTCGCAGTTCCCGTATGTGCGCGTGGAGGTGAACGGCGCGGACACCACGGTCTTCTTTGGCGACGCGCGCTACCGCGCGGGGCCCGCGGGCAACCTGGGCGGCATGGAAGTCAGGCTTTCGACGCTGCGCTGAGGTTCTGCTACGCCGCGGCGTACCGCAGCACGGCCACGAAGTGGCAGGCGGTGCCGGCAAGCACGCAGAGGTGCCAGGCGAAGTGCGAGTATCGCATGGTGCGCGCGCTGTAGAACACCGTGCCCGCGGTGTATGCCACGCCGCCGGCGGCGAGCCAGAAGAGGCCCCACGGCGCAACGTGCAGGTAGAGGGGGCGCACGGCGACGATCACCATCCAGCCCATCGCGAGGTAGAGGGCCGTCGAAAGCCCGCGCATGTGGAAGCCGCTGACGGACTTCACGACGACGCCCAGGATGGCGAGCCCCCAGATGGTGCCGAGCAGCGACCAGCCCCACGCCCCATGCAGCACGCCCAGCGTGAACGGCGTGTAGGTGCCGGCGATCAGCAGATAGATGGCGCTGTGGTCGAGGACATGCAGCACGTGCTTGGCGCGCGGGTGCGAGATCGAGTGATACAGCGTGGACGTCAGGTAGAGCAGCGAGGCCGTGGCTGCAAAGACGGCGGCGCCGATCACGGCGCGCGCGCCGTGCGGCAGCGCGGCAATCGCCAGCACCGGAATTGATGCCACCGCCAGCGCGAAGCCGACGCCGTGGCTGACGGCGTTGGCGATTTCCTCTCCGAGGGACTGCGGGCGTGACATGCGATGAGTGCGTTGGGGGGTGACCACCGGCCGCTGCGCGGAGAACCGCTGCAGTGGCCCCGCGGTCAGATGGGCTGAACCGGCGGCGCGGGCGGGGCGGGTTTTCTCGCGAGACGGTCGCCCAGGAGCAGTCCCGAGCCCACGCCGAGGATGAAGATGCCCGCGAGCGATGTGTGCGCGCGGAACTCGAACTCCGCGGCAACGAACATGAAGCCGACGACCATGGTGATGGCCGCCCCTCTCAGCTGAACGCTCATGGTTTCACCCTCCGTCTCTCCATCTATATATAATCACGCCGGACCTTGTCGGCGGGGCGAGACGTCAGAGCACGACCAGCATGCCCGCGACGAAGAGCGCCGTCAGGACGAGGACCATCGGCACGGCGAAGCGCAGCCAGCGTTCGTAGGGGCACTTCACGCTGAGCAGGATGGCCATCAGCGTGCCGTTGGTTGGCGTCCAGAATTCGGTGAGCCCGGCCCCCGCCTGATAGGCCAGCACCGTCGCCTGACGCGAGATGCCGAGCAGGTCGGAGAGCGGAATCAGCACCGGCATCGTGAGCACCGCCTGCCCGCTCACGCTGCTCATCGGGATGTGGAGCAGCGCCTGCACGGGCACCATGAGCACGGCGGCCATGGCGCGCGGCGAACTCGCCAGCGGCGTAACGAGCCCCTGCAAGATCGTGTCAATGACCCGGCCGTCCTCGAGCACCAGCGAGATGGAGCGCGCCACGCCAATGAGCACGGCGGCGGCCGTGACCGACCGCATGCCGTCGAAGTAGGCGTCAACCGTCCCCTGCACGCCCAGCCGGCCGACGACGCCGACGGCGAGGCCCGCAATGAAGAACGCCGCGGAGAGCTCGTTGAAGCCCCAGCCGTAGTTCAGCACGCCAATCACGTACGCGACAAATGGCGCGATGACGAGCAGGACGATGATGCGCTGGCGCACGTCGAACGTGACGTGCGACGGCCGATGCGCCGCGTCCGGCTCCACGCGGTGCTTCTCCGCATGATGGATGGTCCACCACATCCAGAGCGAAATCGCCACCAGGAGCAGGCCGGTGCGCAGCGCGGCGCCCGAAAGCAGCGGGAGTTGCGACAGCTTGAGCGCGATGCCCGCCTGGAACGGGTTGAGCGGACTGAACGCGCTGCCCACCATCGCGGAGCCGACGCTCAGGGCTGCCGCCGTCAGCGCGTCGTAGCCAAACCCCTGGCAGAGGAGAAGCAGGACCGGGACGAGCGGAATGATCTCCTCGCCCATGTTCTCGAGCGCCCCGCCGGCGGCGAAGGCGAGCGAGAGGATGACGACGGCAAGGTAGCGCCGTTGGCCGAACTTGCCGACGAGCCAGTCCACGAGGGCGCGCAGGGTGCCGGCCTTGTCCACGACCGTCCACGCACCACCGACAAGCAGCACGAGCACGATGACCTCGGCCCCGGCCACGAACCCGCGCGGCACCGCGACGAAGGCGTCGAAGGCGCCCACCGGCCGCGCCTCGACCCGATGGTACGTGTTCGCGACGACCACCGTGCGTCCAGTGACTGCATCTTCCCGACGATCGAACTCCCCGGCGGGGATAATGTGCGTGAGCGCCGCAGCGACAAGGACGCAGGCCAGCAGGAGGACCATGGGGTGCGGCAGGTGCAGTTTGCGCATGCCGATAGTCTACCGCTTCGGGTGCGAATCAGAAACGGCGGCGCGTCCAGATGAGGACGAGGGCGCAGGGCACCGGCACTGCGCGCAGCGCCGTGCCTTGAATGCGCGAGTCTGAACTGGCACGCCCGTATGTGGCCTGCCGCATTGTACGGTACTGGACGGGAGCGAAATCGAGATCGGGCCAGGCTTCAATGGCGAGCACCTCGCCGACCGGCGCGACATTATCAATGCCCACGAAGCCCTCGGACTGCCGCACGTCGTTGACATAGACCGCAACGTTCCGGCAGGGTCCGCCCGTGGTGCCGCGCGCGTCGATATTGTCGGGCCCGTGATAGAGGAAACCGCGCGCCTCCCGCATCACGTCTGATGTGAACGTCGCCGAACGGAGCGCCGGGTGCCCGGGCAGGAAGGTGGTGCTGCTGCCGATGCGCTTGCGCCGGAGGATGTCATCGAGCAGCAGGGTATTGCGGTCCGGCTTGCCGACCACCGTCACCACGTCGAGGCGCTGTGGTGCGTTGCTCACCGTAATCTCCGCCAGCGCCACCGCGCTCTCGGTCGCCGTCACCAGCACGTCCTGCGGTTCCACGCCGATCACGCGCGCCTCGGCCACCCAGGTGCCGGCCGGAAGATTGGCCGCCACGAACTCGCCGTCCTGCACGGGCGCCTCGCGGCTGAGCGCCTTGATCACCACGCGCCCCGAAGCGACTTCCTTGCCCGATTGGCGCATCACCCGACCCCGAATCACGGCGGCGCCCGTGGTGAGCGCGGAATCGACGAGGAGCAACTCGAGCCGTCCGATGCTCATGGCCGGCACCGTCACCACCGACCCCGACAGCACGTGGTGGCCGGGCGCCGTCACGAGCAAGTCGAGCGGCGCGTCAACAGGCAGGTGGCAGGCGAGTAGTGTGCCGTCCGGTTCAACGGTTGCCGGTACCCGCTCTTCCACCACCCGGTAGTTCGCGGAGTCGAGTGCGAACGCGCGCCAGTGCACCGTGACCCTGGCGTCGGCGAGCGCGCCTCGCGTTGCGGCATCGCGCACGAAGCCCACCAGCATGCCGGGTGCGAACGGCGACGACTCGCCGCAGCGGAGCGTGCGAATGGCATCGCTCGCGGGGATTGCGAGATCCACGCGTGCCTCGAAGGCCGCCGTCACTTCAACGCTGCGGATGGCGGCTTCGAGGCCAAGTGCGGTGAGCGCGTCATGGTAGAAACCGACCAGATACTGACCTGCCGGCAGGCCATCAACGTGGTAGTGTCCGGCGGAATCCGTCGTTGCGGTGCGCGGCGCGGCTGACGAGCCGGCAGCGACGATCTGCACCACCGCACCGACCAGCGGCCTGCCGCCCACCGAGTCAAACACGATGCCATGCACCGCACGTCCGTTCGCCTGCACTGGGTCTTGCGACGCAGCGGGGCGGATGGCCGGCGCGAGCACGCCGAAACAGGTGATGAGTGCCGCTCGCAACCATCGCGGGCGGATGACCCGGCGGTGCGGCATGCATGGATCATGCGAGCATCAGTGCGCCACCGCCAGCGACGTCGCTCCGTGCTGCTTGCCTTACGGCACGTGTCGGTACCGAATCGTCCAGGTTGTGCTGGCGGTCCGTGCGTCGAGATGCACCTTCCGCCATCCCAGTCCATTCACCCCGTTCGGCTCCACGCGGTCGCCCAGCTCCGCATGGGAATCCGGCGATTCCACGGCCACCGCCTCCCATCCAGGCGGCCCCGTCACGGCAATCACCAACGTCTCTCCGGCTACGCTTTTTCCGACGCCGGTGAGCGCGCTGCCGTCCCAATGGACGTCCTTCAGGTCCGCGCCGCCGCACGTCACGTGCCGGTTCGTGGAGAGCAGCTGCGGGTGCTCCACGTGCTCGCGCAGGCAGACCACCTGCACATCGTTCTCCGCGACCGGCGGCAGCGTGAGCGCTGTCTTGAAGGCGCCAAGCGCACGGTCGCCCCAGAAGTCGAAGGCCACGTAGCTGCGCGCCGTGTCGAGACCAAGATCTGCCATCGCGATGGACGCCGGCACTCCCGTGGTGCGCGCCAGCACGGTCCACCGTTCGAACGGTCGCGCGATGTCCGTCTGATAGAGCGTCTGCTGCAACCGCTGATCGGCCTCGAACGGCCTCGGCCCCGCCCCGCTCACTTCGTTCTCCACCATCCACAGGCGGTCGGTGCGCGACGGATCCACGTCGTACACTTGCCCCGGGCGCGTGACGAGCACGGGCGCCGTGCGCTGGGCGGTGTATGCGACCGGACCCAGATAGAGGGCGGGCTTGTCGGTAAGCATGAGCAGCGAGCCCGTGAGCGACGTCAGCGTCGCCGCACGACGCCCGTCGGGCTGGCTCAGCTCGATGTGATCGGGATCGTTGCGCCAGACCACGTTGTTGAACGAGTTGAACTGCGCGAAGCCACCGTAGCCGAATCCGTCATCGCCGAGCCGGGTGGCGTCAATGATCCCCACCAGCTCCGGCCGCGGCCCCCACGAGGCAAGGAGGAAGGATTCGCGTCCGATGACGCCGCGGATCTGCTGCACGAAGCCGCGATAGACCGCCACGCGATCCAGCGTGTGCTGCGCGAAATAGGCGGCGTGGCTGTTGAAGCCCTCGTACCGCGTGTGGCGCAGCGCGTCCACCTTGTAATAGCCCCACCCCTGCCGCTTCAGCTCGGCGTACACGGGAAGCACGAGGTCGCGCATCGTGGCCGGGCTGCCGTCCATCACATATCCCACCCAGTTGCCGCGCGACGGCGTGCCGTCCGCGTTGCGCACGAAGTACCGCGGATGCGCGTACGCCCACGCCGAATCGTGGAACGCGGTGTTCGTCCAGAGCCCGGCAGTCAGCCCTTTCCCCGCGATATACGACTGCAGCCCGCGCAGCCCGCCGGGAAATTTCCCGTTCGTGCTGAGCCAGTTCGCCGGCACCGAGATCGGCGAGCGCTGGAACCCGTCGTCAATCTGCAGGACGTCGTAACCGAACGGCCGCAGCCGTTCGGCGAGCACGTCCGCCACCTGATGGATGTCGCGCTCGGTCACCTGGTCCTTGAAGGCAAACCACGACGTCCAGCCGGCCACGGACGCCGGCCACGTCCGGTAGGTCCACGGCGCGTAGTGGGCGAGCCCGCGGTGCTTCTGGTAGAAGCGCGGGCGGAAGCGCACGGTTATTTCGTATCCTTCTGCTACTAATTCGTACGCCGCGGAATCACCGCCGGCCACCGGCGTGATCGTCACGCCCGCCGGAAAGTCCACGCTGAGCAGCCAGTCGCGATCGCGGTCGTAGACGGCGCGGTTCAGCCGGCTGTAGCTCGGCCCGACGCTGTGCCGCACCACCGGCACGCCGTCCTCGCGCGGGTCGGCATCCACGGCAAACGACTCGCCGGTGGCACGCACGGTGCCCCGCAGCGTCAGGCGGCCGGCGCCCGCCACCCAGCTCACCACCTGCGAGATGCGGCCGCCCGACGTGTCCACGAGCTGCCGGACACGCGGCATGCCGCGTGTGGCCGACAGCTGTGCGGTGAAGATCGTCACGCCGTCGTAGCGCAGTGCGATGGAGCTGTCGGTGAGCATCACCTCCGCCGCGGCATTGGCCGGCGCACGATTCGCCGGAGTTGCCGTGGATGCCGGTGCCGACGCGCCACCGGCCTGGCTTGCCTGCGCACCTGCCGCCCGCGCCGCCACGCCCAGAAGCACGGTGGCCGTCACGAGTCGCATCATCGTTTGTCCTCGGCGTCTAGAAGCGCAGGGTGCGCATGAACTGCAGGTTGCGCTTCGCGCTTTCGAGCGGCGCCGCCGACCCCTCCTGCTCCACCACGCACACCTTGTCGTCAATGTCGGGCACCATGCCCAGCAGCGTCCTGAAGTCCACGGTGCCGGTGCCGAGATCGGTGTCCCTGGAGTTGTCGGCCACGACGTCCTTGATGTGGAACGACCAGAAGCGATCGAGATGCTGCCGCAGGTATCGGATCGGGTCGCCACCGCCCATGCGCATGTTGCCGGCATCGAGCTGCAGCCGCACCGCGGCCGGATCGGTGCACGCGATGAAGAGATCAAACGGCACCACGCCGTTGATGGGCTCCATGTGATTGGGCTCGTTGTGGAACCCCAGCCAGATGCCCGACCGCCGCGCCATCGCCCCGGCGCTGTTGAAGATGTCGGCCCACCGCCGCCACTCGTCGAGTGACGTGTCGGCCTCGGCGGGCAGGCTGGGCACGATCAGGTATTGCTGCTCGAGGTAGACGGCGGCGTCCACGCTCTGCTGCCAGTCCGTGGTGAGCAGCGTCGGCGCAATATGTGCCGACGGCGCCCGCAGCCCGGTGTTGGCCAGGGCGGCCTTCACCTGCGCATTGGAGCGCCCGAAGTTCCCGAACGACCAGAGCAGTTCGACGTCGTCGTAGCCCATGGCCCGGACCGCGGCGAGCGTTCTCTCGGGGTCTTTCTTCATTTCCGCGCGAACCGAATACAGCTCGAGGCTGACGCGCTTCACCTGATGACCTCCACGCCGAAACGGCGCCGGCAACGCACATCCGGCGGCGGCCACCGCGGTGTATTCAATGAACTCTCGACGCTTCATCTTCCCCTTCCCCTTCACCACCCCCTGCCCCCCCCCCCCCACCACACCCCGAACCCCGCACCCCGCACCACACCCTGCCCCCTGCACCACACCCCGTACCCTGCACTCAGCACCATCAGTTACACCTTCCCCCTCCCTCTTACCGCCAACCCCAGCATCCCTCCCCCGAACCCGCACAGCACCACGCCCCAGTACAGGTTCACGTTGATGCCCAGCGATTGCGCGTACGCTTCGGGTGGCGTCGCGAAGCCGGTGATCACGAGGATCGCGCCGAAGAGCGAGAAGAGAAATCCGATCGGAAGCCGCAGGTCGAATCGCATGGCGTCCTCAGAGGAACCAGAGGTTGAGGGCAGTGACCGCCACCAGGATCATGGCGCCGATGTAGATGGGGCGCTGGTACCACGGCAGGTGCCCTTCAGGGTGGCGTTCGGTCAGGCTGTACACGAGGCCGCGCAGCTCGTCATCGGTCTTCGTGCGTTTCGTGAGCAGGCTGATGAGGATCGTCACCGTGAAGCACGTCGTCCACGACCAGATGGCAGTCCAGAAATTCTGCGCCATCTCGCTCGGGTACGTGTGCATGATGGCTCCGATCCATCCACCCTTGAACAGGCTTTCGGCGCCGACCGGCATCGTGAGCCCGTGGTGCAGCGCCGCGGCCACCGTGCACGAGAGCAGGCCATAGAAGGCGCCGTGCCCGGTGGTGCGCTTCCAGAACATGCCGAGCAGGAAGGTGGCGAAGAGCGGGGCGTTCACGAACGCGAACACCAGCTGCAGCATGTCCATGATGTTGTTGAAGTGCTGCGCCATGTACGCCGTGAGAATGGACAGCACGGTGCCGAACACGGTCGCCATGCGCCCCATCCACAGGTAGTGCGCGTCGCTCTTGCTCGGCGCGATGTGGCTTTGATAGATGTCGTACGTCCAGACGGTGTTGAACGCGGTGACGTTCCCCGCCATGCCGCTCATGAACGACGCCATCAGCGCCGTCAGCCCCAACCCGAGCAGGCCGGTGGGGAAATAGTGCTTGAGCATCAGCGGGATCGTCATGTCGTAGTCGTACGCATTCCCCTTCACCGGCAGCGCGAAACCCGTCTCCCCGCTCTTGTACGTCAGGGCGATGGCGATCATGCCGGGGAGGATCACGAGGAACGGAAAGAGCATCTTTGGCACCGCGGCAATGAGCGGCACGCGGCGCGCCGCCTGCTCGTTCTCCGCGACCATCGCGCGCTGGACCACCAGGAAATCGGTGCACCAGTAGCCGAACGAGAGCACGAAACCGAGCCCCATCACCATGCCGAACCACTCGACGCCCATGGGATTGCTCGTTGGCGTCCCCATATGCTGCCAGGCGCTCGCCCATGCACCCGAGGCATACGCCTGTCCGGCCGCATTGTGACTCTGCGTGGCCACCACGTCGAGGCGCGACATGAGCCCCGACCATCCGCCGGCATCCCGCAAGCCGAGAAAGACCAGCGGCGCGAAGCCGAGCACGATCAGGAAGAACTGCATGACCTCGTTGTAGATGGCCGAGGTGAGGCCGCCGAGAAAGATGTAGGCGAGGACGATGGCCGCGCTCGCCCACAGCGCGACATTGAAGTTCCAGCCGAGGAGCAGGTTGAGCAGCTTGGCCATCGCGTACATCGAGATGCCGCTTGAAAAAACGGTCATCGTGGCGAAGCTGAACGCATTGAAGGTTCGCGTCTTCTCGTCGTAGCGCAGCTTGAGGTACTCGGGGACGCTGCGCGCCTTGGAGCCGTAGTAGAACGGCATCATGAAGACGCCGACGAACACCATCGCCGGCACCGCGCCCACCCAATAGAAGTGGGAGGTCATCATGCCATACTTCGCCCCCGAGGCGGCCATGCCCATCACTTCCTGCGCCCCGAGGTTGGCGCTGAGGAAGGCGAGGCCGGATATCCAGGCCGGGATGTTGCGCCCCGACATGAAGAAGTCGTTGGAGCTCTTCATGCCGCGCTTGAGCACCGCGCCGATGGCGACGACGGTCGTGAAGTAGAGGACCAGGATCAGCCAGTCAACGGCGCCGAGTTGGATGCTCTGCGTGAGTGGAATGGGAACGCTCCCGGGAAGCCATGCACGGTGGCGATGAGTGCGACAGCCGGCGCCGCGCACAGGAATCGAGCCGGTCTTATACTCGTGCGCGGGTGCGGGAACGTCAAGAAATCGCGCGGCAGAGTCATGCGGGGCGCGCTACCTTATGAACCGAGTATGCGTGTCGCATTGGCCGTTCCCTGCTATGTTGACCAGCTCCGCCCGCAGGCGGCGCGGGCGACGCTGATGCTCCTCGAGCGCCTGGGATGCGAGGTCAGCCTCGACTTCGACGCTCCCTGCTGCGGCCAGCCGATGTTCAACGCCGGCATCGTGACCGCGGCGCGTGCCGCCGCCGAGAACTGGGTGCGCGCGTCGAGCACGTTTGACGCCATCGTGATGCCGTCGGGCAGCTGCACCCAGCACGTGCGCCACCACCTGCCCGACCCGCTCGCCAGCGGCGCCGCCGCGCATGCGGCCGCGGCCACCTACGAACTGTGCGAGTTCATCGCCGGCCCGCTTGGCAGGCCCACCCTCGCCGGTCGCTTTCCACATCGCGTCGCGATGCACCTCGGCTGCCACGCCCAGCGCGGCCTGCGGCTTGGCGGGTCGTCCGAGCGGCACGAGTTGCTCGATGGTCCCATGTATGGATTGCTCGCCGGGCTCGACGGACTTGTCTTCGCTTCGCTCGACCGCCCCGACGAATGCTGTGGGTTCGGCGGGTCATTTGCCGTGGGCGAGCCCGACGTCTCCGTCTCGATGGGGCGCGACAAGCTGGCGGATGCCTCATCGCACGGCGCCGAGGTGCTCGTCAGCAGCGACCCGTCCTGCCTCCTTCACCTCGAAGCCATCGCTCGGCATGGCGGGGCGTCCTTGCGGCTGCTGCACGTCGCCGAACTGCTCGAGGAGGCGACGCGATGAGCGGACCTGCTGGCGCTGCGGTGCGCGACCGCCATTCGAAGGGCGCGGCCAGTTTCCTCGACGACGCCGCGCGCGCCGCGTGGCATGACCAGTCGCTCTGGTTCATGCGGCAGAAGCGCGACCGGGCAACGGCCCTTCCGGAGTGGGAAGCGCTGCGCAATGCCGGCTCCGCGCTCAAGACGCACGCGATGAGCCGGCTGGCCGACCTGCTCGAGGAGTTCGAGTGCAATGCCACGGCCAATGGTGTCGCCGTGCACTGGGCGCGCGACGCCGCCGAGCACAACGCGATCGTCCTCGGCATCCTTCACGCCGCCAGCGTCACCCGCGTCTCGAAGAGCAAGTCCATGCTCACCGAGGAGTGCGGCCTCAACCCGTTCCTCGAGTCGCGTGGCATCGAGGTGGTGGACACCGACCTCGGCGAGCGCATCGTACAACTCGCCAAGGAGCCGCCGTCGCACATCGTGATCCCCGCCATTCATTGGAAGCGCGAGGAGATTGGCGAGCTGTTCCACCGCACGATCGGCACGCCGAAAGGGGAATCGAGCCCGGAGGCGCTTGCCGCCGCCGCGCGCGTGCACCTGCGCGACGTCCTGCTCCACGCCGGCGCCGGCATTACCGGCGCCAATGCGCTCGTCGCCGAGACAGGTGCCGTGGTCGTCTGCACCAACGAGGGAAATGCCGATCTTGGCATGCACTCGGCGCCCATCCATATCGCCTGCGTCGGCATCGAGAAGATCGTCGCCACGCGCGATGACCTTGGCGTGCTCCTGCGGCTGCTCGCGCGGAGCGGCACCGGCCAGCCGGTGACGGCGTACACCACGCACGTGAACTCGCCAAAGCCCGGCGGCGCGATGCACGTGGTGCTCGTGGACAACGGCCGCACGAACCGGCTTGCCGACGCGGTGATGCGCACCGCCCTGCACTGCATCCGCTGCGGCGCCTGCCTCAACACCTGTCCCGTCTACCGGCGCAGCGGCGGCTACAGCTACGGGCACGTGATTCAGGGGCCAATCGGCGCCATTCTTGCGCCCGCGGTGGATCTCGACGCGCATGCGTCGCTGCCGTTCGCGTCCACGCTCTGCGGGTCGTGCGCGGACGTCTGCCCGGTGCGCATTGATATTCCCGCGCAACTGCTGGCGTGGCGCGCGCGCGCTGCGGCCGCCGGGCGCCTGCCGCGCGGATACGCCATCATCTTCCCCATGCTCGGCTGGGTGCTGGCCACGCTCGGCAGGTTCCAGTTCGCCGCGCGCTGGACGCGTCGCATGCAGCATCTGCTGCCCGCATCGTGGCTGTCCGGCAAATGGAATCCATGGACGCGTCCGGGACGCGCACTGCCGGTGCTGACGGACGAGTCATTCCGTGAGTGGGCGCGGCGCGAGGGACGTCACTCGTGACCGCCCGCGACGCGATTCTCTCCGCGATTCGCGTGGCCGGTGTCCCGGCGGCACCGCCCGCACCATCTATGACGGTGCGCCCGCCGCACGAGGAGGGCGACGACCTGCTCGCGCAATTCCTGCGCGTCCTCGCCGAGGTCGGCGGTGAAGGTGTCGTTCGGGCCGCCGCTCAGCCGTTGGACGACCTGCTCGACCGCTTGCTTGGCGAAGCGCGCACGAAGGCCATGGTGATTCGCGCCCGCTTCGCCGTCGCCGAGAACGCCGCCGTCTACGTGGACGCCGCCGACCTCGCCGCGCGCAATGACATCGTGCGCGAGGAGCATCTCGTCCTCATCGTGCCGTACGGTGCCATCGTTCCGACGATGCACGAGGCGGTGCGCCTGATGCCGACCGGACCCGGCTGCGGCTGGTTCCTGAGCGGTCCATCCAAGACGGCCGACATCGAGCAGTCGCTCGTGTTCGGCGCGCAGGGATCGCGCACGCACCGCGTGGTCTTCGATCGCGACTGACGCGCGCATGGGACGGCGGCACCACTCGCGTGCCGACCTTCGTACAGCGTCCGGCTACCGCACGATCAGGAAGGTGTTGGTGCGACGGTACATGGTTGACCCCGTTCCGCCCTGCGACGCGGAAAAGTGTCGGCGCACGCGGTACGTGCCGGGCGACGGCGCAATTCCGAGGTTGAACGTCAGCGTCGCTGAATCCCCGGGCGCGATGACCAGCGCCAGCGCGATGCACGCCACGGCGGGTGGCGGAATCTCGACCCAGCCGTTCGCGACGGCGCGCTCCAGCACGTCGTTGCACACGCCCATGGTGAGCGTGCTCGTGCTGTGATTCACCATCGTCAGTCTGGCGGAGCCGCCCAGCGTGTACTGCGGCTTGTCGGTGTGGAAGTCCACCGCAATATCGCTGTCGGGCGGGAGCACCTGCGGATCGAGCGTGCCGTCGCTGCCGCAGGCGGCGAGGCCCGCCGCCATCAGGGCGAGCCCCGCCATGCGCCGCACGCCTCGTGCGGCGCTACATGCGGCCAGTCGTGAGCTCACGGACGATGCGATCGGCACGATACACATACGCCAGCGCCTCCTGGATGGCGCGCACGTCCACCATGACATTGCGGCCCCGTTCGGGCAGGTAGATGTAGTCGCGCACCAGCGCGTTGATGTTGCGGTCGAAGTTGAGTCCCACGATGCGCAGGTCCTTGGTCACCGCCGGCGAGCCGGAGTTGCCGCCATAGCTGTCGGCGGTCGAGACGAAGTTGAGCGGTGTGCCGAGGTCGAGCCCCATCGGGGGTACACGCCAGCGGTATGGGAGGTCCCAGTCGCTGCCCGCGCCGTGGCTGCGGTTGCGGTCGTAGACGCCGTAGAACGTCGTGAACGGCGCCGCCAGCGTGCCGTTGTACTCATACCCCTTCACCACGCCGTCGGCGATGCGCGGGGACGACGAACCGTCGGGCGGGATGCTCGGCCCGTACAGTTCGAAGCGGACGCGGCCAATCTGCGCGGAGCGTGCCGCCTCCTCCACGTTGATGCGCGCCTGTTCCGCCTCGAAGGCGAGCACGCTGGGCATGACGGTATTCATCAGCTGCATGGCGGGATCCGACGCCAGCTCGCCGGCCGCCGCGCGGCGTGCGCCGGCCGTATCGGCCAGCGCCGTCGTGGCCAGCATTGCATCGGCGGCTTCCTGTGCCGTCCGTCCATTGAGCGCGGCGCGGCTGAATTCATGCCCGGCGCCGTAGGCGGTGGCGATGTCGTCGAGCGAGATCGCCAGGTAGCGGCGCTCGAGCGCGCGCGCCTGCGGCCGCACCCGCGCGAGACGCTGCCTGAACCCGGCCACCGAGTCGGCCGGGCCGTGTTGCGCACGCCATGCCCAGTACGCCGCCTGCAGGGTGGTGCTGCTCGCCGCCGGGCTGACCAGCATCGAGAAGGCCTGCAGCGCCGTGCGCGACTTCACGCGCTGCCGCTGCAGCGCCGCCATCTGCTCGATCAGCTTGCCGTACGTGCCCTTCAACTCGGGCTTCGCCTGGATCGCGGCGACGAGGTCGCGCTCGATGGCCGACCGGCGGCCCATGATGTTCGCGTCGTACAGTCCTTCGAGGCGTCCCGGCACCGGCTTCCAGCTGTTCGACAGGCCAAGCATCGTGACCATCGCACTCGCGCGCTCGCGCTCATCGGTGCTGGCGTCACGGAATGCCTTCAGCGCCTCGAGGTGCGACGAGAGGAAGTGCTCGGTGAACGGCAGGGCGACATCGCGCTGGTACTCGAGCTGGCTGATCGTCGTCAGCCGGCGCGTGGCGCCGGGATTGCCGATCACGAACACGACATCGCCGTCCTTCACGCCGTTGACCCCGCCCCACGCAAAGTGCGCCGGGCTCGCCACGGGCTTGCCGTCGGCGCCGTACGCGCGCAGCGCCGCGAAGTCGAGCGCATAGCGCGGGAAGGTGAAGTTGTCCCAGTCGCCGCCGAGGTTGGCGACGCCGAGTTCGGCCGCGACCACCAATCGAATGTCGGTGTAGCGCCTGAAGACGTAGGCCGAGGCGCGGGCGCCGTTGTACAACCCCACGACCTGCACGATGGTGGAATCGCCGGGCTTCGCGTACTGCGCGCGGAGCCGGTTCTGCGCCGCCGCGCTCACCGCGCGCCGCGCGTCGTCTCGCGCGGCGCCTTCGGCGGCGGCATCGCCGGCCTTGTTCACTTCATCCGAGATGTCCACGGCGGCCAGCAGCTGGTCGGCAATCATGTTCGGCAGGCGCCGCTCGTCGGCGGGCGTCGCCGCCACGAAGCCCGAATCGAGCAGGTGCTCGCCGGGGAGGCTGATCGCGTTCACCGACCCCCGCACGCAGTGATGGTTGGTGATGATCAGTCCGTTCTCCGACACGAAGGCCGCCGAGCACCCAGGAATCCGCAGCGCCGCCATGCGGACGCGGGCAAACCAGGCCGAGTCGGCGGTGAAGCCGTAGGTCTTGGAGAAGTACTCGGAGGGCGCGTACTCGAAGGTCCACATCTTCCCCAGGTCGTAGCGGCCGGGGGTGACGGGAGCCTGGGCGGAAAGAGCGGCCGCGGAGAGCGCGGCGACGGCGAGTGCGCGGAAGAGGCGCATGATCACTGAGCGGTTGAGGTCGGTTCACCATGAACCGGCGATGCCTGATCTTAACATTGTTGCGCGGCGTCCGCGCTGCGGGCGCGCGCCGTGCTGCTGCGACCCGCGGGTGTGCGGCTGCGTCTCGCCGTGCCGCGTCCGGCGGTGCATTGTTGACCTCGCGCATTTCAACAGGATCACCGTGTCGCCCGACCCCCGTGCTGGACCGCAGGCGGAAGACCGTGCCGCCCTCACCGAACCAGTCCTGGTGATCACGACGCGCGCGTCGCGCCTCGCCGTTGGTGCGGCGTCGCTTGGCAACGTGCTCGAGTGGTTCGACTTCGCCGTGTACGGGTTCTTTGCCGCGGTGATCGGCAGGAACTTCTTTCCAACCGGCGACGAGGCCACGGAGGTCCTCGCGTCGTTTGCCGCGTTCGGCGTCGGCTTCCTCGCACGCCCACTCGGCGGCATCGTCATCGGGCGCCTCGGCGACGTGAAGGGGCGGCAGACCTCGCTCCTGCTCACGATCTTCCTGATGGCGGCGGGCACGGTGCTCATTGGCGTCGCCCCGACGTACGCAACGGTCGGCATCGCGGGCCCCATCATCATCGTGTTCGCCCGACTGATGCAGGGCTTCTCCGCGGGCGGCGAATGGGGCGGCTCGACGGCGTTCATCGTCGAGTGGTCGGGGCCCGGACGGCGCGGCTTCTACGGCAGCCTGCAGCAGGTGGGGGTCGTCTCCGGCGTTCTCCTTGGATCAATTGCCGGCGCAACCATCAACACGGTGCTCACGCCCGACCAGATCGCGAGCTGGGGATGGCGGATCCCCTTCCTGTTCGGCGGCGTCATTGGCCCCGTCGGGCTCTACCTGCGGCGCAACATCGGCGAGACACCGGCGTTCCGCGAGGCGGCGCCGGAGTCGGTGGCGGTGAACGCGCACAACATCGGGCTGACGGCGCGCGCGGCGGGCTTCACGATCCTCTGGACCGTCGCCTTCTACATCTACATCAACTATATGCCGACCTTCACGCGCACGTACGCCGGGCTTTCCGGTGCGCAGGCGCTCTGGTCGAACTCCATCGGCATCGCGGTGCTCCTCGCGGCGATCCCGTTGATGGGCCGGCTGTCCGACCGCGTGGGCCGACGGCCGCTGCTGCTCGCCTGCTGTGCCGCGTGCTTGGTCCTCCCGTATCCGACCGCGAAGCTCCTGCTGTCCGCACCGCCGTTCGCCGTCATCGCCGCCTGCCAGGTGCTCTTCGGCCTGTGATTTCGCTCTACTCGGGTGCCGGTCCCTCGGCGATCGCCGAGATCTTCCCGACGCGCAGCCGCTCCACGCTGATGTCGGCGGGCAACGCGCTGGCCACCGCGATATTCGGCGGCTTTGCCCCGTACATTGCCTCGTGGCTCATCGCACGCACGGGCAATCCGATTGCCTGGGTCGCCTACGTCATGTCGGCGGCCGTGGTGACCGGACTCGTCATTCTCTCCCTCAAGGAAGCGGCGCACGAACCGCTGCGCTGACGGTGGATCCTCTCATGACACCCGACATGCCGACCATGGAACCCTGGCAGTGGCCCGAAAACCACTGGCGCGCGCTCGTGAATCAGGTGCGCGCCGGCCGCCCGCTGCGCCCGGTGACGTGGAAGCACGGCGCACGCTGCGCCGTGGCGCTCTCCTTCGACTCCGACCACGAGACCAACGAGCTGCGCGACGGCGGCCGCTCCATCGGCCGCATGGCCTGGGGGGAGTTTGGCAGCCGCGTCGGCGTGCCGCGCCTGCTCGCCATCCTGCGCGCCCATGACGTGCGCGCGTCGTTCTTCGTGCCGGCGGTGTCGGCCCAGTTGCATCCTGACGAACAGCGCCGGGTGGTGGCCGAGGGGCACGAGATTGGCATCCACGGCTGGATCCACGAACTCAACTCGGTGCTGCCATACGACGCCGAGCGGGACCTGATGCTGCGGTCGGCCGATGCGCTCGAGCGCATCACCGGTGTTCGGCCCGTGGGCCTGCGCACGCCGTCGTGGGACTTCAGCCCGAGCACGCTGCGCATCGAGCGGGAGATGGGACTGCAGTACGACTCCTCGCTCATGGCCGACGTGGACTGCTACGAACTGCTGCTCGACGGCGCGCCGACCGGCATCGTGGAACTCCCCGTCGAGTGGATCCGCGACGACGCACCGTACCTGAGCACGCATCGCTTCCAGTCGCTTCGCCCCTACACCTCGCCGCAGGCCGTCTTTGAGATCTTTCGCCGCGAATTCGACGGCGCGCATGAGGCGGGTGGCGTCTTCCAGGTCACGATGCATCCGCACATCATCACGCATCGCTCCCGCATCTGGATTGTGGAGGAACTGGTTCGCCATGCGAAGGCAAAGGGCGATGTCTGGTTTGCGACGCACGCGGAGATTGCCGCCTGGGCGCGCGACCATGCCAGTTGAAGCGATGTCGTGAGACGACCGACGGGGCGGCGCACGATGCGCCGCCCCGTCGTCGCGTGTACTCACCGTCTATACTGGCGGGCGTCGCCTACCGAACTCACCGGAGGCAGCGTCGCCGCCCGGCTCGCGGGTGCCGCGGGGCGCGGGAAGCGCCGGGAATTCCTTGGTGAACTTGATGTCCTGCTTGTCGAGCAGTTCCGCGGCCTTCTTGCGCTGGTTCTCGTCGGTCAGCACTGCGAGCACGTCATGCACAGCGGCCCGGCGGTTCTGCTGCAGCGAATCCACCATGCGGTTCAGCTCGCGCATCTGCTGAAAGGCGCCTTGCTGGGCACCGTCGGCTCCCGGCTGCGGCGGCTTGAACTCGCGTTGGACCGAATCGTAACGAGCCAGTAGGTCGGCGCTGCGGTCGAAGATCTGCAGGCGCAGGTCCTTGAGCTGCGCCTGCTGCCCGTCGGTCAGCTTGAGCTTCTTGTGCTTCACGAGCAGCAACTCGGCCGGGTTGCATTTCTGCACGGTCTTGGCCGATGGGTACTTGATGTTGGTCGCGCGAGTGCCGCGCGCCATGCCGCCCGGAGCACCCCGGCCGCCCATT
>JAJZRK010000031.1 GCA_021802745.1 bacterium
TCTGCGTGGCGCGCGGTCTTTACCCCCAGTGGGAGCGGTCGCGGGGCGGGTCGGGGTCGTGGGTGGCTCCGTGCTGAAGAAGGCCGCAGTGGAACGCTGAACTTCTTCATCACGGAGACACGGAGAGCACGGAGGTTCACGGAGACTGCAACTTCTTGGGGGAACTGCGCGCGCCACGCAGGCTTCTGCGTGGCGCGCGGTCCTTACCCCCAGTGGTGGTAACCTCCGTGCCGCTCCGTGTCCTCCGTGACTCCGTGATGAAAAAGGCCGGCGCGTCCGCGCTACGTCCCGATCAGCACCCCGTACCCCCGGCCGCGCGCATCCACGGGCCACGACGTCACCACCTCGCCGCCGCGCACACCGAAGATGACGTCATTGAGGTGCGTCACGATGCACACATGGTTGGGGACCACCCGCACCTGCTCTCCCACCTGCGGCCGCCAGTCGGTGGTGGAAAGGTCGAGGATGCCGTGCTCCTCGCTCATCCGCGTCACGACGACTTCGGGGCGGTCCCACAGCGCTCCCCACCCTTCGCCGCCGGCGCCGCGGATCGACTCGCGCCCCAGCGCCTTGGCGCCGGCGTCAATGACGGCCTGCCCCGGCACGCTCGTGCTCACCACGGTGGCCAGCACGGTGAACGCGCAGTCGGCCCACTGGCAGGCACCGATCTCCGCCGTCGTCCGGTCGTTGTACACATACGTCCCGGGGCGGATCTCGGTAATGCCCGTGATCTCGTGCGACCGCCACATGGTCGGCGTCGAGCCGCCGCTCACCACGGCTGGAGGCATGCCGGCGTCGGTAAACGCCTGAATCGCGTCCGCCACCCGGTGGCGGAGCCGTTCGAGCGATGCGTCCTGCGAGGTCACGGGTTCGCGAATGTGCCCGGGATAGAACGCAATTCCCGAGAACTCCAGCGGCGGATTGGAATGCACATGTCGCGCCAGCGCGATGGCGTCATCGAGCGACGGCACGCCGACGCGATGCATGCCGGCGTCGAACTCCACGGTCACGGCCACAGCGCGGTCGTGCCGCACGGCGGCGGCCCAGAGTTCGTCAATCGCGTGCGCCGAGTCGAGCTGCACGCGGAGCGCCACGTCCTCGCGCACCGAGAAGAGGCGGTCGAGCTTCGCGTGCCCGATGACCGGATAGGCGACGAGCAGGTCGTCGGTGGCCTGCTGCATCACGGTGGCCTCGTGCGGCGTGGCGCAGGTCAGCCCCGCCGCGCCGCGGCGCACCTGCTCCTGCCCGACGAACACCGACTTGTGCGTCTTCGTGTGCGGGCGCAGCGCGAGCTGGTGCGCGTCCGCATAGCCCTGCATGGCGTCGAGGTTGTGCGCCATCACGTCGAGTTCGACGAGCGGCACCGGGGTTTCGAGCTGATCGAAGGTCATGCGCTTACCGGCGGAAGAGGTAGCTCGCCTTCACGAAGAAGGCATTATCGCGGCGCGCGAGGTGCTCGAATCGCAGGGGCTGGGGCTCGGTCATGCGCGCGCCGTACCCTACATAGAATACCGTGCCGGGCTGGGGTTGGTACATGACCAGCCAGTCGGCGCGGAACGAATTGTCGCTGTATCCCGTGGCCGGCACCCAGGCGCCGCCGCGCTGCCGCAGCAGCGGAAAGCCAGTGCGCCCCTCATCCCGCAGGTCAAGCACCTTCTCGGTCAAGTACTCGCCGATGAGGCGTGCCGAGAGGGCGCGCGTGGCCTGGTACTCGAGCTTCAGGCGCGGGTTGCGCAGGATCCCCACCGTGCCGCCGCCGTGCTTGCGGTCGTATTCCTGCAGCTGGTAGGCGGCGTTGAGCCGCAGCTGTTCGGAGGCGCGCAAATCAAGCGAGGCCTGGAAGTACACGATGTCGGACGAGGCCCACTCGTAGAAGTTCTCGTCCTGGCCCCAGAGAAAGAGCGTGCTGGCCGAGAACCAGCGGAACTGCGGCGTGGCCACGCGGATGACGTAGTCGCGGTTGGGAAGCCGCGGCGTGCCGGTGAACGGCAACGTGTCCACGCCGCCCCCGGTTCGTGGCGCCGCGATGCGATACAGCGAGCCGTAATAGGCGGGGTCGTATCCGAACGTCTCGACCAGGAAAGCGAGGCCGCCGTTCCAGCCGCCGCGCAGGTTAGCGTCGAGGTTGAAGTGCAGCTTCTTGTCGCGCGCGTCGCCGCGCGCAAAGAACCGGTCGTAGAACCAGAGGCCGTCCAGCGCCATGTTCGGCGTGACGCTCTCGAGCCACGAGCCCTGCTTCATGAAGATCGTGTAGCGCGGCGAGACGTTGACCTGCACCTGGCCGCCGCGCGCGATGAATCCGCTCTCCGTCCGGAAGTCGGGGTCAATGCCGTTCACCAGCGTGGTGACGCCAAACGCGCGGCCGTTGCGCGACAGCCGCATGTCCCAGAGCGGCGCGCTGTACGTCCGGCCGGCGCGCGAGGTGCGCGAGCCGGCGAGCTGCAGGCTCGCCGAGTAGATGCGGCGGCGCACGAACCGCCCGTCCACGTCCAGCACGCGGTTGCTGTTGGCGCCGTCCACGCGGTCGGTGTACAGCATCCCCACGCGTCCCTGCGCGCCCAGGTCGCGCGAGACGCGCAGGATGTTGAAGAGCGGGCGGTCGCGGCCCGAGGTGCTGGCCACGCGGTCGTCCACGGCCGAGAGCAGGCCGACATTCGTCGTCCCCGCCTTGCCGGTGAGCTTCACCGCGGCGATGGGCTGCACCATCCGCCGGGTGTAGACCAGGCGGTTGGTGGTGCTGAATTGCTCGATGCCGTCGAGGAAGAATGGACGCTTCTCGGGGAAGGAGAGCGCCTGCCGCGGGTCGAACGAGAATTGCCCAGCGTCCGCCTCCACCTGCGAAAAGTCCGGGTTCACCGTCCCGTTGAGCGTCAGGTTGTTCGTGACGCCCCAGCGGACGTTGGCGCCGAGGTCCGGCGACCTCGCCGTGTACTCCCAGCGGCCGTCCCCGGCGCGCGGCAGGCCGTCGGCGCGGTCGGTCACTTCGGGCGTGAGGTCGAGCACGAGCCCCCGACGCAGGTCGGTGAGCCCGGTCAGCGTGCCCGACTGCGCAAGGAACGACGCGTTGGCGCGCTGGGCCGGCGTCCAGCTGTCCTCGTAGCCGGAGTGCTGCACGCGGCGCGTGATGTTGATCCCCCACGTCTGCGCCACCGCCGACTGGTACCGCAGCGACTTGAAGGGGATGCGCAGTTCCACCTCGTAGCCCCACGGCGTCATGCGCCCCTTCGACTGGAAAACGAAGTCCGGACTGAGGTCGGCGCTCTCCCGTGACGGCACGGAACTCATGAAGCTGCTGTTGCCGATCTGCCCGGCTTCCTTCAACACGCCGTCCGCCTGCACGCCGAGCGGATTGACGATGAACACGGTCGCCTGCCGGCCATCGTTGTACGTGCCCAGCAGCAACTGCACGTAATCGTCGTTCTGGATCCGGTCGCGCTCGGCGAGCGTGGCGCGCACCTCGCCGTGCGGCTCAAACGCGCGGACGCCAACGTGGATGGCGGTGGGCGAATACCAGACAAGCACCTCGGTGCTGTCGGCCGCGGGAATGCCGTCCTTGGGCGAGAACTGCGAGAAGCCGGTCAGCACGGCGGCACGCGACCAGACCGGCTCGTCGAGCGCGCCGTCCACGGTGATCGCGACCTCCACGCGCGGCGGCGCGACCGCCACCTGGCCGCGCCGGCCGTTGAACACGGGCGCGGGGTCGGCTGGCACCTGCAGGAGTGCGCCGAACAAAGCGAACGCGAGAAAGAGTGAGGGCAGCATCAGGATGGGTTGGGAGGGGGCGCACACCCTACGCACGCGGCACGCGCGGCGTTTCCATAACTTAGCACCCCATGGAAACCATGAACTACGCCGCCATTTCCCAGCCCAAGGGCCCGGAAGAAAAGGGTGACCTCGGGTTCGGCGCCGTCGTGTCAACCGCCAGCCGCAAGCGGCTGCTCAACCACGACGGCCCGTTCAACGTGCGCCGCGTCGGCTTGCCGTGGTCCGAGGTTGTCAGCCTGTACCACAGGGCGCTCACCCTCCGCTGGCCGGCCTTCTTTGGCTGGGTGACGCTCATCTACCTCGGCATCAACGTCGTCTTCGCCGTCGCCTTCCTGGCGTGCGGCGACGCCGCCATTCACGGTCCCGACGCCGCAACGATGGGCGGCGCGTTCGGGCGCGCTTTCTTCTTTTCGGTCGAGACCTTCGCCACCATCGGGTACGGCAACATCAGCCCCGCCGGCCTGGTGCCGCACCTCATCATGACGGTCGAGGCGCTCGTCGGCGTGCTGGCGCAGGCGCTGATCACCGGCCTTTTCTTCGCGCGCTTCGCCCGCCCCACCGCGCAGGTCACGTTCAGCCGGCACCTTGTCATCGCGCCGTTCAAGGACGGCAAGGCCCTGATGATCCGCATGGCCAACCGCCGCCGGAACGAACTCATCGAACTGAAGGCGTCACTCTCGTTCTCGTACGTGGACAGCTCCACCGGTGTCGCCGTGCGCCGCTACCGTCCGCTCGTGCTCGACCGCGCCGAGGTGACCTTCTTCCCGCTCGCGTGGACGATCGTGCGCCCCATCACGCCGGCCAGTCCGCTCTGGGGGCTCGACGCGGCCGCCCTGCAGGACAAGGATGCCGAAATCCTGCTCCTCCTTTCCGGCACCGACGACACCTTTGCCACCACGGTGCACGCGCGCACGTCGTACAAGTCCGACGAGCTGCTGTGGAACACCAAGTTCAACAACATCTTCAATCCGCCCGACGCCGAGGGAGTGATGTCGCTCAACATCAGCCGGCTCGACGAGGTCCAGCCGGTCGGCTGAACGCCCGCTCACCGCGGTCTACCGCGCCGGCGGGGGAGGCGTTGCAGCCTCCCCCGCCGCGCGTCACGGCTCGCGCCGCTTGTCGGTGTGCCGCGCCACCGCGTGGTGCGGCTTGCGCCGCGTGGGCTTCTTCGGTGCGAGAATGGTGCCCCGGCACTTTGCCGCGCCGCAGTGGCAGGCGTAGCGCCGTTCGTCCTCGGCCGTCTCGGTGCCGTCGCGTTCGTAGCCGTAATCGTAGAACAGCTCGTCGCCCTTCGCGATGGGCCGGATGGCGTGGATGAAGACGCGGCTCCGCTCGATGACGGCCTCGCAGTTTGGCGCGCATGAGTGGTTGATGAAGCGCGCGTCGTTGCCGCCCACCGACGCGTCAATCACGGTCTGCCGCGACACGGAGAACAGGAAGGTGTGGTGCGACGTCATGCTGGCGTCGTCGTAGCGCGCGTCGGCCACGGCGTGCGTGATGCGCTCGCCGAGGTACTCGATGAGGCGCTCACCCTTGCGGATGTCGCGCGTGGCGAAGGCACCGCGTCCGGAGACGGCGGACCGGCGAATCCTGAACGGAACGTCCGTGGAGCTCGAGCGAGGGGGCATGTGGTGAAGGCGAGGGATCGGTGAAAGTTAGTCGCGCGGCGGTGTCACTCAAACGGTTGGCGTGATCGCGGCGGACTGGCGCTGGCCCTCCGTGTCATGCATCGTGCGATCATGCCCCAGACCAGTGTGAATCCTGCCACCGGCGACGTGCTGGCCGAGATCGCCGATCATACCGCCGCCGAGATCGAGCGCCTCGTGTCGCGCGCCGCGGCGGCGGCGCCGCGCGCTCGCGCCACGCCGCTCGCGCAGCGCACCGCGATGCTGCGCCGGCTCGCCGACCTGCTCGACGCCGAGCGCGACGGGCTCGCCCGGCTCGCCACGCGCGAGATGGGCAAGCCCATTGAGGCCGCCCGGCAGGAAGTCGTCAAGTGCGCCTCCGCCTGCCGCTACTACGCCGACGAGGCGCCGGCGCTGCTCGCTCCCGAGCGCGTCATGCGCGACGGCGGCGAGGACGGCGCCGTGCACTTCCTGCCGCTCGGCGTGCTCCTTGCCATCATGCCGTGGAATTTTCCGTACTGGCAGGCGATACGCGCCGCCGCGCCGGCGCTCGCCGCGGGCAACGTGGTGATGCTCAAGCACGCGTCCAACGTGCCACAGTGCGCGCTCGCCATCGAGCGCCTGTTCGTGGCGGCCGGCGCGACCGATGGCGCCTTCACCACCCTGCTGATCCCGGCGGCCCGGGCCGGGGCGCTCATCGCGGACCCGCGCATTGCGGCCGTGACGCTCACCGGCTCCGAGGCCGCGGGGCGCGACGTCGGCGCCCGCGCCGGGCGCGCCATCAAGCCCTGCGTCCTCGAACTCGGCGGCAGCGACCCGTTCGTCGTGCTGGCCAGCGCCGACGTGGATGCCGCCGCGCACACCGCCGCCCGCGCCCGCTGCATCAACAACGGCCAGTCGTGCATCGCGGCCAAGCGCTTCATCGTGCACACCGACGTGATCGGCGCGTTTGCGCAGCGGTTCACCGACGCGATGCGCGCGATGGTCATCGGCGATCCCCTGCTCGACCGCACCGACATCGGCCCGCTCGCCACCGCCGCCATCCGGAGCGAGGTGGACGACCAGGTGCGCCGCACGGTCGCCGCCGGCGCGCGCGTGCTCTGCGGCGGCATCGTGCCCGCCGGCCCCGGCCACTTCTATCCGCCCACCGTGCTCGCCGACGTCCCGCGCGACGCGGCGGCCGCGCGCGAGGAAGTGTTTGGCCCGGTCGCCCCGCTCTTCCGTGCGGCCAGCGCCGACGAGGCGCTCGCGCTCGCCAACGACACGACGTTCGGGCTCGGCGCATCCGTCTGGACGCGCGACGCCGAGGAAGCGAGGCGATTCGCGGCCGAGATCGAGGCCGGATCCGTCTTCATCAACGCCATGATGGCCAGTGATCCTCGCTTCCCGTTCGGCGGTGTGAAGGCCAGCGGCATCGGGCGCGAGCTCGCGCGCGAAGGGCTGCGCGCGTTCGTGAACGTCAAGACGGTGCGCGGCTCCGCTTAGCGCGCTCGCAGGCGGAGGAAGCGCTTGATCGCCTTCCACCAGCGCGTCCAGCGCGTTGCCTGCCGCTCCTGGCGCGCCAGTTCACGCGTCAGGCTGCGCCACGCATGCCGCATGGTGGCCGCGTCGCGGAACCGGCGCTCGGGATCGGGCGACAGCCCCTTGGCCAGCCAGTCCGCCAGCTCGGGCGGGAACTCGCTCAGGTCCACCTTGCCGGCCAGCTGCTGGGCGAGAATGGCGCGCGCATCGCCGCCGCCGAACGGCAGGCGTCCGGTGAGGGCGAACACCACGATGCCGGCAACCGCAAACAGGTCGGCCGCCACCCCCTGCGCCTCGCCGAGCAGCTGCTCGGGCGCCGCGAAGGCGGGCGTCCCCGACGCCCCCATCTTGTCGTCGCCGAGGGCGTTCGCGATGCCGAAATCCGACAGCCGCCACTGACGGTAGCGGTCAATGAGGATGTTCTCGGGCTTGATGTCGCGGTGGATGATCCCGTTGGCGTGCGCCTGCCCGAGTCCGTCGAGGATCGCGTCCACCTGCGGCGCGATCTCGGCCACGGAGCGCGGCCCCTGTCGCGCCACGAGGTCGGCCACCGAGCCTTCCTCCTGGACCTCCATGATGTACCACGACACGTCGCCCTTGGAGTCCCATGAGTAGATGGGGACGATCGCCGGGTGCTTGAGCTGTGCCGCCAGCCGCGCCTCGCGGCGGAATCGCGCCACCGCGTCCTCGTTTCGCGCAATGTTGGGGTGCAGCATCTTGAGCGCCACCTCGCGCTCGAGCGACAGGTCGCGCACGCGCCACACCGACCCGAACTGGCCGGCGCCGAGCGCGGCCAGCACTTCGTAGTCGTCGCCGGTGGCCCAGCGCAAGCGGTCCTCTTCCGAGACCGCGCGATACTCGCCCGACGACTGGTCCACGCCCACGAGGAGCGGCGTTCCTGTGCCCGAGATGCGCTCGATCTGCCGCAGCATCGCGGCGAGGTTGAAGAACCGGTCGCCCGGTTCCGGCGCCAGCGCGCGATCAATGAGGTCCGCCACGCTCGCCGGAACCTCGGGGCGCACGTAACGGATGGGCGGCACGCCGTCGCGCGGCGGCAGTTCCCCCGTGAGGATCGCGAAGCAGACGGCGCCCAGCTGCCACTGATCGCTCGCTGCCGTCGGCGTCCACGCCCCCGTCGCGAACTCGTTGGGCGTCGGCACCCACAGCGGGTCGGGGCGCAGGCCGGCCGGCCGCTCGTCTGGCGACACCGCCCATTGCCAGCCCAGCAGGTAGAGCCGGCCGGCCGGCGTCGTGTAGATGTTGTCGGGCGACACGGCGCCGTGCGTCGCGCCGGAATCGTGCAGGTACGCGAGCGCCGAACCCGCTGCGCGCAGCACGCGCAGCATGTACGGCACGGTCTCGGTGCCGATGCGTCGCAAGCGTGCGCCCACCGTCTCGCCCGCCACCCAGCGCCGCAGGTACCCGGGGCCGCGGCGGCTTTCGCGATAGCGGCGCCAGTAGTGGTACGCGGTCGGGATGTTCGGGTGGTTGCGGTGCGCCAACTGCCGCGCCTCGGCGAACAGCCAGCTCTCGTGCGCCGGATCGGGTACCGTCACCAGTGCGAGCGGCCGCTCGAACGCGTCAATCACCTGCATCGCATGACGGTGGGGCGTCAGCACGCCATCGTCGCCCCAGCGCCAGCCGGGCGGCAGCTCCCATCGGTCCAGGTGCGGCGGGATCCCCTTCATTCGGGCCTGCGGCGGCGAGGAGGACGCGGTGGTCATAGACTCGTGAAATGTGTCAGGTCGTGGCACGGCCAACCAGCCGAATGGTCACGCCCGTGCCTTCGCCCGGCCCGCTCGCGACCTCGATCCCGCCGCCCCACCCCTCGATCAGGCGACGGCTGATCGCCAGTCCCAGCCCGCTCCCGCTGGTGCGCGTCGAAAAGTGCGGTTCGAAAATGCGCGGCAGGACGTCCGGCTGGATGCCGTGCCCGTCGTCGCGCACGACGATGCGCACGGCGCCCTCGCCCTTGCCGAGCGAGACGCGCACATGGCGCGCGCCGGCGTGCCGCGCATTCTCGAGGACGTTGAGCAGCACCTCGCGCAGCTCCGCCTCGCGGGCGAGCGCCATCACCGAGGTCGCCGCCCCGTCCACGTGCCATGCCACGTCACCCGCCCCGATCTGCTCGAGGCGCACCACATCCGTCAGGATCGCCGCCACGTCCACCGCGCCCGGCGGCGGCTGCTCCTCGGGCAGCATGCCATAGCGGCTGAAGGCGCGCGCAATCTCGTCGAGGCGGTCAATCTCGGCGAGCATCCGCGCCACGTTCTCGTCGAGCACTTCGTCGAAGTCCACGCGCGCGTCGCGCCGGGCGCGCCGCAGGTGCTGCATGCCCAGCCGCATCGGGGTGAGCGGGTTCTTGATCTCGTGCGCCACCTGGCGCGCCATTTCGCCCCAGGCCAGCACGCGCTGGGCGCGCGCGAGTTCGCTCAGGTCGTCGAGCGTGATCACCGCGCCGCGTGCGCCGCGCAGCAGCCGCGTGAGCCGCACGTGCAGCTGCACGCCGCCCGGCCGTTCGATGTCAAACTCCTCCTGCTCTGCGGCGCCGGCGAGGAACCGGCGCAGCCGCTCGGCGAGCGGCGCGTCGAGTGCGCTGTCGGCAATCGTCCCCGGCGCCACGCCCGCCGGCAGCAAGGCGAGGGCGCGCGGATTCACCAGCGAGATGCGCCCGTCGGCATCCACGGCCACCACGCCGCTGGCCACGTCCCGCAACACGGCGGCCAGACGCCGCTCCGCCGCCTCCAGCGCGTCGCGGCTCGCCCCGAGGTCCGAGGCCATCCGCCGGAACGCATCGAACACGGGCTCAAATTCCACCGGCGGCCGTCCCTCGGGGAGCGGCTCGCGCACGCCGCCGGCCACGGCCAGCGCGCCGCGCCGCAGCGCATCAATGGGTCGGGCAAACGTCCGCGCGGCGAGCCCACTCAGCCAGAAGGCGGCGAGCGCGCCGAGCGCCGTGACCACCAGCACGAGCACGGTGACGTCGCGGCGCCGCCGGTCGAGCGCCAGTTCATCGCTGCGCGCGGGCGCCGAGAGCACCTTGCGCACGCCGTTCGAGTCAACGGCTGCGAGATAGCCGAACCGCACGACGTTCTCGCCCACCCGCTCGTCCATGCCGGCCAGCAGGTCGTCGTTGTCGCCGAGCGCGCGCACCACCTGGGGCGGCAGCAGCCGCCCCACCGGCGCGAGTGCGTCGTACAGTGCATCGCTCGTCCCCAGCAGCAGGCCATCCGCGTAGAGGAGGAGCGGCGTCTCAAATCGCGCGGCCGCGTCGCTCAACAGCTCGCTGTCGGGCGACGCCGCGACGCCGCGCAGCGTCTCGCGCACCAGCAGGTCGCGGCTCTGGCGGTCATCAGCCTGCAGGCGCCGGTAGCTCCACGCGGCAAACCCGCCCGCCGGCAGCACGAAGAAGGCAAACAGGGCGAGCGACAAGCGGAGCCGGTAGCTGCGCGGCCATCCGCGCACCCACGCCCGCAGCCAGCGTTGTCCCGTTCCCTCCGCCGCGAACAGCAGGCCCCAGATGCACGACACGAGCAGAAGGTCGAGCATCACCAGCAGCGCGCCTCGCGGCGCCAGCGCCTCGAGACCGCGCAGGTCCACGCGTGCGCGCACCCGCGCCGCCCCGGCATCGCCCACGGGCACCACCCAGTCGCCGTGCAATTCGTCGCCGCGGCGCACCCAGCGCTGCCGCCCCGCGTTCAGCTCATGCGTGTCGCCAAGCTGGAGCGTATACGGCGGTTCGGCGCTCGGCGGCTGCCCGAGGCCGATGAGCGCAATGAACGGATCGGATGGCACCAGTTTCGTCCGCGGCGAGATGACCACCGTGGTGACCTCTCCCCCCGCGTGCGGTACGGCGAGCACGAGCTGCGAGACGGGCGCGGCCGTCGTCTGTCGAAGCACGGGCTCGCGCACACGGCGCGCCTCAGCGGCAAAGCTCTCGAGCCCCGACGTCAGGCCGGCCGCCATCGCCACCCGGAGATCGGCCGTCGCCTGGCCGAGCGAGTCCCACGTGGTCAGCTCGGCCGGATAGCCGGCGGCGCCGAGCTCGGTGGCCGCATAGCGCGCGAGGAGTCCGGCGCGACTCGGCGCCGGGGGATTCTGCGAGAGATCGGCGGCCAGGCGCTGCAGCAGCGCGGCCGCGTCGGGGTCGGCGGTGCCGAGGCCGGCGACATCGCGCTCGGCAAGCTGCACGCGCTGGCGCACGGCGGCTGCCCAGACCAGCGTCGCCGCGCCGCACGCTGCCACGAAGGCGCTGCGCAGCACCGCGCGCCGTGCGCGACGCGCGGTGGCCAGCGCCGCGATTGCCGCAATCCAGAGCACCGGGTACCACCCCGGCAGTCGTGCCGGCGCGTCCAACAAGGCTGGCGCCATCAGCGCCGAGGCGCCGGCCAGGAGCGGGGCAAGCCAGCCCGGCAGGCCGCGCCGCCCGCCGATCGCCGCCTGCCCGGCCGTCACGCCGAGCAGCAGCACCGCAAACGCCGCCAGGAAGACCGACAGCTCCCAGGCGAGCCAGAGCGCCGTCGTCGTGCCGCTCATGGGCACGCGAATGCCGCGCGCCAGGTCGCGCAGGAGGAAGGGCCCGATGGACGCCACTATTACGAGGACGGCGATCCAGATCCAGCGCGTGCGCGCCGTGGATCGCTGCCGCTGCACCGCGAACAGCGCCATCAGCGCCAGCGCGCCGACCATGGCGAGCGCGGCGACGTTGGCGGTGAGCGGTCCAAGCGTGGGCGTGAAGTAGAGCCCCGCGTCGAACCAGCGCGAAAAATTGGAGTAGGCCCCGAGCGGCATCACCGCCACCGCCGCCACCACCGTGGCGAGCGCCGCGAGCCGCGTGCGCACGGGATGCTCGCGCCGCCACGCCGTGGCGATGAAGAGCATTGCGAGCACGGCGAGCAGCGCCCCGCTGCGCAGGATCGCGCGCTCCGTCAGTTCGAGGGCAACCACTTCCGGCGGCGCCACGACCGCACGCACCGCGAGCACCGCGTCGCCTTCCACATGGACCCGGCGCACCGCATCGCCCGGTACATCGGCCGGGCCGAAGACATAGCCGGCGATGCCCGGCGGGCGCGATCCATGCGCGTCAAGCGGCGTCGTCAGGTTGTCGGCGGGCGGCTCGGCATGCAGCAACGCGGTGGCGATGGCGCTGACGTCTCCGCGTGTGACGGCCACGTAGAGCGAAAGGTAGTAAGGCGTCGCCATCACGCCGTGCGTGCCCGGCAGCGAGTCAATGGGCAGGTGCTGGCGGCCCGCCCACACCTCGGGGCGCCCGGCGCGCACGCGCAGCACGGCGCGCTCGGGGTGGCCGCGCACCAGCTTGTCCAGCGCCGCCCATGACGCCGCTCCGCTGTCCGCCACCGACGCCGACGCCGCGGCGGTCGCCGCCGACTGCAGTTCCACGGCGGTCGCCTCGATGCGCCGTGCAAACTCCTCGGTGGCGCTGGCTGCCGCCTTCTGGCTCCACGCGGGCCAGTTGGCTTCGCGTCGCACGCGCTCCATGCGCGCCCAGGTGCCGTCGCCGACAAACAGCACCGCCATCGCCAGAAAGACCACCTCGCGCCCGCGACGGCTGCGCCGACCGAGCGCGGGAATGGCGACGAGGACGGCAAGGGCGCACAGCCAGAGCCAGACAGGGTGCAGCGTGCGAATCCACGCCGCGGCCGTCAGGACGACGGCGGCGGCCGAAGGCATCCACACCCAGCGCGGCAGGGCGCGCCCGGGGGCGCTGCTCGGCTCGGGGACCGGAGGATTCGTAGAGGTCACTGGCGAGGATAATACCCCGCAGACGCGACGGGGGCGATCCGATGGGCACCCCCCACCAGATGCAGTGAGCGTGCCGAATATCTATCATTATACTCTGCCCATGAGAGCATCCACCCTGTTTCTTGCCTCCGTACTGGTCTCGCGCGCCGCGCTGGGCCAGGCGACGGTCACGGACGACGGCAGCCTCACGATCAGCCGTGCGGGCAACCGCGTCGGCCGTGAGGACTTCTCCATCCGGCACGTGCCCACCACGGCGGGGGCGTATGAGACGCTGACGCGCGGGGTGGTGGTGACCGGGGCCCATCGGATCACGGTGGACCTCAGCGCCGATTCCATCGGCCTGCCGGTGCGGTTCCAGTTCAAGTCCGCCGACGACGGGCGAAACAGCGACAGCTATCGAGCCGAAGTCTCCGGGCGGCGCTACAGCGCCCGCTCCATTCGCGTCGCGGGCGAGTCGGCTCGGGAACTCCTCCTGCCCCTCGGCACGTTGATCGTGGAGGACGACGTCCTGCACCTGCTCCCGTTCGTGGTGGCGCGCGGGGCCGGCGTTGTGCCGGCCGTCGTGCCGTCGCGCGGGGTCGTGGTGCAGCTCACCGTCGAGGACGCCGGCACCGATCACGTCTTTATTGCGCTGCAATCCATCGAAGCGCGCAAGTACGTCGTCCGGGAGGGCGGTGGCGGCCTCTCCCGGGAGGTTTGGATGGACACCGCCGGGCATCTCCTGAAGGTGGCCATCCCGTCGCGTCAACTCATCGCGGTGCGAGACGATGCGCCGCGCTCCACCGCCCGATAGATCGCCAAGACCTTCACGCCACCGACCAGGGGTCCTACGCCGGACCGATGGCCCGCGGCCGCTTCCTGAAACTCCGCCCTCCGCGGCGCCGTACGACCAGTCGGACCCAACAATTGGATGCCTTGGACATGCGCCAGATCCTGACCGCCCTTGTCGTTTCCGGAGTCGCCCTTTCGGCCGCCGCCCAGTCAGCGCCAAGCACGCTGACCCTGGATGACGCCATTGGGATCGCCAAGAAGAACAACCCCGTCTACCAGCAGCAGCTCAGCGGGCGCACGCGCGCCGCGCTCGCGCTGCGCTCCGCCTACGGTTCGTTCCTGCCAAGCGCCGACGCCTCGTTCAGCACCGGCTACCGCCAGGGCAAGCAGGAGTACTTCGGCGGCGTGGCGTTCGGCGCCACGTCAGACATCATTTCGAGCAACTGGGGGCTGAACTTCAATGCCCGCCTGTCGGCGTCAACGGTCACCGAACTGCGCCGCGCGCGCGCGAACATGGACGCCGCCGAGGCGGACGTGGCGGCGGCCGATGTCGGACTGCGCGCCGGCGTCGTCACCCAGTTCCTGACCGCCCTGCAGAGTGCCGCCAGCTCGGCGCTGCAGGACTCGCTGCTCAAGAAAGTCCAGCTCGACCTCGATCTCGCCAAGGCGCGCGTGGACGTCGGCTCGGGCACCTCGCTCGACGTCAAGCGCGCCGAGGTGGCCGTCGGCCAGCAGCAGGTGACGTCGCTTCGCGCGCGCAACACCGCGGAGGTGGACCAGGTGAAGCTGTTCCAGCAGCTCGGCGTGGCGCGCCCGGGTCCCGTGACGCTGGTGCCGCTGACCACGGTCACGCCGCCGTCGTTCGAGCTCACCCAGCTCATGGACATCGCACGCAAGAGCAATCCGACGCTGCAGGGCCTCCAGTCGCGCCAGCTCGCCGCGGCGCAGGGCGTGAAGTCGGCCCGGGGTGCCTACACGCCCACGGTGTCGTTGGGCGCCCAGCTCGGCGGCTACACCACCCAGTACAAGAATGCCGATTACCTCGTGACGCAGGCGCAGAACCAGATGCTCGGCAGCCAGGCGAGCTGCTTCACCACGGACTCCATCCGGAAGGGCGCCGGGCTCAGCTCGATCGGCGCGAAGTGCAGCGCCATGACGTTCACGCCGGCGGCGGCGCAGGCCATTCGCGACGCCAACAAGACCTTCCCGTTCGACTTCACCTCGAGCCCGTACAACCTGTCGCTGACGTTCTCGCTGCCGCTCTTCGACCGGTTCGGGCGCGAGCAGCGCCTGCAGGAGGCGCAGATCGCGCGGGACAACGCGCGCTACGACGTGCGCAAGCAGGAACTGCAGATCGCTGCCGACGTGACGTCGGCGTGGACCTCGCTCCAGGCCGCGTACCGCACGGTGGGCCTGCAGGACCAGAACGCGGCCGCCGCGCAGGAGGCGCTCACGCTGGCCCAGGAGCGCTATCGGGTGGGCGTCAGCTCGTTCGTCGAGCTGGTGCAGGCCCGCGACGAGTACTTCCGCGCGTCGACCGACCGGATCGGCGCCATCTATGACTATCACCGTGCCTGGGCCGCGCTAGAGAACGCGGTCGGCCGTCCCCTCCGCTAACAGAGATAGACCATGACCAAGCGTACCAAGTGGATCGTGATCGCCGTCGGCGTCGTGGCTGTGGGGGCCGTCGGTTACCTGCAGTACACCAAGTCGAAGAAGAAGGGGACCGAGGTCCGCATCGAGGCCGTGCAGAAGCGCGATCTCGTGGCGTCGGTGACGGCCTCCGGCCAGGTCACGCCCCGCACCAAGGTGGACCTGTCGGCCGACATCACCGGCAAGATCGTCAGCCTGAACGTGAAAATGGGCGACGTGGTCCGGAAGGGGCAGCTCGTGCTCCAGATTGACCCGCAGCAGTTCGAGAGCCAGGTGCAGCGCGCCGAAGCCGCGCTGGCCAACGCCCGCGCCGGCCTCGCCCAGGCGAACGCCAACCTCGTGCAGAACACCAGGAACTACCAGCGCTCCGCCGAGATCAAGAAGGCCAACGCGACGCTCATCAGCGACGAGCAGATCGAGCAGCTGAAGACGACGATGGAAGTGAACCAGGCGCTGTTCGAGGCGGCGCGGGAATCGGTGAAGCAGGCCGAGGCCTCGCTCAAGGACGCCCGGTGGCAGCTGTCGCGCACCAACATCTATGCCCCGATGTCCGGGCGCGTGACGCGCCTCAACGTCGAGAACGGCGAAACGGCGGTGCAAGGCACCTTCAACAAGGATGCCGCCACGCTGATGACCATCGCCGACATGAGCGTGCTCGAGACCAAGGTGAAGGTGGACGAGACGGACGTGTCGCGTATCTCGCTGGGCGACTCGGCGGTCATCCAGATTGACGCCTTCCCCGACACCACGTTCATCGGCCGCGTGGTCGAGATTTCGCAGAGCTCCGTGAAGGGCACGACAACGACCACCGGCGACCAGGCGATTGACTACGAGGTGAAGATCCGCCTCCTCAACCCGCCCACGGACACCCGGCAGGACTTCTCGGCGACGGCCAAGGTGATCACGGACACGCGCACGCAGGTGCTCGCGATCCCGATCATCGCCCTCACCGTGCGCGAGAACGAGGAGCTGAAGAGCACCGACTCGGTGCCCAACAGCAAGGCGCCCGTCAAGCAGGTCGGCAAGAAGGATGTGGAGGGGGTCTTCGTGGTGGACGGGACCAACAAAGTCACCTTCCGGCCCGTTAAGGTAGGGATCGCCGGCGAGAAGTATTTCGAGGTCCTCTCCGGCGTCAAGGAGAACGATCGGATCGTGGGCGGCACCTACCAGGCCATCCGCGAGCTCAAGGACGGCGCCATCGTGCGCGAAGCCAAGCAGCCGGTGCAGAAGCCCGGGGAGAAGAAGTCGTGAGTGACACCACACGCGCAGAAGCGCCGCTCAGCACGACGGCGGAACGTCAGGCGGTCACCTCGCAGGCCGGGGTGACCCCCGGCCGCGACTGGGTCATCGTCACCCGCGGCATCAAGCGCGAGTACGACATGGGCGGCGAGATCGTGCGCGCGCTGCGCGGTGTGGACCTTGCCATTCGCCGCAACGAATACGTCGCCATCATGGGCCCGTCGGGCTCGGGCAAGTCCACGCTCATGAACATCGTCGGCTGCCTCGACACGCCGACCGGGGGCGAGTACTGGCTGAACGGCACGCTCGTCTCGTCCATGAAGGACGACGAGCTGGCGCGCATCCGGAACAAGGAGATCGGGTTCGTCTTCCAGACGTTCAACCTGCTCCCTCGCGCCACGGCGCTGCACAACGTGGAACTCCCGCTCGTCTACGCCGGCATGTCGGCCAAGCAGCGCAAGGAGACCGCCGCCTACGCGCTCGAGCGCGTGCAGCTCACCAGCCGCATGCACCACAAGCCCAACGAGCTCTCGGGCGGCCAGCGCCAGCGCGTGGCCATCGCCCGCGCCCTCGTCAACAGCCCGTCCATCCTGCTGGCCGACGAACCGACCGGCAACCTCGACTCGACCACGTCGTCGGAGATCATGAAGGTCTTCGAGGAGCTTGCCGACCAGGGCCAGACGGTCATCATGGTCACACACGAAGCCGACATCGCCGCCCACGCCCGGCGCGTGGTGGCGCTGCACGACGGGCAGGTCTCGAGCGACACCCGCCGGGAGCATTTCGTGAGGGAGAACGAGCAGATCATCGCGGCGAAGCAGCACTGATTGAGGATTGGGAATTCGGATTCGGGTATAGGATTTCGAATACGGATGGCGATTGGCGATGGAAGGGCGGCCCCCCGCTGGCGGGCCGCCCTTCGCGTTTGACCGCTCCTAGTCGCCGATCGGGGTCCTCTGTCGAAATCCTGGATGCCGAATCCGGATTCCCAATCCTCAATCGTTCGGGAAACTCCCTTGAAGCAAAATTCGTAAGGTATTCATGCTCTTTCTCGAATCCATCCGCCTCGCCCTCGCTACCATCCGCGCGCAGAAGCTGAAGAGCTTCTTCACGCTGCTTGGCGTGTGCATCGGCGTGATGTTCCTCATCGCCGTCGTCTCGATCGTCGAGGGGATGGGGCGCTACATGGAGCAGGACCTGATCGGCAAGCTCATCGGCGTGAACTCGTTCGAGCTGCGCCACCGCCCCAACATCAACATGGGCGACGTGGACCCGTCGGTGTGGGAGTCGTACCGGCGCCGGCCGCGCCTCTATCACGACGACGTGGCGCCGGTCATCGAGGCGCTCCCGGAGGGAACGCGCTGGGCGGTCGTCAGCGACAACAACCTCCCCGTCTCGTCCCGCTATTCGGGCGGGCCGCGCAACGCGCAGATCAGCGCCATCGAGGGCGACTTCTTCGCCATTCGCAAGTTCGTCGTCGCCGAGGGACGCGAATTCACCCCGCAGGAGCTCGCCATGGGCACCCCGGTGGTGATTGTCGGCCCGGATATCGTGAAGCGCCTCTTCCCGGGGCTGAACCCGCTCGGGCGCGAACTCAAGATGGGCGGCCTGCCCTACACCATCGTCGGCGTCCTCGAGACGCAGGGGAGCGCGTTCGGCCTGTCGTTCGACAACCAGGTCTTCGCGCCGTGGCAGTCGCCCGTGCACCGCCAGCTCAACGTGGTGCCGACCATCGTGGACGCCGTCATCGTGCAGGTGCCCGCCGCGTCGCAGCTGACGGAGGCGCAGGAGCGCGTGCGCCAGGTCATGCGCACCCGGCATAAGCTGCGCCCCGCCCAGCCCGACAATTTCTCGCTGCAGACGTCCGAGAGCGCCCTCGCGTTCTGGAACAAGCTCAAGCGCTACCTGGTGCTGGCCGGCATCGCCCTCCCCGCCATCGGGCTGGTGGTCGGCGCCATCGTGATCATGAACATCATGCTCGTCGCCGTGGCGGAACGGACCCGCGAGATCGGCATCCGCAAGGCGCTCGGCGCCCGCCGCACCGACATCCTCAGCCAGTTCCTCGTGGAGGCGGCGACGCTCAGCACGGTGGGCGCCGGATTCGGCGTGGCACTCGGGGTCGGGCTCGCCAAGCTGATCTCCGTCGTCAGTCCGCTCCCGGCGAGCGTCGCGCCCTGGTCGGTGGTCGTGGGCGTCGCCCTCGGCGCCGGCGTGGGGATCATCAGTGGCGTCTACCCGGCGAGCCGAGCCTCGATGCTCGATCCCATCGCCGCGCTGCGACAGGAGTAACCGTGACCTGGCTTGCGGCCCGCACGTCCCAGATCGTCGAAGGCATTCGTATTGCCATCGAAGCGCTGCGCGCCAACCGCGTGCGCGCCGGACTGACGATCCTCGGCATCGCTGTCGGCGTCTTCGTCGTCGTCGTCATCTCGGCGGCGGTGCATGGCATCAACGAGAGCGTCGCCCGCGACCTCGAGTCCACCGGGCCCACCACGTTCTACGTGCAGCGCTATCCCATCACCTTCGAGGCGTGCGACGGCACGGGCGACACCTGCAAGTGGCTGTCGAATCCGCCCATCACTTTCGCCGAGATGGACGCGCTCAATCGCCTCGAGGGGGCGGCGACCGTGGGCGCCGCGATGTACTGGGGCGGCTCGGTGCGCTACCGCGACCGCAACCTGCCGTCGGCGTCCATCGAATCGTACACCGGCAACTGGAGCATCCTCGGCGCGCCGGAGATGATTGACGGGCGCGCGTTCACGGAGCAAGAGGCGCGCAGCGCCGCGCGGGTGGCCGTGCTCACGACCGTGACGCGCGAGCGGCTGTTCGGCGAGGCGGACCCGATCGGCAAGGAGATCATGGTCAACGGCACGCCGTTCACCGTCATCGGGGTGTATCGCGACAACGCCAGCTTCCTGTCGGGCGGCGGCGACCGCGCCAAGGTGGTGATGCCCATTCAGTCGCTCGGGCGGCACCTCAATGTGCGCATCCGCGACATGGGGCTCGCCGTGAAGCCGCGCGTCGGCTACCGGCCCGACGAGCTGATTGACGACGTCACCGCCACCCTGCGCGGGATGCGCGGCCTGCGCCCCGGGCGCGAGTCGAACTTCGCGATCATCACGCAGGACAAGATCATGGACACCTACAACAAGATCTTCGGGATGTTCTTCCTGGTGATGATCGCGCTGTCGGCGGTGGGGCTGATCGTGGGCGGCGTCGGCGTGGTGGCCATCATGATGATCTCGGTGACGGAGCGCACGCGGGAGATCGGTGTGCGCAAGGCACTGGGGGCCACGCGCCAGACCATCCTCCTGCAGTTCCTGATCGAGGCGGTGACGTTGACCGGCATCGGCGGGGCGATCGGCCTGTTCATCGGGTGGGGCGTGGCGCTGCTCGTGCGCCAGTACAGCCCCATCGCGGCCTCGGTGCCGCCAATGGCGGTGGTCGCCGCGCTCGGGGCGAGCGCCGTGACCGGCGTGCTGTTCGGCATGCTGCCGGCGGTGAGGGCGTCGAAGTTAGATCCGGTTGACGCGCTGAGATACGAATAGATCCGTGTAGGGGCCAGAGATGGCTGATGGCGGAGGGCAGATGGCGGAGACCCCGGATCGGCCATCCGGCCCCCCCCCCCCCGCCACCCCCACCCCCCCCCCAACCCCCCCCAACCCCCCCCCTAGAGAGCGGGTGTTCCCTTTCCAAAACCCTCCCGCTCGCCCTGTTTTACTCCGGCCTCCCAAACTGG
>JAJZRK010000032.1 GCA_021802745.1 bacterium
CGGAGCAGGCAAATGACTGCGTGGCTGGCTGTAGTCTCGGAAAGATGTTTCCGTGGTAGCCGTCTCCGTGCTCCTCCGTGCTCTCCGTGTCTCCGTGATGAAGAAGTTCAGCGTTCCACTGCGGCCTTCTTCAGCACGGAGCCACCGAGGACACGGAGCGGCACGGAGACTACCACCACTGGGGGTACAGATCGCGCGCCACGCGAATGACTGCGTGGCGCGCGGTAGTCACGCCAAGATGTTTCCGTGGTAGCCGTCTCCGTGCTCCTCCGTGCTCTCCGTGTCTCCGTGATGAAGAAGTTCCGCGTGGTGTCCAAGGCTGTGCCGGCGCGATGTGCCTACCGATCCGGCACCGGAATGCGTCCCGGCGTGTATGGCGCGCCGGCTTTCTCCAGGGCTGCCTCGATCCTCGGAATGGTCTCCTGCACGAGCGTGCGCAGCGCCGCCAGCCGCGGCGGGAGCTGCTCGGCCACGACGGAGAGGTCGCGCTCCATGGTGCTGGTCGGCCGGCCGAGCCAGCGTCCCATGTCTACCCCGACGCGCTCGCTGATGGACGGCGGCGTGCCTTCGTAGCGGGCGGCGAGAATGTCGTCGCCGCGCAGCGCCTCAAGGATGCCGCGCAGTGACCTGATGGCGGCGCGCACATCGCCCTGCACCGCGGCCGGGACGGCGGGCGCCTGATCGGCGGCGCGGCGCATCGCGTCGAGCCGGGTCTGCGTGGCGTTCGCCAACTCGACCGCGCCGCTCACCTGGCGCTGGAGTTCGCGCTGACGCGTCATGAACTGCGACCGGGCGGCGTGATCGGCCATCGTGACCGTGCCAGCCGGATCATTGACCACCTCGATGGTCTGCCGCGCGCCGATCGGCGTCACGACGCCGTTCACCCGCTGCGCAACCGTCACCGCGTACGTCCCCGGCACGACGTACGGCCCGGTCGGTCCGAAGCCGCCGCCCTCGCCTTCACCTTCGCCGCCCGCCGGCCGCGGCCGGGCGAGTGCGCCGGCCGCGGCCCGCAGGTCCCACGCGACGCGCTGGAAGCCCTTGCCGACCGGCCCATCGAACGTGCGGATCGCGGCACCCGTGGAATCGTAGATGGTGACGATCACCGTCGGCGCCTCTTCCAGCGCCTCCGCCTTGAGGGCGTCGTTCGACGGATAGCTGATCGGCTTGCCGGCCTTCTCGGCGGCCTTCTCCGCTTCCACGCGCTTCGCCTGCTTCGTCTTGAGCGCCTCGGGGAGGAAATAGGTGACCACCGCGCCGTAGGGCGGGTTGTCGGCCGTGTAGAAATTCTCCCCCTGGAACGACTTGCCGCGGCCGCCGTAGTTCTGCGTTGTCATGTACAGCCACGTGCGGCGCACCGGCTCGAGGCCGGCGACCTTGAGCGACGTGGCCGTCGCGCGGCGCAGCGGCGTGTAATCGTCCAGCACATAGAAGCCGCGGCCAAACGTCGCGATCACGAGGTCGTTCTCGCGTTTCTGTATGACGAGGTCGCGGACCGCGATCGTCGGGAGCCCCGGCAGCTTGAACCAGTGCTTGCCGCCGTCCTTGCTCGCCCATCCGGCGAACTCGGTGCCGGCGAAGAGCAGGTTGGGATCCACGGGGTCTTCGGCAAACGCGTATGTCGAGCCGCGCGCCGGCAGGTCGCCGGTGATCGAGCTCCACGTGCGCCCCGCGTCGGTGCTCTTGAGCAGGTAGGGCTTGAAGTCGCCATTCTGGTGGTTCTCCACCGCCACGTACACGGTGCGTGCGTCATGCTGCGATGCCCTGATGCGGGCGATGTAGGCATCCTTCGGCACGCCCGGGAGCGAGTCCACGCGGCGCCAGTTCTTGCCGCCGTCCTCGCTCACCTGCACGAGGCCGTCATCGGTGCCTACGTACAGCAGCCCCTCGGCCTTCGGCGACTCGGCAATGGCGCTGATGTTGCCGTAAAGCGCGGTGGACTGGTTCTTCGCCACCGCGTCCGGGCCCCAGATCTTTCCCATCACGAGCTGCGCGTTGCGGTCTACCTGGCGCGAAAGATCGCCGGAGATCGCCGTCCACGTGTTGCCGCGGTCCTCGCTGCGGTAGAGCCGCTGCGACGCCGTGTAGAGCCGCGTGTGGAGATGCGGCGAGATGAGGATGGGCGTGTCCCAGTTCCAGCGGGCGGGCGCCTCGCCCGGCTCGGTGCTCGGCTGGATGCCGACGCGCTGCCCCGTGCGGCGGTCCACGCGCACCATCGAGCCGTGCTGTGCCTCGGCGTAGATGGTGTTCGGGTCCTCGGGATCAATGCGCGAGACGAAGCCGTCGCCGCCTTGCGTGACCACCCAGTCCTGGTTGAGGATGCCGTGGTCGGAGCGCGTGCGCGACGGGCCGTGCAGCGAGTAGTTGTCCTGCGTGCCGCCGGCGATGTGGTAGAACGGCAGGTCGTAATCCACGTCCACGTCGTAGAACTGCGTGACCGGAAGGTTCTCGAAGAACGCCCACGTGCTGCCGCGATCCCAGCTGCGATAGAGACCGCCGTCGTTGCCGACGAGCAGGTGGTCGGTGTTCCGGGGGTCCACCCAGATGACGTGATTGTCCACGTGCATGCTGCGCTGGCCGAGTGCGCGCAGCGTGCGGCCGCCGTCGTCCGAGACCTGGAAGATCACGTCCGGGATGTAGATGCGATTGACGTCCACCGGATCGGTCCAGACGAGGCCATAATACATCGAGCCCTGGTTGTAGTCGGCGCGCTTCTCCCACGTCACGCCATTGTCGCCCGAGCGATAGATGCCGCCCTTGCGATTGGCCGCCTCGACGTTGGCGTAGACGATGTCGGGGTTGACCGGTGAGATGGCGAGCCCGATGCGGCCGAGTTCCTCGCCCGGCAGGCCGGTGGTGACCTTTGTCCACGTCTTGCCGCCGTCGGTGCTGCGGTGGATGGCGCTTTCCGGGCCGCCGTCAATGAGTGTGAAGAAGTGCCGCCTCCGCTGGTACGTCGAGGCAATGACCACCTTCGAGTTGCGCGGGTCCACGACGACGTCGGTGACGCCGGTGTTGTCGCTGATCTTCAGCACCCGCTCCCACGTCTTGCCGCCGTCGGTGGTCTTGTACAGGCCGCGGTCGCCGCCGGCGCTCCACAGCGGGCCCTGCGCGGCGACATAGACAACGTCGCTGTTGGTCGGGTCCACGACGATCTTGCCAATGTGCTCGCTCTGCTTGAGCCCCACGTTCTTCCAGGTGCGGCCGTTGTCCTCGGACTTGTAAACGCCGTCGCCGTACGCCACCGAGCGCTGGGAGTTGTTCTCACCGGTGCCGACCCAGACGATGTTCGGGTTGCGCGGGTCAATGGTGATGTACGCGATGGAGAAGGCGCCCTCGCGGTCCATGATCGGCTGCCAGGTGGCGCCGCCATTCATGGACTTCCACAGGTTGCCGGACGAGGCGCCCACGTAGATGATCGCCGGATTGTTCGGGTGCACGGCGAGCGCGCCAATCCGTCCCGACGTCATGGCGGGCCCGATGCTGCGGGCGCGCAGGCCGCCGAACGCCTCGGTGGTGAAGGGCGACTTGGGCGTCGTGTCGGCCGGCGCCGCCTTGGCTGTGGGCTTTGCGGGGCTCACTGCGGGCTTGCCGGCGGTCGCCGCGGGCTTGGCGGCGGCGGTCGCGGGCTTGGCGGCCGTGGCCGCGGGCTTGGCCGGCGCCGCGCCCTGTCCGAGCAGGCTAAACGGTGCGGCGAGAATGAGCGTGCGAAGGGAAGCAATCAGTTGGCGCGTCATGGGAAGGCCTGAGTGGGAATCCGATGCGAGGTGCTGTCGAGACGGGAATGAAGGTCGCGTATTCGTGGCGCGTGTGCCAGCGACGGACCGCCACGCACGACGGGGGATGGCCACGACGCCATCCCCCGTGCGCGGCGAAACAGAACCGTCACCTTACCGGTCGTCGTCCTCGCCGAACGGGGAGAAGCCGCCGCCGCCGCTCGCCCCTTCGACGCGCAACGTCTGCTTGTACGTCTTGTCGCCGACTTTCAGGGTGACAAGGTACGTGCCGGTGCTGGCCTCGCCGCCACCCGCACCGAAGCCGCCGAAGCCGCCGCGACCCGCCGGGGCGGGCACCTTGAGACCGATCAGCGCAAAGACCTTCTTCACCGCGTCGGTCTCGGTGCCGCCGCGCTGCACGCCGCCGCCCTCGGCCGCGGCATCCGCGGCCCCCGGACGAGGCGCCTGGCCTTCCGCCGGCCGAGCGCAGAACGTGTCCCACTGCGTCAACGGACGCTCGCAGCCCACGCCGCCGCGGCCGCCGGCACCGCCGCCGGCGAAGCGGCCGCCAAATCCGCCACCCGCCGGCGGGTTCAGGAGCTGCCGGACGCGAACGAGCGCGGCACTGTCGTACTTGGCCTTCGTGAGTGAGTCCAGCACCACGGGGGCGCGGGTCGCCTTGATGATCGAGTCCCGCTTTTCCGACGGCGAGAGCGCCGCGGGAGCCGCTGCCGGTCGCGCCGTGCTGCGGTAGTTCCACGACACCGAACGGAGCCCGGCGCCGCCGGGGCCGTTCAGCGTCGCCAGTTCCTCACCGGCGGCGTTCGAGATCGTCACCTTCACCGCCGACGGCGCGTTGGCGCCCAGCCGATAGAAGATCTCGGCGCCGTACGCGGGGCTCGGCGTCGCGAAGAACGCCTGCGCATTGCCGTTGCCGCTCGCCATCCGCGTCGGCTCCTCTCCCCACTCGTACGCCGTGCGCGGCACGAACAGGTGCGCGTCGGCGGCCAGCACCGTCGTGTTCATCTGCTGCAGCGGCGTGATGTCGGCAATCCAGATGCCGCGCCCGTGCGTCGCCGCGATCAGCTCGTGGTCGCGCGGGTGGATCTTGAGGTCGTACACCGGCACCGTCGGCATCCCGCTCATGAACCGTGTCCACGTCGCCCCCTTGTCAATCGAGGCGTACACCGCCACCGACGACCCCACGAACAGAAGGTTGGCATTGGTGGGATCCTCGCGCACGACATGCAGGTAGTCGCCCGGCATGTCCTTGGGGAGGTTGTTCACGATCGAGCGGAACGTCTTGCCGCCGTCGTTGGTTACGTACAGGTACGGCGTGAAGTCGTTGTTGCGATGGTTGTCGAACGCCACGTAGAACGTGAGCGAGTCGAAATGCGATGGCTCGATGCGCGTGACGTAGATCTCGGTATGCGGCAGGCCGGGGAAGCGGCTCGCCGGCGCCGCGCCCTTGGCCCCCTTCCTGGCCACCACGGGCATCGTCGTGAGGTCGTCCCAGGTGGCGCCGTCGTTCACCGACGTCCAGACGTTGCCGTCGTCCGTGCCGGCGAAGAGCAGCCCCGGCCTGACGTACGACTCGGCGAGCGCGACGACCGTGCCGTACGTCTCGGCGCCCGTGGCATCGAGCGTGATGCCGCCGGTGAGGTTCATCGAGGTGTCATTCTTCGCCGTGAGCTTCTTGGAGAGGTCGGGCGAGATGAGGAAGAGGTCGTCGCCCTGCCTGGTGCTCTTGAGCACGCGATTGCCCGCGAAGTAGAACGTCTGCGGGTTGTGCGGTGACAGGAAGAACGGCGAGTTCCAATTGAAGCGGAGCGCCAGGTCCGTCGAATCCTGCTTCTGCCTGGCCTTCAGCGCGTTGACCGCCGCGGTGACTTCCTTGGAGGCCGGCTTGGTGATGTCGCCGCGCACCATGGCGATAGAGTCCTCCCACCGCTTGTACTGCTCCTGCCACGTCGGCTTGCGGAGCGCGGCGCGCTCCCCCGTGCGAACATTCACGCGTGACACGTTGCCGCCCTGCGACTCGCCGAAGGCGATGTCGGAGTTCGTCGGATCCTGCGCCGTGTAGAAGCCGTCGCCGCCCGCGATCGTGAACCAGTAGGCGAGGTTCACCGACCCGGTCTTGCTGCGGCTCGGTCCGCACCATGTGCCGTTGTCCTGGGCGCCGGCGCAGACGCTGTACGGCACTTTCATGTCGTAGCTCACTTCATAGAACTGCGCGAGCGGCAGGTTCATCGGCTGGATGAAGTTGCCGCCCCGGTCGAACGAGAGGGCGATGCCGCCGTCATTGGCGATGACCAGGCGCTCGGGATCGCTGGGGTCAATCCACATGCCGTGGTCGTCCACGTGCACCGCCTGCGCCGCCGGTCGCGACGTCTTGCCGCCGTCATCCGACACCTGCATCTGCGTGGACGAGAAGTACACGCGGTCGGGATTCTTCGGGTCCACCCGCACCTGCGAGTAGTAGAACGGTCGCACATTGGCGTTGTTCGTCTTCACCCACGTCTTGCCGGCGTCCGCGGAACGGTAGAGGCCGTTGTCGGGCGGCACGCGTTCGGAGGTGAACTTGCCATCCTTGGATGGTCGCGCCGCCTCGACCATCGCGTAGATCACGTCGGGATTGCTCAGCGAGACCGACAACCCGATGCGCCCCTTGGGGCCGGTCGGGAATCCGCTCCCCGTGATCTCCGTCCATGTCTTGCCGCCGTCGGTGCTCTTCCACAGGGCCGAACCGGGGCCGCCGCTCCTCAATGAATACGGGGTGCGGAGGCGTTCGTACGACGCGGCGTACACCACGTCGGGGTTGCGGGGGTCGAGCGCCACGTCAACGAATCCCGCCTTGTCGCTGATGAACTTCACCAGCTGCCAGGTGGCGCCGCCGTCCGTCGTCTTGTAGAGCCCGCGCTCGGGGTTGCTGCTCCACGCCGCGCCCAGCGCGGCCACCCAGACGACGTTCGGGTTGCGCGGGTCCACCGCGATGCGGCCGATGTGCTGGGTCTTCTCCAACCCCATGAACTTCCACGTCAGGCCGCCATCCATTGACTTGTAGATACCGGCGCCCGGTTCGATGCTGTTGCGGGAGTGAGGCTCGCCCGTGCCGAGCCAGACTTGCTGGGTGTCGGACGGGGCGATGGCCAGCACCCCCATGGATGCCACGCGCTTGTCGTCGAAGACGGGGCGCCACGTCTGCCCATTGTTGGTGGTTTTCCAGACGCCGCCTGCAGCCGCGGCGACGAACAGCGTCTTGCTTGGGCCGGGAATGCCGGCGACGTCGGAGAGGCGGCCCATGAAGTTGGCCGGACCGACATTGCGCCACTTCATGGCGGCCGTGGCGGCCGAGTCGAGCGCCTGCGCGTGCAGCGAGGTCGCGGCGCCGCAGAGGAGGAGAGCCAGACGGAAACGCATAGTGATCCTCGGGCGAGATGGGGCGGAGATGACGTAGAGGTACGCCGCACGCCCCGCATCCGTTGGCGCCGGGCACCCCGCTAGCCGAGCGCGGGTCCGATGGCGAATTTCTGACGAGCCCTCCTACCCGACCACCACATGCGCACCTCCCTCTCGCTCGCCCTCCTCCTCGCGCTGCCGCTCGGCGCCCAGCGCCCCAAGCCCGCCGCCGCGACGCCGGCTGCGCCAGCCGCGTACGACTCCGCCGCCCTTCGCGCCCTGCAGTGGCGCAACATCGGGCCGTTCCGCGGCGGCCGCGCGGTCGCCATCACCGGCGTCACCTCGCAGCCCCTCACGTATTACGCCGGGTACACCGGCGGGGGCGTCTGGAAGACCGAGGACGCCGGCATCAGCTGGCGCAACATCTCGGACGGGTTCTTCCGGACCAGTTCGATTGGCGCCATCACCGTGGCGGAATCGGATCCCAACGTCATTTACGTCGGCACGGGCGAGCATGCGGTGCGCGGCCAGTCGTCGTCGTTCGGCGACGGCGTGTACAAGTCCACGGACGCGGGCAAGACCTGGACGAAGATCGGCCTCGAGAAGACGAAGCAGATCTCGAACATTCGCGTGCATCCCAGGAATGCAGACCTCGTCTACGTTGCCGCGCAGGGTGATCGCTGGACCGGCACTCCCGACCGCGGCATCTACAAGTCGGCCGACGGCGGCAAGAACTGGACGCTCGTCCTCAAGGGCGAAAATGCGACCAGCGGCGCCAGCGCCCTCTCGATGGACCCGACGAATCCGCGCATCCTGTACGCGGCGTTCTGGGACCATCAGCGACAGCCGTGGATGGTGCGCTCGGGCGGCCCCGGGAGCGGCATCTGGAAGAGCACCGACGGCGGCGAAAGCTGGACGCGCCTCACGCAGGGGCTGCCCAAGCTGATGGGGAAGATCGGCGTGGACGTGTCGCCTGCGAAGCCGGATCGCGTCTTCGCCATCGTCGAAGCGGAGAAGGGCGGGCTGTACCGCTCTGACGACGCCGGCAAGACGTGGCGGCTGATGAGCGAAGACCGCCTCATCCAGACGCGCTCGTGGTACTACATGAACATCACGGCCGACCCGAAGAATGCGGACGTCGTGTGGGTCATGAACGCGCCGATCATGCGGTCCATAGACGGCGGCGCGACCTTCGCGACCGTCCCCGCCAAGCACGGCGACAATCACCAGCTGTGGATCAACCCGTCGGATGCGCACTACGTGGCCAACGCCAACGACGGCGGCGCGACGATTTCACTCGACGGCGGCAAGAGCTGGGGCACGCAGGACAACCAGCCGACGGCGCAGTTCTACCACATCGCCGTGGACGACGTCTATCCGTTCCGGCTGTATGCCGGCCAGCAAGACAACACGTCGGTCGTCATCAAGAGCCGCACCGACGGCGCGTCCATTGGCGACGACGACTGGTATTCCGGCCCGGGGTGCGAGAGCGCCAACGTGGGCGTGGACCGCGCGAACCCGCGCTTCGCCTACGGCGGCTGCTACCAGGGGATCATCGAGGAACTCGACACCCAAAGTGGCCTGACGCGGCAGGTCATGCCGTATCCCGCCCTCAACCTCACGGAGCCGTCGGACCAGACGAAGTACCGCTACAACTGGACGGCGCCCATCGTGGTGTCGCAGCACGACGGCCGCGTGGTCTACCACGGCGGCAACGTGCTGTTCAAGACGAGTGACCGCGGCCGTCACTGGACGCCCATCTCGCCCGACCTGACCCGCAACGACAAGGCGACTCAGGGATTCGGCGGCGGCCCCATCACCAACGAAGGGGCGGGCGGCGAGATCTACAACACGATCGTCACCATCAGCGAATCGCCGAAGGACGCCAACGTCCTCTGGGTCGGCACCGACGACGGGCTGGTGCAGGTGACGCGCGACGGCGGCACGTCCTGGACGAATGTCACCCCGGCCGGCGTCGGCGAGGGGCTCTCCAATCACATTGACGCCTCGCCGCACGACGCCGGGACGGCGTACCTCGCCTTCCGCCGCGACCGCCGCGGCGAGTACACGCCGTACCTTTTCAAGACGACCGACTTCGGAAAGGCCTGGACGAAGATCACGACCGGCCTGCGCGACGGCGAGCCGGTGCGGAGCGTGCGCGCCGACCCGGCGCGCGCCGGGCTGCTCTATGCCGCCACCGAGACGGGGGTGTACGTCTCGCTCGACGACGGTGCCTTCTGGCAGCCGTTCTCGCAGAATCTCCCGGTCACGCCGGTCACCGACCTGGCGGTGCGGCACGACAACCTCTACGCGAGCACCGAGGGGCGTGCCTTCTGGATCCTCGACGACCTTTCTGCGGTGCGGCAGATGGCCGACAGCGTGGTGAAGCAGCCCGTGCACCTGTTTGCGCCGCGGCCGGCGCTGCAGGTGCCGGGAGGGAACCCGCCGGTACGTGATGCCGGACGCAACGCCCCGGCGGGGGCGAACATCTACTACCACCTCGCGGCCGCACCCGACACGGCGACGGCGTTGACGATCGAATTCCTCGACGCGCGCGGCACTGTGGTGCGGACGTACTCCTCAAAGGCGGCGCCGGGCGCGACCGCACCGGCCGGCGGACGCCGCGGCGGCGGCGCGGTGTCCAATCGCCTAATGCCCAAGGCCGGGCTCAACGCCATGCAGTGGGACCTGCGCGGCGAGGCGCCCACCCAGCTCGAGGGCATTTCGACGTTCGGCGGCCCCTCCGGCGGTGCGCTCGTGACCCCCGGGCGCTACGCGGTGCGCCTGCGCTACGGCAGCGTGACGCAGACGCAGCCGCTCGACGTGAAGCCCGATCCGCGCGTCACCACGGACGCCGCCGAGGTCGCCGCGCGCGATTCGCTGTCGCGCGCCATCGTGGCGCGCGTGAAGGAAATTCACGAGTCGGTGCTGCGCCTGCGCGACGTGAAGGAGCAGGTGCAGAAGATCGTCGAGCGCACCAAGGACGCCGAGCAGGCGCAGGCCATCGCCGACAAGGGGAAGGCGATCGCCGGCAAGGTGGATGTGGTGGATCCCAAGCTCACTACCAAGTCGCGCAACGGGCAGGACATCATCAACTACCGCAACGGCATCAACGCGCAGTATCTGTTCCTCCTCGGCAACCTCGAGGGGAACGACGTCGTGACGCAGCCGATGCGCGACCGGTTTGCCGACCTCGAGAAGATGTGGGGGGCGTTGAAGGCCGACATTGACGTCATTGAGTTGCAGGACGTGCCGGCGTTCAACAAGCTGCTGCAAGACGCGAAGATTCCGGGGGTGATTATTCCGGCATCGAAGCCGAAGGTGGCCATGTGAGGCGGATGCGGGAAGTGCGGGGTGCAGGGGGCGCGGTGTGGTGCGGGGTGCAGGGTAAGGTGCGGGGGTAGGCGGGGCGCCGGGCGGAATTGCCGCGCGGTGCTCGCTCCCGAGTTGAGTGCATGATCGGAGGAACGATGACGCCTGCGCGGCGGGTCGTGCTCGCGGGGATCGTTGGTTCGCTGCTGCTCGCCCCACAGGTGGTGGCGGCGCAATCGCGCGGGCCGTCGTCGCCTGGCCGGCGCGCGTCCGGCGCCGCGCCGCTCACCGTCAGCTCGCCCAATGGCGCACTGACGGTGACGATCGGGCTCGGGGATCAGCTGACGTGGGCGGTGACGCTGCGCGACAAGCCAATCCTGAATCCCTCGCGGATCGGCCTCTTGCTCGCGGGCGGACAAATGCTCGGCGCGAGGCCGGTCGTGAAGAAGACGGTGACGCGCAGCGTGGACCAGATCCTGCGCCCTGTGGTGCGCGTGAAACGGGCCGAGGTGCGCGATCATTGCAACGAGCGGCGCATGGACTTCGCCGGCGGGTACGCACTGATCGTGCGCGCGTACGACGACGGCGTGGCCTACCGCTTTGCCACGGCGCTGCCGGGCGAGATCACCGTGCTGAGCGAGGACGCGACGTTCGCGTGGGCGGGCGACCACGAGATCTACTTCCCCGAGGAGACGAGCTTCCAGTCGCACCAGGAACGCCAGTACAAGCAGGTCAAGATCAGCGAAATCGGGAAACGCTTCTCGTCGCTCCCGGCGATGGTTGTGCTCGCCGATGGGGTGAAGGCGGTCCTCACCGAGGCCGACCTGTTCGACTACCCGGGCATGGACCTCACAGGCGACAGCGCGGCGCTGACGCTGCGCGGGCTGTTCCCCGCCTATCCGAAGCGTGTCGAACTCCGCCGCGACCGCGACGAAGTGGTGATCGAGCGCGAGGACTACATCGCGAAGACGAAGGGAACACGAGCGTTCCCTTGGCGCGCGCTCGTCGTCGCCGAGCGTGACGAGACGCTGCTCGACACCGACCTGGTCTACCGCCTCGCGTCGGAGACGACGATGACCAACACCGGCTGGATCTGGCCGGGGATCGTGTCGTGGGACTGGTGGCACGCCAACAACATTTACGGCGTGCCGTTCCGCGCCGGCGTGAACACGGAGACGTACGAGTATTACATCGATTTTGCCGCCGAGCAGAAGATCCCGTACGTCATTCTCGACGAAGGGTGGTATCCGCTGGGCAACCTGCTCGCCACCGTGCCGGCCATCAACATGGACACGCTCGCCGCGTACGCCCGGGCGAAGCACATCGGCCTCGTGATGTGGGTCGTCTGGAAGACCCTCGACCTGCAGATGCAGCCGGCGCTCGACCAGTTCGCGCGGTGGGGCGTGAAGGGGATCAAGGTGGACTTCATGCAGCGCGAAGACCAGTGGATGGTCAACTTCTACGAGCGCGTCGCGCAGGAGGCGGCCAGGCGGCATCTCGTCGTGGATTTCCACGGCGCGTACAAGCCGACGGGGCTGTATCGCACCTATCCGAACGTGGTGACGAGCGAGGGCGTGCTCGGGCTCGAGCAGAGCAAGTGGAGCGACCTTGCCTCGCCCGACAACGCGGTGACGTTCCCGTTCATGCGCATGCTCGCCGGGCCGGTGGACTACACGCCGGGGGCGATGCAGAATGCGACGAAGTTCGACTTCAAGCCGGTCTGGGGCCGCCCGATGAGCCAGGGGACGCGCTGCCAGCAGCTGGCGATGTACGTCGTCTTCGAAAGTCCGCTCCAGATGCTGGCCGATTCGCCCTCGAACTACCGGAAGGAGCGGGAGAGCCTCGCCTTCCTCGCGGCGATGCCGACGGTGTGGGACGAAACGCGCGTGCTCGCCGCCAAGGTGGGCGAATACATCGTCGTCACCCGGCGGTCGGGGCGCGACTGGTATCTCGGGGCGCTCACCAACTGGACGGCGCGCCAACTCGAGGTGGACCTGTCATGGCTCGGCGCCGGCGCATTCAACGCGGACATCTTCCGCGACGGCCCCAACGCCGATCGGGTGGCCGTAGACTTTGCGCGCGAACAACGCCCAGTGACGGCCGGCGATCGGCTCACGCTGCGCCTCGCGCCGGGCGGGGGCTTCGCGGCGCGCATCGTGCCGCGCTAGCCGCCGCGCCGCTCGCGCAACCCGCGCTACTCGCGCGACTCGCCGCCGTACGCCGGGTCACCCTCGGGCGGCCCGAGATGACGCAACGGGGCCTCGAGGATGTCGCGCACGAGGCCCAGGGACCGCGCGCTGTAGAACGCGGCGTGGATGCGCTCGTCAAAGCTCCAGCGCACCCGCAGCCCCGGCCGCACCACCAGCGACTCACCCTCGATGAACGGCATGTACGCGGGGGCCGACACCGCCCCGAAGATGGACACCGTGCCGTACTCGTACAGATGATGGTACGCGTCGCTGGTCCCCGCCGAGCCGAGGTTCGCGAGGAAGATGCTGGCGAACATCGGGTCGGGCGCCGTCATGAACTGCGGGAAGAGGTTCCAGCGGTCGAGCAGCTTGGCGCCGGCAACGACCAGGCGCACGAGCGGTCCCGGCAGGCGCATGATCAGCGCTGTCTCGCGGTCCACCGCGCGCTCCGTCTGCTGCGCCTCGCGGATCGTCGCGGCGAGGCGTTCGGCGAACAGGCAGAAGCGTTCGCCCCGCGCGACCTCGAGCTTGACTGTCGTCGAGTGGCCGTCGTCGCGCAGTTCCCTCTTCACGACGAATGAGAGCTGCACCCCGCGGCGCTGGTAGAGCCGGCCGCCCGAGACGAAGCGGTTGAGTTCCGGACGCGCGTGCAGCGCCTGCGCCACCGCATAGGCCAGCACATGAAACAGCGTGGCGTGCTGCGGGTGCGTCCGGTTGTAGGCCTTGGGCCAGGCGCGAGCCTCCTGGATCCGGAACGTCGAGTCATTCAGGACGATGCTCTCGTTTCGCCCCGGCATCAGGTACGGCATGATGCGCCGCATCGGCTGCTCGCCGCGGATCAGGTCGCCGTCGTGTCTACGAAAGAACGGCACGGGGAAGGGGGCGGGGTGCGGGGGGACAGCTGGCGCGGGGAAACCGGACGTGACTCAACGGATCGCACCGCGCGCGCTCACCGGCCAGAGTGTCTCGACCACGCCATCGCGCACGCCGACGATCCAGTCGTACAAGTTGACGGTAGGATCGCAATGGCCGGGCACCAGCAGCAGCTTGTCGCCGAGCGCGGGGCCGTGCGCCTCGGGCGCCACGGCGAGCACGCCGTGCTCGTCCGATTCGTTCACGTACTCGACGCCCGGCATCTGCCACACCCCGGGCATCCCTGAATCGAAGGCCAACGACTTGATCCCGGCGTCCACCACGGCGCGGGGCGCCGCGGAACGGCTCATGACCGTCGTCCAGACAAAGAGGCTCTGCTCAAAGGCGGGCCAGTTCGCGTCGAACTCGTTGCGATTGTAGTCGGCGTCCATGAAGATGTACGAGCCGGGCTGCACTTCGTCCCACGCGCCGCTCGCGGCCTCCAGCGGGAAGCTTCCCGTCCCGGCGCCGGTGACCGTGTCGCACGGAATGCCGTCGGCGACGATCAGGGCGCGCGTCGAGCGGATCATCGCGACGGAACGGCCAATTGCCTCGCGGCGCGCCGCCACCGTGCGCACGTGCTGGGCGCTGCCGTGGTAGGCCTGCAGTCCGGCGAAACGGAGATGCGCGCTGTCCGCCACCTGACGCGCGAGCGCCAGCGTCGGGGCATCGGGCTCGGCGCCGCACCGGTTGCCGCCGACATTCACCTCCACCAGCGTGTCGAGCCGCACGCCGGCGCGCGCCGCGGCGGCATTGAGGTCGGCCACGTTCTGCGCCGCGTCAACGCAGACGGCGATCTTCGCCTGGTGGGCGAGTCGCGCCAGGCGCTGGAGCTTCTGCTCCCCGACGATTTCATTCGACACGAGCACGTCGGGAACGCCGCCGGCCACCAGCGCCTCGGCCTCGCTCACTTTCTGGCAGCAGACGCCCACGGCGCCTGCCGCCATCTGCCGCCGCGCAATCTCGGCGCACTTGTGGCTCTTGGCGTGCGGGCGCAGCCGCACGCCGGTGCCGCGCAGGAGGTCCGCGGCGCGCGCCACGTTGCGCTCGAAGGCGTCGAGATCCAGGATCAGCGCGGGCGTGTCAACGGCCGCCAGCGGCATGCCGATGGCGGCCGGGAGCGTGGTCGTCATGGCCGGGCGGCCGCCTTCTCCACCTGCTCCATGACGCGCAGTAGGTTGCCGCCCCACAGCGCGATGATGTCCTTCTCGCTGTAGCCGCGGCGCACCAGTTCGACGGTCACGTTGATGGACTCGCTGGCATTGTCATAGCCGTTCACGCCGCCGCCGCCGTCGAAGTCGGACGAGATCCCCACGTGGTCAATACCGATGAGCTTCACGGCGTAGTCAATATGATTGACGAAATCGGCCACCGTGGCGCGCGGCGACGGCGGGAACTTGGCGTCAATCTCGGCTAGGCTCTTGCGATAGCGCGTCATCAGCGAGTCGTTGGGTGCGCCGCCGGGACGGCGGGCGCCGAATCCCAGCGACTGCCGCAGGTCGGCAATCGCCTGGGCGCGCGCCGGCGAGTCGGGCGTCGGGACCTTCACGAAACTCGACAGCGCCACCAGCTGCGCCACGCCGCCGTTCTTCTTGAGGGCGAGCAGCAGTTCGTCGTCGAGATTGCGGCGCACGTCGGCCAGCGCGCGCACGCCCGAGTGACTGGCGATCACCGGCGCCTTCGAGAGCGCCATCACCTGCAGATTGGACTGCTTCGACGGGTGGGAGATGTCCAGCATGATGCCGAGCCGGTTGGCCTCGGCCACCACCTGCCGGCCCAGCGGGCTGAGGCCGTTCCAGCGCCAGACGCCGTCATTCTCGCCCGTCCCCGAGTCGGTGAGTTGATTGTGCCCGTCGTGCGCGAGCGACAAGTAGCGCGCGCCGCGGTCGTAGAACAGCTTCACATTGGTGATGTCGGTGCCGATGCCCCAGCCGTTCTCCATGCCCATCAGCGCCACCTTCTTGCCGGCCGCGTGGATGCGCCGCACGTCGGCCGCGGTATAGGCGATCGCGATGCGCTCGGGCGCCATCTGCTCGGCGAGTGTGTGCACGGCGTCGAACTTCTCGAGGTCGGCGGCCTTCGCGGCGGCGTAGCCCGAGTCGCTGAAGTCCTGCCGCTGCCCGACGTAGATGCTGAAGAAGATCGCGTCGAGTCCGTCCTGCTCCATCTTCGGGAGGTCCACCTTGTTGCGCTCGATGCCCGTGACGTAGTTGGGCGGCGGGCCGATCATCTGCGCCGGATTGAAGTCCACGTGCGTGTCAATCTTGATCGCCTTCGCGTGAATGGCACGGGCCGTGGCCATGAGGGCGGCATCATCCTGCGCCTCAGCGACGGCGGCAACGGTCAGGCACAGTGCGAGCGCGCGAAACAGGCGCGAAATCGGCATATCCGAACTCCCGTAAAGGTGGCAGACGCCGCGGACTGTCGGCGCCCGAATCTGCGTCATCGGCGGGGACGTCGCACCTGTTGCTACGCATCACCCTACTGTAGCGATGGAGGGTCGCCGTCCGGCTCGCCGTGCAGGGAGATCTTGTGTGGCGTCGGGGCAGGGGCGGCCGGTGCACGGCAACGGCAGGCCTCCGCGCGCCGCCGTAGGCGAGACCGGGTCGTACAGATCGAGAGCGACGTTCCCGTTGGGCGTCTACGGCCGGCGTTCCCGCTTCCCGGAATCCGGAGACTCGAAATACCGAAACAGCAGAATCAGCAGCACGAGAAACGCCATCAACAGCAGGTATTCCAGTCCCTTTGTTTCGAAGATATTGACGTAGTAGTAGCTCTCCATGTCCGGCCTCTCCTATTGGAACCTGCTGCGTCGCATGACCGGCATCCGGGACACCACCCACCGGAAGACCCATATTTCCACCGAGATGACCATCAGCGGATCTCCTGCCACGACGGGAAATAGTGCACCGGCACGTCTCACTTGAAGGCGATCACGGACAGGTTGAGCCGGTTGAGAATGACGCCGAGGATCGCGAGCGCCGCCCCCGTCCGGATGATGTTGACATTCCGGTGCTTGACACCGAAGGCGAGCATGGATCCGGGAATCAGTACGAGACTCATCTCGAGGGCGTACCAGAACCCCCAGAAGTCGTGGAGGAGGGTCCATTGCTTGCCATGCAGGAACGTCAGCAGCTTGAAAAAGTAGTAGACGAACACTCCCACGGCGGCGAACTTCGCGAGTCCAATGATGATCTCGTCGTGCGACGCATGGTGCTTCGGATCGATGTGGTCCTTGAGCACGCGGTGGGTGATGCTCCCCTCCACGATGACCATGCTGAGGCCGGCGAACATGCTGGACGTGAAGAACAGGATGGGGACGAACTCGGAGTACCAGAGGGGGTGGATCTTCGGCTTCGCCATCAGGAACAACGCGCCGAGCCCGGATTGGTGCAGCGTCGAGAGCGTAATGCCGAAGATGACGGCCCCGAGCGTGACTGCTGCGAGCCACTTCTTGACACGCTGCCATCCCAGCCAATCGGCGACGACCGGTGAGAACTCCAGGAACTCCGCCGCCATGTAAAGCATGAAATGCCACGCCACCAGGAAGAGCACAGAGTTGAATCCGAAGGAGTTCCCGATGATCGGGTTGATGATGTTCCAGGGGCGGCCGAGGTCCAGCGTCAGCGCCCCGGCGTAGAAGACGTACGCGAGAAAGCCGTTCAGGACGGTCACGTTGACGATCGGATGGTACTTCTCGACGCGCATCACAGAGACGATGAACGTGATGCAATACGCGCCGCCGGCCAGGGCAACCCCAGTGATCACGTCGAAGCCGATCCAGAAGCCCCAGGGGAAGTCCTGGTTCAGATTGGGGACGGACCCCAGCCCCTTGGCGAAGCGGACGACGAGAATCGCCAGGCCGAGGAGCACGATGGGAACGGTGATCAGGTTGAAGGCCGTGAAGTACGGAGGTCTGGGCTTGATCTCCGCAATCATGAACCTCACGAACCGAACGGCCTCCCTCGACAACTGGGGTCGTTCCTGCGTGGCCCTCGATTCCGCTTGGGAAGAGACTGCGCGTGAGTCGGTCATAGGTCCGGTGTGTCCTCGGCTGCCGCGTCGTCATCGGTTCTCGCCAGCAGGTTCAATCCCATCAGGAAGGCCGGGAGCCCGAAGAGCACGACGGGCACGGCGTAGAGGAAGCCCGTCGTCATCTCCGGATATGGGGTCGTCCCCAGGTCTGTGCGGAACCCGATTTGCTCGAATGGTACGGCGGAGAGATACAGCCAGCCCGTACCGCCGACCTCGTGCTCGCCGTAGATCTTGTGCACGTAGCGCTCGGGGTGCCGGTAGATGCGCACCCGCACGATCTCCATCAGGTCCCGCTTGCGGCCGAACATCAGGGCGTCATTCGGGCAGGATTCCACGCAGGCGGGTTTCTGCCCCTGTTGCAGGCGCTCCCAACAGAGGTCGCACTTCTGGATCTTCGGATTGGCGGAGTGGTATTCGAACTTCGGGATGTCGAACGGGCAGGAGACCATGCAGAACCTGCACCCCATGCATTTCGACGAACGCCAGATCACCGGCCCGACGTCGGTCTTGTACATGGCATTCGTCAGGCAGGCGGCGGTGCACGCCGGCTGCCAGCAGTGCATGCACTGCTTCTTGACAAAGACCTCGCCCTTGTCCGTCTCATACCGGTTGACCACCGTATACTGTGTCTCGCTCGTCGTGCGCAGCTTTGCCAGCGCCCCGTCATTCTCGACATCGGGCACGGGCAGGTCGTGCACCGAAGCGCAGGCGACCTCGCACGAGCGGCAACCGATGCAACGTGTGGTGTCGACGAGGACCCCCACAAACTCCTTGTCCGGCTTGACTGGTTCGGCGAGGACCGGCTTGGCGGCAACGGTGAGACCCGCCGCACCAGCCAGCCCGAGGAAATTCCTTCGTTCCATGAGCGTCGGAAGCGGCGCATCGCTACGCCGGTGATCCTGACGACGGGCATGAGCACCATGCAGAATGCGGTGCGCGCGCTCGGCGCGGGCGCGATCGACTTCATCCCCAAGCCGTTCACCTCCGACGAACTGCTCGCGTCGGTGCGGCGCGGCCTGGTGTACGCGCGTCTGCAGGAGGAAGCCGAGGCGACAGCGCGCGATGCCCGGCCCGACACGATCGCCTGGGTGCCGCCGCCGCCCTCTTACTACCGCCTCGGCTACGCCTCATGGCTGAGCGCGGAGCGCGACGGCACGGTGAAGGTGGGCGTGACGGACCTGTTCGTGCGCACGGTGGACGTCATTCAGTCCGTGGTCTTGGCGGCGGCAGGCGACGAACTGGTGCAGGGCAGCAGTTGTGCGACGATCGCTGCCGCCGACGGGCTGGAGCACGGGGTGCTCTGTCCGGTCAGCGGCCGGGTGGTCGAGGTGAACGCGGCGATGGCGGAGGTTCCTGCCGGACTGGAGCGCGACCCGTATTTTGAAGGGTGGCTGTACCGGGTACTCCCCTCCGAGTTGCAGTACGACCTGCATCATCTGACCGCGTGCAGTTCAGACCGGATCCAATGGCAACGTCAACTCTGTAGAGGATTCACCGTATGGTACTCCTACTCTTGCTCCTTTCTGTCGTGCTGTTCGTGCTCGCTGACCTTGGCGTGCGCGAAGTCACGAAGTCCCTGAGCGAGAACGCCAAGCAGCGGGAGCGCGAGGAGGCGCTGGCGGTGAGCCTCAAGCTCGACGTCTCGCGCGAGGCCAAGTCGCTCAAGCGCGCCGAGGTCAGGGACCCCGTGGCGCGCATCCTGTGCGTGGACGACGAGGACGTCATTCTCGACTCGTTCCGCAAGATCCTCGTCCTCGACGGCTACGCCGTGGACACGGTGCAGACCGGGCAGGAGGCGCTCGGCCTCGTGCAGTCGCACCACTACGACGTCGTCTTCACCGACCTCAAGATGCCGGCGATGGACGGCGTGGACGTCGTGAAGGCGGTCAAGCACATGCGCCCCGATATTGACGTGATCGTCATCACCGGCTTCGCGACGGTCGAGACGGCGGTGGAATGCATGAAGTTCGGCGCCACCGACTACGTGCAGAAGCCGTTCACCGAGGACGAACTGCTGGCCTTCGTGAAGAAGACGCTCATCCGCCGGCAGGACCGCATCGCGAAGCTGCTCAAGCCGTCGGTGCACGTGTCGCACCTGCCCGAGGTGGACCGCGTGCGGCGCAGCGAGTTCTCCATCCCGGGCGGCGCGTTCATCTCGGCCGGCCACACCTGGGCGACGATGGCGCCGGACGGGTCGGTGAAGGTTGGCATGGACGACTTCGCCAAGAAGCTGCTCGGGCCCGTGGACTCGATCGAGTTCCCGCCCATCGGGATGACGGTGAAGGTTGGCCAGCCGCTGTTCGTGGTGCGCCAGAAGAAGCGCCGCGTGCAGTTCACCACGCCCATCAGCGGCCGCGTGACCAAGACCAACACCATGCTCGCCGAGGACACCGAGGCGCTCGAGCTGTCGCCCTACGCCAAGAACTGGGTGTGCGTAGA
>JAJZRK010000033.1 GCA_021802745.1 bacterium
GTTTCACTGCAATCGGTTTCGCAACGCGCCGATGCTCCGCGTCGCCGCTTGCTTGTCCAATGGCGCGCGCCGCGTGATCTTCCGGGCATGAAGATTTTCGTGGTCGACGACGACCCGTTCGCTCTGCGGTTGCTGCAGCGGCAGCTCGAGACGCTGGGGCACGCCGATGTCGCCACCTTTGAGGCGGCCAAGCAGCCGCTCGCCCTGCTCGGCGACGATGTCCGCGCCGCGGACGTGATCCTGCTCGACCTCGCGATGCCTGACATGGACGGCATGGAGGTCATTCAGCAGCTGGCGAAGCTGCAGTTCCCGGGCACCCTGATCTTCATCAGCGGCCTGGACGAGCGCATCCTGCAAATGGCACCCATGCTGGCCACCGGTCTCCACCTGCGGGTGGCGGGAGCGTTGAAGAAGCCGAGTACGCCGGAGAAGCTGCGAACGCTGCTCGACGCCGTCGCCCCTTCGCCGGGCCATCCCTCCGATTAGTATTTCCGCGATGCCGGGTGGGCAGAACTCCTGTCGGGCAACGAGGCGTCATGCGGAATCGTGGCATTCTTTGGGTCGTGGCCGTGGTCATCACGCTGATTTCCGCCATCTATCAGCGAACGACAGGGCCCACCTATCCCGCCCGCGGCGCGGTCGTGCTCGGCGGACAGGAACTCAAGCTCCGCCTGACTCGCACGCACGGCGGCCCCGGCGATCAGCCCGTGGTCATCGCGGCGGCAGACACGGCCATAGCCGGCGAGATCGCCTGGCGTCGCTTTCCGACGCAGGACGCCTGGCAGCGCAGCCCGCTCGTGCGCGACGCGGGCGAACTGCGCGCGGCGCTTCCGCATCAACCCGTCGCGGGGAAGCTGGAGTATCAGGTGCGCCTGACGCGCGGCGCCGAGTCGGTCGTCTTTCCGGAGCGCCCCGCCGTCACCCGATTTCGCGAGGCGGTCCCGGCGTACGTGCTGATTCCCCACGTCTCGGCGATGTTCTTCTTCATGCTGTTCGCCACCGCCGCGGCGCTCGGCGCACTCGCCCGTGCCCCGCAGGCCCGGCGCGACGCGTACATCGGCATGGCGCTGCTGGCCGTCGGCGGGCTTGTGCTCGGACCGCTCATGCAGAAGATCGCCTTTGGCGACTGGTGGACCGGCATCCCGTTTGGCTGGGATCTCACCGACAACAAGACGCTGTTCGCCGCCGTCGCATGGGCGCTGGTGCTGTGGCGCATGCGCGGTCGCAAGGAAGCGCGCACGGAAATCATCGTCGCCGCGGTGGTCACGTTGGTGGTCTTCGCGATCCCGCACAGCACGTGGGGATCGCAAGTAGATTGGAGCAATTCGCCGCCGGCCGACGTTCGGTAGCTCGGCGGCCCACGGGCGGTAGCTCGGCGGGCCACGGAATGCACGAAGGCCGCCCCGGAAGGCGGCCTTCGCTGTTCCATCGCGAATCGCGAATCGTCAATCGGTATCGTCAATCGCGAGTTCGAATTCCCAATCCTCAGTCCGCCGTATGCCCAGAGTGGGGATCGAACCCACATGACCGTGAGGTCGCGGGATTTTGAGTCCCGTGCGTCTGCCAGTTCCGCCATCCGGGCGTGCCAGCCGTCTCGCAACTGCTGGGCGGATTGGGAAACTAGCCAACGCCGTGGCTCCGAACCAGCCTCGCGGGGCCGCGCCGGTCTCTCGGACATGCTGCGGCGGCAGCGGCCTTCGATCGGCCCGCCACGCCACACCCGATCCTGATCCGCGGGCGAGCGATGCGCTCCTCTTGGGCGGCTCTCGATCGGGGCCGTCACACCTGATGCCCTTGCGCGTTCCACCATGGTCTCCAGCCGGGCGGTGCGGATGAGGACCCGCGATTCCCGGTGCGGGCACGGTGGGGGGCGCCGGATCGTGGTCTCGTTGGTCGCCATGTGTCCACGCGCTACAGGCCTGGGCCGCCGGCCTGGACTTGCGGGCCGGAACGCATCGATGCATCACTCCCGCACGCCGCAGCGGCGCAGGATCTCCGTTACCTGGCCGCCGCCGATGGCGCACGCCGCGTGCTTTGCGGTTGACGTCACGGAGCGTGCACCGGTGAGGAGTGGTTTCATGCCGCACGGACGATCACCAGTCACGGTTTCAAGCCTGCCCTCTGGCGGGATCCCCACGGTGCCGCTTCACGCTGATGGCGCCGGGCGCGTTCCAACCCATGTCCCGGTCCCCTGACTCTGTCTCCGATGACCACGCACGACCTGTTGCTGACCTTCGACTTTCCGCCGCTCGGCGGCGGCATCTCCCGTTGGATGTCGGAGATCGCGCGCCGGTATCCGGCGGGCACGCTCACGGTATCGACCGGCCGAATGCCGGGCGATGCCGCCAGCGATGGGGCCTATCCCAATCCGATCGATCGCCTCGCGGTGCCATCGCATCGACTGAGGACGTTGATGGGACAACTCCATTGGACCCGGCGCATCGTAACGTTGAACCGGCGCGCGCCCTTCCGCTTTGCGTGGTGCGACAACATCCGGCCGTCTGCCTATCCGGCGAGAGCGCTCGGGCAGCTGGGCGGCGTGCCCTACGGCGTGATCGTGCACGGCAGCGACCTCTTCGACCTTCGCCGCAATTTTCGCCGGTCGCGCCTCAAGCGCTTCGTGACCAGGCAACTGCTGGGAGGCGCGGCGACTATCGTTGCCAATAGCCGCTGGACCCAGCACCTGCTCACCGACGTACTCACTGAACTCGGTGTGCCGGAGATGGTGCCCCGGACCCGTGTGGTGTCGCTGGGTACGGATCCAGTGCGCTTCCGCCCGGACGTCGATGCAACCGCCTTCCGCCACCGGCATCACCTGCCTGACGGTCGCTGGATCGTGACCGTCGCACGGCTCGAGGCGTTCAAGGGGGCGGATACCGTGATTCGTGCGCTTCGCTTGCTCAGCGGGCCGTATCCCGATCTGCGCTATGCGGTGGTCGGTGACGGCTCGTTTCGCGCTGGCGCAGAGGCGCTGGCGATCGCGGAAGGTGTCCGCGATCGTGTGTACTTCTTGTCACAGGTCTCCGATGAAGCGCTTCCCTCCGCGTACGCGATGGCGACCATCTATGCGGGCCTGACCCGTGAGACACCACGCGACGTCGAAGGGTTCGGGATCTCGCTGCTCGAGGCCCAGGCAGCGGCGAAGCCCGTCGTTGCCGGACGCGCGGGCGGCATCGTCGATGCCGTCGCGGATGGGGTGACTGGCATCCTCGTGGATCCGACGGACTGCGCGGCAGCTGTCGCGGCGTTCAGGCAACTTCTCGACGAGCCCGCCCGTGGCGAGGCCATGGGGCGCGCCGGTCGGCGCGCGGTCGAGACCTATTTCAACTGGGACCGCGTGATCACCGAGTTGCGTGAGGTGGCGTCGCAGTACGGTCGGCCCGACGCCGTCCGAGCAGCGCTGGAACGCCCACGCTCATGAACCGCGCGCCCGCCGATCGGTTGACGATCTTCCATCTCGACGATGAACGTGGTTTCAGGGGCGGCGAGCGCCAATTGCTGTACCTGGCCTCGGCGTTGAAAGCCGGCGGCCATGGGAACGTCGTGTGCTGCCGCCGAGGGAGCGCGCTCGAAAGCGAGGCGCGACGGCAGGGGTTTGACGTGCTCGCCCTTCCCTTCGCCTTCGAGTTCGACCCCGTCAGCGCGCGCCGCCTTGCACGCGCCACTCGCGAGCGCCATCGGCCAGTCGTACACGCGCACACCGGGCATACCGTGGGGATCGCCGTGCTCTGCAGGCTTCTGGGCGGCCCGCCTGCCATCGCGCACCGACGCGGCGCGGCTCCGCTTCACGGCGTGTTCAGCCGCTGGTTCAAGTATGGTCGGATGGCGCGTGTCGTGGCCGTCTCCCACGCGATCGCGGAGCTTCTCAAGCATGGCGGGCTGTCCGCGCAACAGATTGCGGTGGTCGCGGATTGCGTGCCGATATCGCCGGCGGAGTGGGCCGCCGCGGGTTATGCGCAGCCACGCTTCGGCCCCCCAAGCCCTGCACGGCGGGCGGTGGCCCGTCGAGTGATCGCCGACGCCTACGGTCTCAGCCCTGACTCGGCGTGGGTGGGCAACCTTGCCGCCCTTGTTCCCCTGAAGGATCACGCAACTCTGATTGCGGCGGCCGAGGCGGTCGTGAACAGACGTCCCGATGCCGTGTTCCTGATTGCCGGCGACGGGCCCGAACGGACCGCGCTGGAGGCCGACATCGAACGGCGAGGCCTGCGTGGACGCGTGGTTCTGCTCGGCCATTATGACGCTGCCGAGCTATTCGCGGCCATCGATGTGTTTGTGCTGTCCTCCCGCCGCGAGGGCATGGGAAGTGTGCTACTCGAAGCCGCGCTGTGCGGTGTTCCGGTGGCCGCGACGGCCGTCGGCGGCATTCCGGAAGTGGTGCGTGACGGTCAGACTGGGCTGCTCGTGGCATCGCGTGATCACGCGGGACTGTCCGTTGCGATCATGCAGCTCTTGGACCAGCCGGAGTTGGCGAAGCGGCTGGCCGTCGCCGCCCGAGCGGCATTGCCTCAGTTCGGCTTGGCGAGGACCGCCTGTCAGATGGAAGCGATCTACTACGCCGTCGCCGCGCCGGCCGTGGCGGCGCAGCGAGGGTGACCGAATCGTCGCACCTGCGTTCCACACCCAACGCGACAATGAGTGGCGGGGCCGGACGGTCGCCCTGCCGAGCATGGCCGACAGACCCGCTTGTGGCGAGCGGACGCGCGAAGGTGCGTCGCGGGTAGCCCGGCCGCGAGCGCGCCGCTGAATCCGTCGCGCCCGCCGTCTGTGCGCGGAATGATGCGTTGTCACAACCGCCAGCACTCGTGCGTTCCTCTGGCTGTCGCCCGGCCGCCGTTGCGCTTCGCATTCCAGAATCTCCGCTGCGGACGCTATTCGCAACATCCACGTCTTCCGCCCTCGCTGGCATCGTAGTCCGCTCGTCGCGCCCGGCCCACTCCCACGCCTGCTACTTTCCCGTTCCAGCGCACCTATGAACCGACGTCTACGCACGCTGTTCGGCGGTCTGCTGCTGTGCACCGTCGAGCTCACCGCCCAGCGCGTCAGCATCGCCGGGTATGTCCGTGACCAGCAAACCGGCGAGGCCCTCATCGGGGCAACCGTGGCTGCGCCAAGCCTCAAGACCGGCGTGATCACCAATAGCTACGGCTACTTCTCGCTCAGCCTTCCCGTTGCGACGGGCGATTCGGTCACCTTGGCATTCACGTCCCTGGGCTACCGGCCGCTCGCCCTGCGCGTGCTGGCCAGCGCCAACGCCGAGAAGATGCAAGTCACTCTCGTTGCGATCGGGCGCCAGTTGGAAGGTGTGCTGATCCAGGCGCGTCCGGAGGACGACAACCTGCAACGCCCCACCATGTCGTTCATCAGCCTGCCTATTTCGCAGCTCAAGTCCATTCCAGTCATCGCCGGTGAACGTGACGTGCTGAAAGCCGTGCAGTTTCTGCCGGGCGTCAGCGCGGGCAGTGAGGGCACCACCGGTTTCTATGTCCGCGGAGGCAACACGGACCAGAACCTCGTCTTGCTGGACGACGCCGTCGTCTACAATCCCAATCACCTCTTCGGCCTGGTGAGCACGTTCAATGTGAATGCGCTGAATAGCGTGAGTCTCATCAAGGGCGGGTTTCCCGCGCAATACGGAGGGCGACTGAGTTCCGTGCTCGACGTCACCATGCGGGACGGCAACCGCCAGCACTTCTCCGGCGAGGGTGGCATCGGACTGATTTCCACCAACCTGACGCTGGAAGGGCCCCTTCAGCAGGGCAAGTCGTCGTTCATCGTTTCCGGGCGGCGCAGTTATCTCGACCTGCTCATGCTCCCGTTGAACAAGGGCCTCAACAACACCAGTTATGCCCTCTACGACGTGAATGCGAAGCTGAACTTCGAGCTGGGCCAGCGCGATCACGTGTTCGCCAGCATCTTCACCGGAAGCGACCGCGCCCAGTATACGGGCGCGAATGCATTGAACTACGGCATCGGATTCGGCAACGGCACGGGCACCCTGCGATGGAATCACCTGTTCGGCGACAAGATCTTCGCGAACAACTCCTTGATCTACAGCAAGTACTATCTCGGCCTCAACACGACGCAGGGCAATTACTACGCGCTGTTGTATTCCGAAGTCCGGGACTACACGGCGAAGACGTCGTTCGAGTGGTATCCCACCGCGAATCAGGCCGTTCGGTTCGGCGTGCAGTACTCCCGCCACGGCCTGGCCCCCGCGTCGGTGTCCGCCAAGATTCCGAAGAAGGGTGCGCGACTGCAAATCAAGCCGGACAGCATCGCGCGCACGTACGCCGGTGAGGCGGCTTTCTTTCTCAACGACGAAATGCGCCTCGGCCCGCGCCTGGGGGCAAGCGTTGGTGTGCGCGTGCCGGTGTTTGCCGCTCGCGGCAAGACGTACAGCGCCGTTGAGCCACGCCTGACGCTGAAGTTCGGCCTCAACGAGCGCACGTCAGTCAAGGCCGCCTACACGGAGATGAACCAGTTCTTGCACCTCGTGCCCAGCAGCACGGCCTCATTGCCGACAGACATCTGGATCAACAGCAGTCCGCGGGTGAGACCGCAAACCAGCCGGCAGGTCGCGCTCGGCGTCTTCCATAACTTTGCCAACAATCGGTACGAGACGAGCCTCGAGGCGTACTACAAAACGATGCAGCATCAGGTGCTGTTCAAGGAGGGCACGCAGCTCCTGCTCACGACTGACCTCGAACGGCAACTCACCTTTGGCAAGGGCGATGCCCACGGCGTCGAGCTGTTCGTCCGCAAGAACACGGGCCGGCTCACCGGCTGGTTGTCCTATACCTGGTCAAAGACGACGCAGACGTTTCCGGACCTGAACGTCGGACGTTCGTTCCCGTCCACGTACGATCGGCGGCACAATCTTTCGGTCGTGGGCATCTACGAACTGAGCAAGCAGTGGAGCCTGTCGTCCGACTTCGTCTTCAATACCGGATCGGCGTTCACCCTCGCGACCGGGCGCATACCCGTCTTCAACGACGGCTCGCTGTATGACGGCAACTACTATGATTTCAGCGCCCGCAACAACTACCGACTGGGCAACTATCACCGCCTCGATGTCAGCGCCACTCGGCATCAGACAAAGAGCTGGTGGGGGCACAAGGTCGAGACCGAATGGGTCTTCGGGGCCTACAACCTGTACAGCCGCCGCAACCCCTACTTCGTGTATCTGACCACCGACCCCCTCACGCGCCAGCCCAAAGCCACCCAGGTGTCACTGCTGCCAATCGTCCCCAGCGTGAGCTGGAACTTCAAATTCTGATGCCGGCGGCCGAATGACCTCTACCAACGACCCATTCATGCAACGCTCCCGGCAGTTCATCCTCCTCGTACTTGCCTCGCTGGTTGCGTGTACCCGGGATGTCACCATCCCGGTCCAGCCGTATGAGTCCTCACTCAGCATCCAGAGCCTCATTACCCCAGGCCTGGCGCCGACCGTCTATCTCTATCGCACGGTCTCTTTCTTCGACCCGAAGGTGACACCCGCTGACTTGTTCGTGCGCGATGGGCTCGTCACCCTGTCCTCGCCGGACGGATCGGAGGTGCTGCATCCTGATTCCACCTGGAATGCCTTCCGGTGTCACTACGACTACCACTACGCCGGCGCACGGCCCGTGCAGGCAGGAAGGACGTACACCTTGTCAGTGGAGTCGAAGGGACAGCGCTTCTCCGCGACAGCCACCACGAACCAGCGGATAGTACCGCTGGACTCCGTGACGTACAACAAGGCGTTTTCGGACCTCTACGGCGAGCACGAGGGGGTGATGCTGCATTTCAGGGATCCGGCAGGCGTCGGGGAGAACTACCGCTTTGCCATGCGCCGCACCTATGCGCCGACCGACACCATCTACGGTACTGGCACGGAGTTCTCCGCGTGCGCGCTTGGCAGGACGACCTCGCTGGAGGAGATTGGCCGCTCGGTGTACGCGGACCAGAACGCGGACGGCGCGGTGATGACCATCACCGTGGAACCCGCGTTCAAGCACAACAAAGGTCAGGTCGGGTACGTGCAGTTGCAGGTCATGGATCAGGCCGCCTTCGAGTACTTCGACCAACTCGACCGGCAGAAGTTGTCGCAGTTCAATCCCTTTGTGGAACCGGTTTTCATCGTTCGTCGGCAGTTTGGCGGGCGGGCATTCGGCGTGTTCGGGGCCTACTCCCGGAGCGACTCACTGCGGTTTGTCTACCCGGAGTGACCGCCACCGGCACGCGCGGGCCGCTCACCACCGTGCCGCTCATTCCCGTCTGGCTCGTGCTGCAGGGAGCACTGCTTGGGCTCATCCCGATCGGACCGCGTTCACAGACTGGCGAAGCTGACGAGCGCGATGTCATCCTTGGCGAGGCGCTCCCGCACCGTCGCTGAGGTCAATGCCCATCGCTCGCGTTCTCGCGGCCACGTGTAACCGTCGATGACCCGGAGCGCTCCATCGACATAGCCGGGGTGGACCATGATCTCCGTGCTGCCGTCGGGCAATCGGTCGAGTGCCGTCTGAAAGCGCTCAAGAAAATGAGCTCCACCCTGCAGGGAGATTCCCATGAAGTTGTCCGGCGCCCGCGTGGACGGCATCCCCGCCGACGTGGCCCGCCACGACCAGCCGACGAGCGCGCGGTGCATCCAGGAGGATGCGTGGTCCGTGATCCAGCGACCTGACTCGACCGGTCGCCGCAGCGGCAGCCGCTCGCGTGCCGCCACGTTCGCCACGGCCCGGCGCACTCCCGGCAGGCAGTGCGTATGTCGATGAGAATCAATGTGGGTAACCGAAATCCCCGTCTTTCGTATGGCGGCGATCTGGGATTCACACTCACCCTCGACCTCGTCACCGGAAAGCCAGCCGGCGAGGGCTCGGCGCACCAGCGCGCCTAGCGGCAGAAACTCCCCGGTTCGCCGATCGGTGAGCGTGCGGGCAGCGGTGAGAGGCCGCCCAACGAGGATGTTGAAGTGAAGGCCAATGCCGAGCGACGCGGCCGCACGGCCTTTTGCGACCGCATCGTCCCATCCCGGACATCCCACCATCATTGATGTGGATGTGACAGTTCCAACAGCATGAGCTTCGAGAATCCCCGCTGTCACGCCGGGTGACAGGCCAAAATCATCGGCATTGATGACCACGCGCCTCGCCTCGGGCTTCGTCGACGTCCGCTCCCGATCGCCGGTCGTCATTCGTACGCGCCCCTCCAGCGGCGGAATCGGATCGTCAGCAACTCGACCGCCATGGCCAAGGCCGACTGAATGAACCGCACCGTCGTCGGCTCGTCGTCGTAGCGAAAGTGCACCGCCGTCTGCCGCAGACGGAACCCGTGGCGCTGCGCGATGACGAGAGCCTCGACGTCGAAGCCGAAACGGGGAATCGTGAGCCGTTGAAACACCACTTCGGCAGCCCGAGCGGAAAAGCCCTTCAGCCCCGCCTGCGTGTCGAGGACGTCGCGGAGCAACACGAAGCGCACGAGCGCATTGAACACCCGGCTCATCACGTGTCGCGTGTACAGGTAATGGAACACCTGCGGGCTCATCTCGTAGCGGGAGTCCGGCAGCACACGGCACGCGATTGCCACATCGGCCCCACCTTCCAGGTCGTGGAGGATCTTGGTGACCTCGATCGGCGAATAGGCGAGATCCGCATCGGTGAACACGCGCTGCCGGCCCCTCGCGCGGAGCATGCCCCGCGCGACAGTCACGCCCTTGCCGCAGTTCACCTCGTTGCGCAGAAGCGTCACATTCTCATGCGACGCGGTGTACGCCTGCAGGATGGAAGTGGTCGGTTCATCGGAACAATCATCCACAAGAATGAGCTCCGAGGCGTACGGCTGTTCGGCGAGAAATTCCGTTAGCCGCGCGAGGCTGTCGGGCAGTCGAGCGGCCCCGTTGTACACAGGTACGACGAGCGAGAGGTAGGGCGAGGACTCCCGCGGGCCGGAGAACTCGATCATGCGGTCAGCCGGGGCCGCAGGAACCGGCGAGTGCCCAGCAGCGTGACGAGCCAGGCATCGAACCCACCACCCCTCTCCCGTTCGTCGTCGCGCGCACCGCCGCGATGCAGATCGACCTGCATGGTCAGCCACACCAGCAGATAGGGAACCGTATCGAGCCCGCTGATGCACAGCAGCAGCAGGACGGTGCGCCAGAGCGTCCGGGGCTCCGTGAGGTACCAGGCCGCAAGCCCGACGCTGGCGATCACGAAGGACTGGTGTTCCGCCTGGTGATTAAAGAGCACCACGAAGACGAGCAGGGAGCCGAGAAAGCGCCGGCGGAAGGTGGGCTGCCCCCAGCGCTGCCGACGCCGGGCCAGTGGCAGGACGAGCAGGATCGCGCCGCCGAGTTGCAGCGGCCAGTTGGGGACGTTGGCCCCCACGAGCCCACGGGCGAGGCTCATCACGGATCTGCCGAACGTGAGGTCGCGGGCGTCGGAGCTCAGCATGGCTCCCCAGGCGACGTACTGCGCGACCAGTTCGTGCGGCGAGATGACCAGGAGCGGGAGCGCGACGAGCACCGCCATCGAGAGCAGGAACAGGCCCGCAAAACGCACGGGCCGCGGATGCAGTGCGGCGAAGGCCACGCCGCCAAGGGGAAACAGCTTGACCAGCGTGCCCGCGGCGATCGCCACCGCACCGCGAAGCCGACGGCCGCCCTCCAGTGCCGTGAACGACAGGACGAGCACGCCGGCCATCAGCGCGTTGCTCGAGGAGCTTTGCACGGCGCTCAGCGCCGCCGGGGCGGCAATCAGCAGTGCCCAGGTGGACCGCGGGCGCGGAAGGAGCTGTTCTACCGCGAGCACGAGCGCTGCGGCGTTCAGCGCATTCCACAGCAGCAAGCCCCACGGCAACGCCGGCAGGGCGAACGGGCCGAAGAGCAGCGCCGCCGTTGGGCTGTACTTGAAGAGATCCGCCGCGCCGGTTCCCTGTTCCGTTGGATACGCCAAGTAGAGGTTCTGCCCGTGCATCAGATGGAAGAAGGACTGGCGAAAGATCGGGAAGGTGGTGTGCGCGTGATCCAGGACCCCGCGCTGGAGCGTCGAGACAAGTACGATGCCGACGTAGACGGCAATCATCCAGCAGCGCGGCGCCAACGCCATCCGTGCAAGGCGATGATAGCGGAAGCGACGCGCTCTGCTCGGCGCGCCGAGCAGAGCGTCCATCGTCACGCGAGGACGCGAACGGACATCGCGCCGATGCGTCACTGGCCGCGCATCAGCGACTGCGCTCCGGCACGTCCGCCTCAGGCGCGGCAAACGCCCGACGAGCGTTCGCGACGATCTCGGCGCGCTGCACGGGATCGGCCGGATCGAGCGTCGTCCCGGTCGCGCCGACGAACCACGTCGCCACAGGCAGCGTAATCGTGACCTCGACCCTCTCGCTACCCGAGGACGTCACGTCGACCGGCTGGGCGAGCGTTTCGCGAAAACTGCCCTCGATGGGCAACGCGAGCCGGAACGCGGTACCACGCACGCGACCGACGATCTGGATACTGGCATCGGCCGGCCAGTCTGGCGTGACCGCGAGAAGACTGGTCGGCGGCCGGCCGACCTGGATCTCAACCTGGCTGTAGCGGCTTGGCGTAACTTCCTCGGTCAGGATAGGAACAGGCCCCGTGCTCATGGCGACCGTGATGAGCGTCGGAGCAGGCGACGCCGACTGCCCGCCCTGGCAGTCTACACAGCCGAACTGCTCGGCCCCACCGAGCGCCGCGCCGACGACGACCAGGCGAATCGAGTCAATGCCGAGCGCACCGGCATTTTGCGACACGCTCGCCTGCGGTGCCGTCGCGAGCCGAAACTGGACGGGTCGTGTGGGGTGCGGTGCGGTGCCCTGGTCACATGCCGTCACGGCGGCGGACAGGAACAGCAATGCGAGGGATGAGTATCGTGCGACGACCGTCTTCATGGAATTCTCCTTGTGGTGTCACGAGACATGGCAATGGTGCGTGGGACGTCCGACAGCGCGCCGTCGCTCGAGCGCGCCCGCCCGTTCCGGATCTCGATCAGTGGGCGAGCGCCGACCCGAAGCACGAGCCGCGGCAGGCTTCGAGGCACCGTGACCTCGTAGCGGGTGGCTGGGAGGTGATTGTCGACGACGATCCGGGCCTCGCCGACGCGAAACCCGACGCGCCCGCCGAGCGCCTTGACCCTGACGGTCCCGGTATCCGCAAGCACGAGTCGGATGTCCCCGGCCGGTTGGTCCTCGGCGAATACGACCTCAGCGTCGACCGCGGGCCCGAGCGCCACGCCACTCACGCGCGCGGCTGCGGCCGGCTCCGGCGGCGGCTGCGGCGGCGGCGGCGGTTCCGGCGGCGCGGCGACGACGCGCACGGTGGGAGCCGCAGGCTTTCCTTCGAGGAACCATCGCCGCAGCGGAGAACCCGGGAGCGCTACTGCAACGGCGCTCACCACGAAGAACGCGAGGCCCGCCGCGACCCAGTGTCGCCACCCGGTGGCGGGTGCGCGCCCCCGGAGCGGCGCGACCGGGACGACGACACGCGCATCATCGCGGTGATCGAGGAATCCGAGGAGCGCGGCGACAGCAACGTCATCGCGCCGCAGGGCCTCGAGTCGGCGCGCACACACGGCACAACCCGACGTGTGCCTCTCTACGGCGGCGGAGTCGTCCGGCGCCAGCTCGCGGTGGCACAGGGCCAAGAGTACGGCGTCAGCGGGATGCATCGAGTATCGACTCCTCCGAGACCACACGGCGAAAGGCCGCGGTGGCGCGAATCAGGTACGTGCCGACGCTGCCAACCGGGACTGCCGTAGCGTGGGCAATCTCCGCGTAGCTATACCCACTGTGCTTGAGCAGAAGAATCTGCCGGTCGCGCTGGGGAAGGCGCTCAAGCGCCGCCCGAACCGCGGTACGGCGCTCTTCTGCGACGAGGTCGTCTCCCGCGGAGTTGGGAGACGTGGGACCCGGCACGCTGCTCGTCCACGTCGTGAGGAGGCGGAGCCGGCCGCGCATGTTGCGCTGCTGGTCGCGGATGAGGTTGTGGGCGACAGAAATGAGCCATGCATTTGGATCGTCCGGCATCTGACCGCGTTCGCGTAACCGCACGAAGGCGTTCTGCGCCACGTCGGCGGCGTCGTCCGGATCGCCCGTCAAGCGATCGAGATACATCCGCAGCGCCTGATAGCGCGCCGTGAAGAGACGGGTGAAGGCCGCATCAAACTCATCAGTCATCACGGCGGCTGGCTCAGCGGGTTTCTCCAGTGCGCGACCGGTCCTGCCCCATGACGGGCGCGCGAGGGCAAAGTGTTGCGGAGTCGTCACAACCAAGGAACGCACGACGCGAGGGATCTGTGACAGCGACGGCTGTCGGCGGCCCGGCGTCAGGTTAGAACTGCCAGGCCAGGCTGGCGACGATGGCCCGGCGCGCGGCGAGCAATAGCCGCGGTCCAGTCCCGGACCCCACATACCCGAGCGCCTGCCGACCATTGAGAACGTTCCGAACCGCCACGGCGGCGCTGACGGAACGTGGTGCGTCACCTCTGCCGAAGTGCCACACATGGCGCACGCCAAGGTCCAGCTTCGCATACGCCGGCAACCTCAGCGGGTTGACCCGGCCACCGACGTTGACGGCGTCACCGCTCAGTTCACCCGGTTGCGCGCTCGAGCCGGCTTCCCAGTCGAAACCGCGCTGAGTGACCGAGGACGGCGAGCCGATGCCGGACCGGAACTCGCCCTGCAGTTGCGTCGCGGACCGCCAACGATAACGCACGATCACAAGCCCGGACCGTCCAGCGGCGAAACGCGGCGCGTACCGCGCCGAATCCGTCGCGCGCACGATCCCGTCGGAGACGAAACCGATCGACAGGTTGCACCGCCCTCGTTCCATGGCAAGTCTCGCGGCAAGCCCGTGCACGCGCCCGGTGCCCGGCTGGAATCGGTCGGTCGCGAATGGCTGGGTGGAGACGGGCGCGACCAGGATGATGCCGCGCTGTCGACCGACGTACCCTGCTGCCTCGATCGATACTCCCGCGGCCGGACGAACGCCGACCGAGAGCGATCCCTGCACGCCCGCCGCGACAGGCACGACGCCATTGGCCACGGGCAGTTCAAAACCGATGGCCGCGCTGAGCACCGACTCCTCATTGCGCAGCGACTGCACCGTTTGCGTGCTGCGGCCGGCGCTCGCCCGTACGCTGAGCCACGGGCGCGGGCGGATGCCAAGTTGCAGACGCGGCTCCAGTCCCAACCAACGCCCATCGCTCCAAGCCGAGCGCAGACCGACCTCATACGTCATGGTCTCGGCGACGCGTCCTTCGAAGTCCGCGAAGGTCGCCACATTATCCGGTGTTCCCTCCAAGATGGTCGACGGCAGCGCCGGGGAAACCGCCGTCAGGACACTCTGATTCCAGACCGCATACCGCGTGCTCGCCCGCATCACGCTCATGCCGCCGCGGGCCGATCCACGCGGACGGCGCCACACAGCCGTCGCGCCGATGCCTTGCTCGGCGAAGCGACTCCTGGCTCTGAAGAGCGTGCTGTCCGACGACCACGCGAGGTCAACGCGCGACGTCGCCTGCCACGCCCGTGAACGCACCCACAATCGCGACGACAGCCGGTGACTCCAGCTGACACCGACGGTCCCGCCGCCCCACTCGAACGCGTTGCTGCGAGCCGGCGGCGCCTCCGCAGGACCTCCAGCGGTACTCGCCTGTCCGGCCAGCCCGGCCGTGTCCGTGATCGCGTCGAATCCCAACTGGTTTCCGCTCGCGAATGCCAGCCATCGGAGCGTGTCAGACGCTATGGGTATCATGGCGGCGCCGATGAGATCCATGAATCCGTTGTGCGGATCAGACGCGGTGCCGCGACCCAGAGGACTTCCGTAGCTGCGGCGGCCTGCCACGAACATTCGGCGACCCGATGCACCCGTTGCGGTGACCATCTGCCGAACTTGTCCGGCCCCCACCAAGCCGCGAAAGCGCATGCCCGCTGGCTCGACCGCGGAGGTTTGAATCGCGATAGCGCTCGCCAGCCGGTCGCCGTAAGACGCCGGCGATACTCCGACGTGAAAGTCAAGCCGCCCCACGGCATCGGGATTGATGGCACTGCCAACCTCGCCGAAATGCGTGCCACTGTAGACCGGGAATTCGTCGACCAGCAGCAGGTTCTGGTCAGAGGCGCCCCCGCGCCCATGCACGGCAATCGGGGGCTCCCCCAGCGCGCCGACGCCGGGCACCGCCGCAAGCACGGCGTTCAGGTCGGCGCGTCCAGCGATTTCGCGCTGCTGCCAATCTCCCGTCATCACCGTGTGGTCGAGTGTGAGCGTCGAATCGAGCACGGGGTCCAAGAGATCATCGCGTCCACGCGCGAACCCCTTGATTCGGACGGCCGGCAAGAACGACGGGTGCGCTATCAGCTCCACGTCAATTTGCAGCTCCCCGACGCCAGGCAAGAGCACCTCAACTTCACGGGCATAGTAACCCTTGGCCGCGACGCGCAGTCGCTGAAGCCCGGCCGCGACACTGGGAATGCGGTACGCACCCGCCGAGTCGGTCACGGCAAGGAAGGGCATGCCGAGGATCGCAACCCGCGCCCCGGGAATCGGGGCTGCGCTGGCCGCGTCCCGCACAATGCCGCGGACCTCGGCGCTACGCGGGAACCCTGCGACCAGCAGGAGGAGCAGCGATGCGAGCATTCGCTCAACCCCTCGTTGGTCGAGAGGATCGGGAGACAACGCGGGCTGACGTGACGCCCATAGAGAGGACTCAGTGATGGTATCAGATGCCGCCCGTTGACTCGAGGTCGTCCCTCGGAGTCTTCGTGAATATACAGCGGACCTTGCGGCACAGTGGCGCGGTACCGGTGCATGTCGTACCCCGTACCTGCGGAATCCTCGATTGCACCCCCTGGCCACCGAGCGGTTGCAGGTTGTCCCGGTCGCTTGGCCTCCGGGTCGCCTGATTGCGCACCCGTGCCACCGACGCATGCAGCGCGTGCTGCACGCCGCCGCCATGGCGTTCGGGGACACGACGACCGCCCCCCGAAGCTGGTGCGGTTCACCCGCCGTGCGGTGTTCCAAAGAGGTCTGCGGTCGGTTCCGGACTCGCTACGACGCCTCCGAGTCACGTAGAAGCCTTGAGAGCAGAACCGGCAGTACGAGAAGCACGAGCGGAAGCTGCACCAGCAGGCCCGAGACGATGCTGATCGCCAGTGGCTGCAGCATGCCTGAGCCCTGTCCGACGCCGAGCGCAAGCGGGAGCAGGGCAAGGATCGCAGCAATGGTCGTCATGGCGATGGGCCGAGCCCGGTTCCGTGCGGCCTCGATGAAGGGCAGCGGCCCCTTGAGGCCCGGCGACAGGTCGTTGATCTCTGAGAAGTAGAAGATCGACACTTCGGTGACGATGCCCACGATCATGGTAAGGCCCATCATGGACGAGATATTGAGCTCGGTCCCCGTCATCCAGAGTCCCAGCATGACGGCGGGAACGGCCAGGAGCGTGGTCAGCAGCATCGCGCCGGCCACGAGAAAACGTTCGTAGAGGAAGAGCAGCAGTAGAAACACGAGGACGAGGGCGGCGAGGAACACGATGACCAGCCCCTGGAACGCGCTGCGCTGCTGCTCGTACGTGCCGCCGAGTCGGTAGTAGACGCCGGCCGGGAGGAGACCTGGCCGGTCCATGCGCGCTTTCACGTCGCGGATCGTCGATCCCAAGTCTCGCCCACTGATGCGCCCCGTAACGGCCACCATGCGTTTCATGTCTTCCCGCGCAACCTGCGGTTGCCCCGAAACAGCCTGCACGGATACGACGCGGCTGGCCGGAAACCGATGGCCGTCCGGCGCCGTGATCATCAACGCGCCGACGTCCCCGACGCGACGCCGCCCGGACCGGGGGATCCACACGCGGATGCCGACCATCCGCTCTCCCCGCTGGATGGTGGTGCTGACCCTCCCTCCGATGTAGCCCTGGAGCTGCCGAGCGACCGCGTCCGGATCCGCGCCCTCCAGGGCCGCACGCTCCCGGTCAACCCGAACGATCACCGCGTCACCGGCGAACACGACTCCGTCCTTCACATCCACGATGCCGGGCACCGAGCCGAGACGCGCGGCCACCTGCGGCCCCAGCGAGTCGAGCAGGGACCCACTTTCCCCGAAGAGCTTCACCTCAACCGGCTGGGGAACGGCGGTAAGGTCGCCGATGAGGTCCTCCATGAGCTGGGCCATCTCCACGCTGAGGCCAGGTACCGTCGTGTCAACGCGGTGCCGCACCTCGTCGATCACTTGGTCGATCGGACGTCGGGGAGGGGCGACCAGCCGGACGAAGAAATCGCCCTGACTGGATTCCGTGATGCCCCCGCCCAGCTGCAGCCCCGTGCGGCGCGAGTAGGTCTGCACCTCCGGCGTCGTATGCAAGATCGCTTCCACCTGCCGCAGCAGACGGTCTGTTTCGGTCAGCGAGGTCCCGGGCGACGCCCGATAATCGAGGATGAAGCCCCCTTCGTCAGTGGCGGGCATGAATCCCGACCCCGCCCGTCGATAGCCGACGTATCCCAGAAGGACGAAAGGTACGACGACGAGGAGCATCGGCAGCGGCCGCCGCATGAGTCGCTCCATGAGCCGCACGTAGCGGGAATGCAGGGCGGTCGTGAGTCGGCTTTCGACCGCACGGCTCTCGCTACGCCGCAGGAGCGAGCCCGCCATCAAGGGGACGGCCAGCCAGGAGACGAAGAACGAGATGATGAGCGCCGAGGCCATTGTCAGCGACAATGCCTTGAAGAACGCGCCGGTGACCCCGCTGAGAAATGCCAGTGGGGCGAAGATGACGATGGTCGACAGCGAGGAGCCGACCAACGGGACAGTGAACTCCCGCGCGGCGCCGAGCGCCCGGTCGAGGCGGTGCGTGTGGTCGTGCGGCTTGGTTTCGCTGAGGCGCCGAACGATGTGTTCGACGACCACGATCGCATCGTCGATGACGAGACCGACCGCCGCCGCCATCCCGCCAAGCGTCATCAGGTTGAATCCCATGCCGAGCACCGAGATCAACAGGACCGTGGCGGCCAGGACCGTCGGCACGACGATGACGGCGATCAGGGTGATTCGCAGATCGCGCAGGAAGGCGAGCAGGACGAGGGCCGCCAGGAGGATGCCGATGACGACCGAATCCCGCACGCTGGTCACCGATGCCGTGATCAGATCGCTCTGATCGTACCAGCTGGCCGCGTGCACGTCGTCGGGCAGAAGGTTCCGCGCTCCGCTCAGGGCATCGCGGACGTCGCGGGCGATCTGCACCGTGTTGGAGCCCGGTTGCTGGTAGACTTGAAACAGCACGGCCGGCTGGCCGTCCGCCGTGACGCGACTCCGGCTGGGCACGGAGGAGCGCACGACCGAGGCAACGTCGGCGACGCGGACGAACCCCCGGGAACCGGCGCGGAGGATCGTCTCCCGGATTTCATCGATGCTACGGTACCGGCTGTCCGTGAGGACCAGGTATTGTTTGTAGTTGTCCTCGAGCGGACCGGCGGCGACGACCCCGTTGGAGGCGGCGAGGGCGGCCGCCACGCCGTCGATGGTCATGCCAAATCGCTTGAGCTCGAACGGGTCGACGTACACATGGATTTCCTCGGGGGCGCCTCCGAGGACCTCGACGCGCGCGACACCGTTCAGCCGCGCCAGGAGCGGCCGTATTCGATAGTACGCCAAGTCGTGCAAGTCAGTCTGGCTGCGCAAGGGAGAGACCAGGCTGTACGCGATCACGGGGAAGACCGTCGGGTCCATCCGGTGTGCGTTGGCGCGCGTGCCCGGCGGGAGCTCCGGGAGCGTCCTCGCGATTGCCCCGTCGATGAGGAGAGCGGCCGTCGTCATATCCGTGCCCCACGCAAAGGACACCGAAATTTCGGCCCCGCCCCTGCTGGTGACCGAGCGAACCGAGCGCGCGGCTGGCACCGCGCGCAATGCCTGCTCTGCCGGCGCGGTCACGAGCGCCACCATTTCTTCCGCCGGTCGGTCTCCCGCATCGAGTGTCACGACCACCCGGGGGAACTCGATATGGGGAAAGAGCGCCAATGGCATCCGGAACGCGGACGCGGCGCCGCCGGCTGCGAGTGCGACCAACGCGAACAGAATCGACCGGCGGTGCCGGAGCACCCAACCCTCGAGGCCGTTGCTCATCTGCGCGTCTTGGCCGGCGGCGACACCGTGTGTTCCGTTGTATCGTGGGGCAGCCTGACTCGCATGCTGTCGGCAAGCTCGTAGTTGCCCGTGACGACCACGGTGTCGCCCGCCTGCAGGCCCTCGCTGGTCACCTGCACGAGCGAATCTGTCTCAACGCCAACTGTCACCATTCGACGAAATGCCCGGCCGCCGCGCACCACGAAGAGCGCCATGCCCGTCTCCTGCGGAAGCAGGGCGGATCGCGGCACAATCAGACCCGTCGCACTGCGCACCGCAATCGAAGATCGAATGAACTCGCCGAGCAGAAGCTGTACCCGTGTCCCCGTGGCAGGCGCGACGAGCACGGTGGTCAGGCGCGTCGCCGAATCCACGGTGAGCGAGACACTCCGGACGTGCCCCGGCATCGCAGGAGCGGCCGCCGTGCCGGCGAGCCGCTCAAGCAGCACGGGCTGGCCGACCTTCACCAGCGACGCATCTTCCGGTTCCACGCCCAGTTCCACCTCGAACCGTCCGTCCGACACCATTGACGCGAGCAGGTCGCCGGCCGGAACCCGCTGACCCTCAGCGACTGGCAACCGGTCGACAACGCCGGCACCAGGTGCGCCGACGTGGAGCCCGTCCACCCATCTGGAGTACGTGGCCCACCTGGCTTCGGCGTCCGACAGCGCCTGTTGTTGCAGCGAGAGCTGGTCCCGCGTGGTCAGCCCCAGTTGCAGGCGCTGCTGAACATCCGATGTTCGACTCCGCGCGGCTTCCACCGCAGTGCGGGCGCTTTCGATCAGGAGCTTGGCCTCGGCCCACGCCGCACCCTTC
>JAJZRK010000297.1 GCA_021802745.1 bacterium
CGGAGTTGACCTTCACCACGAGCAGTTCGCCGGCACGCTCGCGCGCGAGTTCGTCGAGCACCGGCGCCATCATCTTGCAGGGGGCACACCAGTCGGCGTAGAAGTCGACCACCACCGGCACCGTGGCGCCGCCGATCACCTTGGAGAGGTGGTCATCCTTGGCGTGCACGGGGCGGTCCAGCAGGAGCGGCTTCTCGCACTCGGCGCATTTGGGCCGGTGCTCGAGGCGGCCGAGTTCCACGCGGTTCAGCTGGCCGCAGAATGGGCAGGCAACCACGGCGGTGGACGCGGGATTCGTTGTCGAGAGAGGCATGGTCACTTCTCCAGGGCGGTCATGGCGCGCGCGAGCCGATCGCGGATGGAGGCGGCCGCCGGCGCCAGGGCGGCGTTGCCCGTGAGGGCCAGTTGCACCGAGGCATTCAGGGCCGCGACCTGCGTGCGTCCGTTGCCGGCATCGCGCACGATGACGTTGCACGGAAGCAGGAGGCCCAGATCGGGTTCATGCTGCAGGGCCTCAAAGGCGTCGCGCGGGCTGCACGCGCCGAGAATGACGTAGGGCGTGTGCTCAAGGCCGAGCTTCTTCATGAACGTGGCCTTCAGGTCGGCCTCCATGAGGATACCGAACCCTTCGGCGGCGAGTGCCGCGCGCGCCGCATCCATCGCGGCGTCAAACGGCAGGTCGAGCAGGACGGTGAGTCCGTAGGGAGTCTGGGTAGGCATTGATGGGCTCGTTGAGGTCTATACAATACTATATCGCGATATAGTAGAACGCAAGGGGCACACCGGCTACGACGCCGTGCGGGGCGCGTGGCTCCGCCCCCAAGATCAGCGGGCCCGGTGGCACCCCGCCACCGGACCCTCTGTCGTACCCCGGCGCACGCGGTGCTACCGCGTGGGGCCCAGTCGCTACCTGCGATTCAGCTGATCCTGCCCCTTCTTGAGGAACGGAATCCCGTTCTTCATCCAGTCGGGCTCGGGCTGGCCGAGCAGCTTGGCCCCGAAGAACTCCTGCATCTTGCGGTCAACGTCCTTCTGGTTGGCGCGCTTGGTCGGGTTGTGCTCGTCGCCGTTGTACACCACCAGGTACGCCTCCTTCTGCAGGCGGCGCATCGCCCCGTAGAACTCGATCCCCTGGTACCACGGCACGGCGCCATCATTGTCGTTGGCCATGAACAGCACCGGCGTGGTGACGCGGTCGAGCTTGAAGAGCGGCGAGTTCTCGATGAACCGCTCCGGATACTGCCACAGCGACCCGCCGATACGGCTCTGCGAATGCTCGTACTGCATCTGGCGCAGCAGCCCGCTCTGCCAGCGGATGCCGTCGTACGCCGAGGTCATGTTCACGACCGTCGCGTTCGGCACCGCAGCCGCAAACATGTTGGTGACCGTGATGAGGTACGCCGACTGGTAGCCACCCCACGACTGGCCGGTCACGCCGAGCTTCCTGGCATCCACGAAGCCCCGCTGGATCAGCGCCTGGATGCCCGGGATGATCGCCTTTGCGGCGCTCGGGCCTGGGAAGCCGTCGGTGTAGACGATGTCGGGCATGAAGACGAGGTAGCCGAGCGAGTTGTACACCAGCGGATTGACAGTATTCCGCCCCGACGGCGCATAGTAGTTGTGCAGGCCATCGGAGAGCTTCTCGTAGAAGTACGTGATCATCGGGTACTTCTTGGACGGATCGAAGCCCTCGGGCTTGAAGAGCATCCCGTCGAGCGGCACGCCGTCGTCGTTGTTCCAGTGCACAAGTTCCACGTCGCCGCGCGGGTACTCGGCGTCCTGCGGATTGGCGTCGGAGATCCTTGCCGTCGCGTTGATCGCCCCGCCGGTCCACAGGTTGGGGAACTCGCGATATGTCTGCTGGGTCATCAGGTACTGCGCCGCCTTCCGCGCCTTCTGCAGTCCGGCGTAGTTCTTCGGCCCCATGACCAGCACGGCGGGAGCGGCGCTCGCGCCGAGCTTCGCCTGCGCGTAGCCGCTCGCCTTGCTCTTGTTGTCGAACGCGCGCAGCAGCAGTGGCTCCGCCGGATCGAAGAACCGGTCTTCGGTGTCGAGATTGACGGTCCGATACGTCACGTCCGCGGCGCGTCCGGCCCCTGCCGTCACGTTCACCGGCGCGGCAACACCCGCCGGGTCCACTTCCCACACGTCGTAGCGGTCGTACACCAGCACGCGCGCGTCGCCCTTGGTCCAACCGCCGAGGCCGTAGGGCGGGCGCGTGTCGGGCATGTCGAACTTTTCGTTGTCAAAGCGGACGTTCTTGATGGCCGCCGTGATTTCCACCTGCTTGCCGCCGGCCGTGGCGTACGCGAACCACTTGTTCTCGTTGAAGAAGATCACGTACTTGCCGCCCGGCGAGAGCTGCGCGCCGTCGAGCTTCCTGGCGACGAGCGTGCGGGCGGCGGTCGTCGGGTCGAGGAGATACACGTCGCTGCCGCCCTCGCCCCACGTGGACTCGATGGCGTACTGCACGGGGTTGAGAGCCAGCACCACCTTGCCGTTGTCGGCGATGGTCACCTGGCGCAGCGAGTCATTGCCGAGCTTGGCCCACTTCCTGGCGGCCGGTGTGTAGAGCGCGGCCCAGGTGCGGTTGCGCTCGCGCGCGGCCTGCACCTTCTGCACGGGCATCACCTGCGTGTCCTTGTAATGCCACAGGTCGTAGATCGCCTTGTCCGCCAGCGAATCGGCGGGAATCGAATCAATGGGGAGCGGCGCCAGCGCAAACTGCAGCGCCGTGCCATCGCGCACGAAGTCGAGGCGGCCGCGATCGGCAATCAGCTGGTCGGCGCCGACCATCGCCTGGTCCACCACCTTGGTGGCCACCACTGGCCCCTTCTGCCCCTTGGCGGGCACGAGCGAGGCGTAGTAGAGCGCGTAGCGCGGCTTGGCCGACGCCGCATCGTCGCGGTCGGTGACAAAGGCCACCTGCGCGCCCTTGCGGTCCACCGCGAGCGACTTGTAGTTGCCCTTGCCCGAGACGAGCGTCGTGACGGCGCCGGTCGCGAGGTCGCGCACGTGCACCCCCGACTTGAGGCTGTCGGCGGACGTCGTGGCGTAGACGAGCACCTTCTCGGCTTCGTCGAACAGGTACGACGTCACGTCGTCAATCTTGAGTTCCTGGCCGGTGGACAGGTCGCGCAGCATCAGCGGCGCGGCCGGATCGCTGCGGGCGCCGCCCGCCGCGCCGCCGCGCGCGCCGCCGCGGCCGCCGGCCGCACCGGCCGGTGCGGCGCCACCACTGCCGCTGCCCGGCGCCGCCGTGTCGGCTTCCATCAGGTACGCGAGGTACTTGCCGCCCTCGCGCGCAAAGCGGAACGAGCGCACCCGCGGAATCACCTGCGCCTTGCCGTCGGCGAGCGACACGACGGTGAGCGACGTGCGCGGCGCGGGGAGCGGGCGCGGCTTCGCCTTGCGCGCCGCCTCGAACTCGGCCCGCGTCGCGTACGTCAGGAACGCCGCGACGGTGGATCCGGCCGAGAACTGCGCGGGCGGCGCCGTGAAGATGGCCGCCGAGTCGGCCGCCGGCATCAGCTGAGGACGCCAGATC
>JAJZRK010000298.1 GCA_021802745.1 bacterium
CCTGCCCTCCCGACCCCCGTCGCACGCCATACTCGTCGACCCGAATCGGATACGACTGCTCGAGCGCCTCGATGGGAGTGTTGCGCGTGTTGCTCATTCCCACGTGCACCGCGCTCGGGCCGGGGCCGCGTTGGCTGGCGCCCTGGCCGCCTCCCAGCGTCTCGTAGAACGTCCAGCCGCGACCGCCGAAGGTGATGTTGTTCATCGTCCCCTGCCCCTGCGCCGGCGCGGCCACGCCGGCATTGGCGAGCGCGGCGAAGAGCAGGTCGGTGATGCGCTGCGACGTTTCGACATTGCCGGCCGCGACGGCGCTCGGCCAGCGCGCGGCGATGAGGCAGTCGTCCGGCGTGATGATCTCGATGGGGCGCGCGATGCCGTCGTTGGTCGGCACGTCGTCGTCGAGGAGGGAACGCAGGACGAACAGTGCCGCGGCGCGTGTCACCGCCACCGGGCAGTTGATATTGCCGCGCACGCGGGGGCTCGTGCCGTGGAAGTCGAGGATGAGGCGGCCGTCGCGCACGCGCAGGCGCACGCGCACCGGCACGAGTTCCTCCGTCACGCCATCGCCCTCGAGAAAATCCTCGGCCTCGGCATCGAGATCGCCGAGTTCGCGGAGCCGCGCGACCGCGCGTCGTTCCGCGTAGTCGAGGAGCGCGGAGGCGCCTGCTTCAACGTGCGCCACGCCCTCGCGCTCGCGCAGGGCCCGCCATCCGGCCGCGCCGGCAAGACAGGCCGAGCGCTGGGCGGCGAGATCGCCTCGTCGTTCGCCCGGCGTGCGCACGTTGGCGAGGACGAGGGCCAGGAGCGACTCATCCATGACGCCACCGGGCGCAAGTCGAATGGGCGGGAGGACGATGCCCTCCTGCACCAGCTCGCTCGCGCCGAACGGCATTGAGCCCGGGCTCATGCCACCGACATCCGCGTGGTGCGCGCGCACCGCGGCGAAGCCCGCGGTGCGGCCGCCGGCGGCGATCGCCTCGACCATGGTGAGGTCCGGCAGGTGCGACCCGCCATGATAGGGATCGTTGAGCAGCCAGACGTCGCCGGCGGCCGGTCCGCGTTCGCGGACCGCGCGCACCGCCTCGGGCATTGCGCCAAGGTGCACCGGGATGTGCGCCGCCTGGGCGATCATCCGTCCCTCGGCGTCGAACAGCGCACACGACGCGTCGCGACGCTCGCGGATGTTCGGCGACAGGGATCCGCGCGTGAGCACCGCGCCCATCTCCTCGGCGATCATCGCGACGCTCGACGCGAAGACGCGGATGGCCAGCGGGTCGAAGCCGCTCATGTCGCAACCTCGCGCCGGTGCGTCATCGCGTGCGCTCCAGCAGCCACCCGCCCACCGCCAGGGCGCGCGCTGTCCAGCCGGACGCGACGAACAGCGTGGCATCGGGCAGGGTGATCACGGCCTCGCCGGAGACGGTCGCGTCGCAGGGTGCGCCATCGTCGACGCGGGCGCGGTCGCTCCACGTCGCCGCGCCGTGGCGCGCGAACCGCACCGCTTCGGCACGCGAACTTGCCGTGTGGCGCGCCGCGACGACTTCGATCGCGCGGTCGAGGACAAACCCGTAGCGTGCCTGATGGCGCTCGGTGAAGCGCGCAGCGATTGCCTGGCCATCGTCGCCGGGCTCGAACGGCACGTCCAGTTCGTACCCTTGGCCCACGTAGCGCGTACGAGCAATCCACGCTCGCACCTCGCCGGTCACCTCGACGGCGAGGCGATCCGCGAGGGCGCGGATGCGCTGAGCGTCGAGATCGGTGGTGCGTGCCATCACGCTGGCCGCCGTCTCGCGCCGCTCCGGGGCCATCGCGAGGCCAAGTGCGCTGAGGACGCCGGCGTGCGGCGGCACGAGCACGGTGGTGGAGCCGATGAGATCGGCCAACGCACAGGCGTGCAGCGGCCCGCCGCCCCCGAATGCCATCAGCACGCAGCTGCGCGGGTCTACGCCTCGGTCCACGCTCACGCGGCGCAGGGCGCGCGCCATCTCGGCATCCGCGATGCTGATCATCGCCTGGGCGGCACGCTCGGTCGTCGCGCCGAGTGGAACGGCGACGCGCTCGATGGCACGTCGCGATGCCGCGGCATCGAGCGTGACGCCGCCGCTCATCGGATGCGGGGCAATGCGACCAAGCACCAGGTTCGCGTCGGTGACGGTGGGGAGCGTGCCGCCGCGGCCGAAGGCAGCGGGACCCGGCGCGGCGCCCGCGCTGCGCGGTCCGACGCGCAACGCCCCCCCGTCGTCAATCCACCCGATCGAACCGCCGCCGGCGGAGACGGTGTCAACGAGCACGCGCGGGAGCGCGATTGGCACGCCAGCGACATCGCCCCCCGATTCGATGAGCGGCTCGCCATCCACGATGAGCCCCGCATCGGCGCTCGTGCCGCCAATGTCGATGGTCAGCGCGCGATCGAAGCCGGCTGCGCGCAGCACCGCGGCCGCGCCGACCACACCTCCCGCCGGACCCGACAGCGCGAGCGCGGCCGCGGCGTGCGCCGCCTCGCTGGCCGTGCGCATCCCGCCACCCGACGTCATCACGCTCGGCGCCGGATGTCCGCGCCTCCCGACGGTGTCGCCAAGCCGGGCGAGATAGCGGGCGACGGCAGGGCGGGCGTAGCCCTCGGCCACCGCCGTGGCCGTGCGTTCGTACTCGCGAATCTCGGGGAGCACCTCGTGCGCGCAGACCACCTCTGTTGCAGGAAGCGCGCGCCGCAGCGCATCAGCCAGACGCGCCTCGTGCGTCCCATCGGCATACGCGTGCAACAGCGAGATGACCACCACCTGTGGCGCGCGCGCCTTCACGTCGGCCGTCACGCGTGCGATTTCCGACTCGGTCAGCGGCAGGCGCACGCCGTCCGGCTCACGCCGCTCGCGCACCGCCACCACGTCGTCGCTGGTCACGAGCGGCGTCGGATGCCAAGCCGACAGGTCATAGAGCGCGACGCGCTCCTGCCGTCGGAGCTCGAGCAAGTCGGTGGCCCCCTGGGTCGCGCAGAGCACGACGCGTGCGCCGCGCCGCTCGAGCAGGAGATTGGTGACCACGGTCGTGCCGTGGGCAATGCGAGAAATCTGCCCCGATGCCGCCGAGAATGCGTCGAGCGCCGCGGCCACACCCTCGCTCTGGTCGGACGGCGTGCTCAGCACCTTGCGCGTGACGACGAGCCCGTCGCCGCCGACTGCCGCGAGGTCGGTGAATGTGCCGCCGACGTCAATGCCGACGGCGTAGGTCACGCCGACGCCGGCCGGATGAGCGTCAGGGCCGGCACGAGCAGGGCGAGGTAAAGCGTCGTCGGCGCAAACGCCAGCGAAACCGCGCCGCTGGCCTGCGACGTTGCGCCGGAGACGGCGACGACCAGCGCGACGCACGCGCCCGCGCCGCAGAGTCCAGCGATCCAGCGCGCTGCTGACGCGCCGCGACCGCTGAGGACCGCGCGCGGCACGAACCACGCGGCGACAAGGCCGAGCGGTGGGAGGAGGAGCACGTTCCAGTTTCCGTACCAGAAGACGTGCGCCGAGAAGAGTTCCATG
>JAJZRK010000299.1 GCA_021802745.1 bacterium
ATCCGCCGACGCCCCCGAGACCAAGCCCGCCGCCGCCACCGAGACCGGCCAGCATCCTGGTCTTGTCGCCCACGGCCACCCCATCGGTCGTCATCGAGCTGATGACCTCACCGGTCGACGCATCGACGATGCGTGCCGTCAGCCCGATGACGTAGCTCGTCTGGGATCGTTCGAGCGCCACGCCGACGGCGGCGCGACTGACGGCACCGAGCAGGCCGCCCTTCTTCTCCGCGGACTTCCCGAATTTCGTCACCTGTCCGGTAATCACGTATTTCGCACCGAGCAGCTGCGCCCGCTGCGCAACGCTCTGCCCGGCCGCAGCAGCGCCTGAGGCGACGAGGTTCTGCTCACCTTGCACCTGATCGAGCGCGGCCCGCTCCACGACGCGGAACTGCTGCGTGGCAAGCAGGCGCTCCATCATCATGCCGGCGGCTGCCTTTCCGAGATTGTCCTGCGCCTGGCGCAGTCGAACGGTCGGATCGCCGCCCTTCATCGCCAGGAGCGCGCCGCCGAGCGTATTGAGTTCGTTCAGCTCGTCCGTCGCCGGCGCTGCGGTGAACTCGAACGGCGCCACCATCATGACCGGCCGTTGGGCCCGCGGGATGGGCTGCGGTGCGGGCATCGTGGCGTCGACAGCGGCCTGTGCCTCGACCGAGAGCGCGACGCTCATCAGGAGCGTGATGAGCAGGGAACTGCGGGACAGCGTACGCATGGGATGGCCTCCGGAAGATGACGCTCGATTCCAACGTCGAGCTGGGTGGATGCAGGTGATGCGCTTGCGCGCGCGGCGCGAGTGCCTCAAGCGCCGCGGCGCCCAATCTAGAACGGTACTATCCTACTTCCGTCCTGTCGGTATTCCATAACTAGTTTTGCGACTGCTACTTATAGCGTCTCACGACTCAGATTGTGTCGGGTTTCAACGATTACGCCGCACGATTGGTCGTCAGCCCGGTCCGGGACCTGGCAGTAGCCGGTCGTGGCTCACACGTCGAACCAGCGGCGAACGCCGCAACTTCGCGTGCAGCGCCCTCACGCGCGTACCCAGAGAGTCGTCAGGAACGAGTAACCAGTACCCGGGAGTCGGCTCTGGGATGCCGCCGACCACCTGCCCGTGAACGGACCGAATCACATGCGCACGCTGTTCGAATGTCGCCTGCGGCACGAACTGCACGAGCAGAAGTCCCGGCACGATGTCGCCATCGGGAACACCTCGAGCCAGGTTGCCGACCAGGGGCCCTTGATCGACCGGGAAGTTCGACGGCGGTTCCCGCGGCACATCAAAGCAACTGACGCCGGGGACCACGGACGCGATTCGCCGTCCGCGCCACCGCACATCGACCGTATCGTTGGAGTTGCCCGCAAAGAGCGTCGTGGCCGTGTACGAGACGCCGCTCGTGTCCGCGTGCACGAGAACTCGCTGCCGCTTGCCAGCTACCGTCACGACCGCCCACTCGTCCGTCCGCGTGTCATTTCGCACAACGATACGTCCTGCACAGGGGATGTCCACGATGGCGATTTCGCGTTGTCGCGTCGCGGTCTGTGCGCTCGCGATCGACGTCGCAGCCAGAAGGCCGATGAACGAACAACGCCTATGCCGTTGAACCATCATGGATGCCTCCAAGCAGCTCAAACCGACAATCGTCGTATCTCGTGTCTCGCGAACGCAGATCGGTGCGAGGGCGCTCGACAATGAGAGTGACACGGCGACATCGGGCGTCACGATCGCACTTCCTCCAGCGAGCGGACGGCGCTCGGCGCGAATCGTGATACCGGCAGGCGTCAGCGTGCGTCGAATGAAACTCGAGAAGGAATCATCGTGGTCCTGAAAGTAGGCACCCGATCCCTTGAAGCTGCCAGAGTAATCCGGCGAGTGTCAAGGCAGTTGTCGCATGAGATGTCATGCGGCTACTCGTTCTGTTTTTGGTGCGACCGCGTGTTCGGGATTCAGCCGCACCTCGAGTACGGGCTCCCAGTTGCGCGTGGCCCCACTCCATCGGTCCGGCCGCGCAGCGCGCGCCTGCTGATAGACGGCGTGGCGTGCCGCGAGGATCGCCACGTCGCGTCCCGCGTGCCGGTCCGCGGGCGTCACGAAGCGGATCGCGCTGTGCAGGTGCTGCGTGCTATACCAGCCTACGAACGCGCTGACCCACGTCCGGGCCGCCGCCAGATCGGCGAAGGGCGTGCTCGGGTAGTCGGGCCGGTACTTCAGGGTCCGGAAGAGCGACTCCGAAAACGGATTGTCGTTGCTCACACTCGGCCGGCTAAAGGAGGCGAGGACGCCCAGCCGCTCGAGCGTCGCGACCATCGTGGCCCCCTTCATCGGGCCGCCATTGTCCGCGTGCAACACGAGCGTCGTCGGATCGGCCCCCTGCACGCGGCAGCTCCGGACAAAGAGCGCCGCGGCATGCGTCGCGAGTTCCACGTCGTGGACGTCCCAGCCGACGATCTCCTTGCTCCAGACGTCCATCATCAAGTACAGATAGTGGAACACGCCGCGGACGGGGGTGCGGAGGTACGTGATGTCCCACGACCACACCTGATTGGGGCCCGTCGCCACGTGCGCACGGGGCGCCTGCCGCACGGGGGCCTTCGCCCGGCCGCGATGCGCGAGCCACTGCTCCTCCCGCAGGATGCGGTAGATCGTCGACTCCGAGCCCAGATACCGACCCTCGTCGGCCAAGCGCGGCACGATCTGATGCGGCGACAGCTCGCGGTAGGGCGCGGCATTGACCGTCACCACAATCACCGCGCGCTCCGCCGCCGTGAGCGTGTTGGGCGGTGCCATCCGCGGGCCGGGGCGCAGATCCTGCGGCACCTCCGCGGCGGTCCCCAGACGCCACCGCTCGACCGTGCGCACGCTCAGGCCCAGCACCTGGCACGCCGGCGCGCGGCGTGCCCCCGCCGTCACCGCCTCTTCAATCAGGGTCCGGGTCACGTCCCGCTCCGCGGGTCCGTGGAATCGTCCTCGTCCCCCCAGATCGCCTGCGCTTTTTTTTTCAGCACCAGCAGCGCCGCCGTCTCGGCCAGGGCGGCGTCCTTCCGCCGCAACTCCCGCTCCAGCACCTGAATGCGCAGCGCCTCGGGCGACGGCTTGGCCCGCGCGTGCGACGGCTTGGCCGGCTCCGCCAATGCCGCTTCGGCGGCGGCGCGCCACGTCGCCACCTGCGCCTCGTGGAGGCCTTCACGTCGCAACAGCGCGCCCAGATCGCTGGCACTGCACTGACTGGCTTCCAGGACCACGCGCCACTTCTCCGCGCTGGTCCACTGCTTGGCTGTTCGCTTTCGGGCTGGTGTCATCCCGTCAACAGTAGACGCCTTCAACAACCACCGCGAGAGCACGGGCTGCGACACGCCCACTTCCCGCGCCAACGCCGTCGCACTCACAGCCCGCGGGCCCACCATCCGCTCCACCATCCGGGACCGGAACGCTGCACTGTACTCCCCCACGATCATACCCACCATCGCCCCCTGCCGTTGATCACTCCACCGGATTCACACCGGCCATGCGACA
>JAJZRK010000300.1 GCA_021802745.1 bacterium
GCTCTCCACTCGCCACCCAACTACGCCCGGTGCTCGCGCAGTCCTAACCGCCCTTCCAATTCCTCTTGACAGACTACCTCAGATAGCTTCGTGCCCTTCTCCCTTCGTGGTTGCAGTTGCAGAAGCAGTTGCAGTGCCCTACCCAGGCACGACACTGTGCCGCTGCCCCACCGTTAGCCGGATCCCAGCGTCACCTTCTCCGGCCGTGCCGTGGCCGTCCCCCAGATGAAGTCGCCGTGCATCCGCTTGATGAAGTCAATGCTGATCCCCTTCGGGCACGCCGCCATGCACTCGCCAAACAGCGAGCAGCCGCCGAATCCCTCGAGGTCCATCTGCGCCACCATGCTGAGCGCCCGGCGATACCGTTCGGGCTGGCCCTGCGGCAGCAGGCCGAGGTGGCCGATCTTCGCCGCGGTGAACAGCGACACCGAGGCATTCGGGCATGCCGCCACGCAGGCGCCGCAGCCGATGCAGGCCGCCGCGTCCATGGCCTCGTCGGCGTCCGGCTTGCTGATGGGGAGCGCGTTCGCGTCCTGCGGCGAACCCGTTGCCACTGAAATGAAACCGCCCGCCTGGATGATGCGATCGAGCGGCGAACGGTCCACAACGAGGTCGCGGATCACCGGGAAGGCCTTGGCGCGCCACGGCTCCAGCGTGATGGAGTCGCCGTCCTTGAACGAACGCATGTGCAGCTGGCACGTGGTGGTCAGCTTGCTCGGCCCGTGGGCGACGCCGTTGATCATCATGCCGCACATGCCGCAAATCCCCTCGCGGCAGTCGTGATCGAAGGCGATGGGGTCCTTGCCCTCGAGCGCGAGCTTGTCGTTGACGACGTCGAGCATCTCGAGGAACGAACTTTCGGGGCTGACGTCGGTGGCCGTGTACTCCTCGAACTTGCCGGGAGCCTTGGGGCCGGCCTGCCGCCACACCTTGAGCTTGATGGTCATGGTTCCAGACATGGGTCGGTCACTCACTTGTAGCTGCGGGTGGCGAGATGCACGTTCTCGAACTCGAGCGGCTCCTTGTGCAGCACGGGCGCTGACGTCTCGCCGGTGAACTCCCAGGCCGCGACGTAGCAGAACTCCTCGTCGTTGCGCTTGGCTTCGCCCGCGTCCTGGTACTCTTCCCGGAAGTGGCCGCCGCACGACTCCTCGCGATGCAGCGCGTCGAGGCACATCAGTTCGCCGAACTCGAGGAAGTCGGCCACGCGGCCGGCCTTCTCGAGTTGCTGGTTGAACGTGTCGCCGGTGCCCGGCACCGTCAGGTTCTGCCAGAACTCCTCGCGGAGCACCGGGATCTCCTGCAGCGCCTGCCTGAGGCCGGCTTCGTTGCGGGCCATGCCGCACTTCTCCCACATGATCTTGCCGAGCGCGCGGTGGAACGAATCGGCCGTGCGCTTGCCGTTGATGCCGAGCAGGCGGGCCGTGCGCGCCTTCACGCCCTCGATGGCCGCCTGGAATTCCGGATGATCGGCGGTCACCTTCTCGAACTTGTTGCTCGTCAGGTAATGGCCAATCGTGTACGGCAGCACGAAGTACCCGTCGGCCAGCCCTTGCATCAGCGCGCTCGCGCCCAGGCGGTTGGCGCCGTGGTCGCTGAAGTTCGCCTCGCCGATGACGTGCAGGCCGGGAATGGTGCTCATCAGGTTGTAATCCACCCAGAGCCCACCCATCGTATAGTGCGAGGCGGGATAGATGCGCATCGGCACCTCATACGGATTCTCATCCGTGATGCGCTGGTACATCTCGAATAGGTTGCCGTAGCGCTCGCTGATTTCCTTGGCGCCGAGCCGCTTTATGGAATCGGCGAAGTCGAGGTACACGCCCCGTCCGCCCGGCCCCACCCCGCGCCCGTCGTCGCACGCTTCCTTGGCGGCGCGGCTCGAGATGTCGCGCGGCGCGAGGTTGCCGTAGCTCGGATACTTGCGCTCGAGGTAGTAGTCGCGGTCTTCCTCGGGGATGTCCGCGGGCTTCTTGCCGACGTCCTCGCGCTTCTTCGGCACCCAGACGCGCCCGTCGTTGCGCAGCGACTCCGACATCAGCGTCAGCTTGCTCTGGTGCTCGCCCGCCACCGGAATGCAGGTCGGGTGGATCTGCGTGTAGCACGGGTTGGCGAACGCCGCTCCCTTCTTGTAGGCGCGGTAGATCGCCGTCGCATTGCACCCCTGCGCATTGGTGCTCAGGTAGAACACGTTGCCGTACCCGCCGGTCCCCAGCACCACCGCGTCGGCGACGTGCGCCTCGACGGCACCGGTCACGAGGTCGCGGGTGACGATGCCGCGCGCCACCCCGTTGATGAGCACGACGTCGAGCATCTCGTGGCGGTTGTACATCTTCACGCCGCCGCGGGCAATCTCTTTTTCCAGCGCCTGGTAGGCGCCGAGGAGCAGCTGCTGCCCGGTCTGCCCGCGGGCGTAGAAGGTGCGGCTCACCTGTGCGCCACCGAACGAGCGATTGGCGAGCAGGCCGCCGTACTCACGGGCGAACGGCACGCCCTGCGCGACGCACTGGTCAATGATGTTCACCGACACCTGGGCGAGGCGGTATACGTTGGCCTCGCGGGCGCGGAAGTCGCCGCCCTTCACCGTGTCGTAGAACAGCCGCCAGATGCTGTCGCCGTCGTTGCGGTAGTTCTTGGCGGCGTTGATGCCGCCCTGCGCGGCAATCGAATGCGCGCGCCGCGGCGAGTCCTGGTAGGCGAAGCAGCTGACGTTGTAGCCCAGCTCGCTCATCGAGGCCGCGGCGCTGGCGCCGGCCAGCCCGCTCCCCACCACGATCACATGGTATTTCCGCTTGTTGGCCGGGTTCACCAGCTTCATGTCGAAGCGGTGCTTGTCCCACTTGTCCTGCACCGGGCCGGACGGGATCTTCGCGTCGAGTTTCATATGCGTCTCCGCCTCAGCGCACGACGCCGAGCGCAACGCCCAGCGGCACGAGACTGAAGCCCACGGTCACGAGGATGGCGATGATCACGGGAATGCGGCGCGCCAGCGGTTCGGCGGCGTTCTGCGCCACGCCCAGCGTCCGCAGCACCGCCCACGTGCCGTGGAGCAGGTGCAGCAGCAGGAAGAACATCGCCACCAGGTAGAACACCACCCAGAACGGCCGCTCGAAGGCGAGCACGACGTTGCCGTAGGCGGCGCCGCGCGCGAACTCCGGCAGCAGCCACTTCCAGCCGAGCGTGAACTGGCCGAGGTGCACGATGATGAAAACGAACAGGAAGACGCCGCCCCAGCGCATCGTGCGCGACGCGTACGTGCTCACCTGCGCCTCGCGCGCCGCGTAGTCCACCGGGCGTGCCCCCCACGCGCGCTGCGTCAGCTGCCAGGCGGACAGGGCGTGCAGGATCACGGACACGAGCAGCGTGACGCGCACGGCCCACGTCAGTTCGATGATGTCTTCCTGGAGGAGCTTGGCATAGGCGTTGTAGCGCTCCATGCCCATGAAGATCTGCAGGTTGCCGACCATGTGGCCGATGACGAAGCCGACGAGGATCAACCCCGTGAGCCC
>JAJZRK010000301.1 GCA_021802745.1 bacterium
CAGCGTCGGCTGGTAGCCCACGGCGCTCGGCATGCGGCCGAGCAGCGCCGACACTTCGGAGCCCGCCTGCGTGAAGCGGAAGATGTTGTCAATGAACACCAGCACATCGGCCTTCTCGCGGTCGCGGAAGTACTCGGCGACCGTCAGCCCGGCCAGGCCCACGCGGAGGCGCGCGCCCGGCGGCTCGTTCATCTGACCGTAGATCAGCGCCGTCGAGTTGATGACGCCCGACTCCTGCATCTCGAGGTAGAGGTCGTTCCCCTCGCGCGTCCGCTCACCCACGCCGCAGAAGACCGACTTGCCGCCGTGTCCCTTGGCCACGTTGTTGATGAGCTCCATGATCACGACCGTCTTGCCCACGCCAGCGCCGCCAAAGAGGCCGATCTTGCCGCCCTTCACGAACGGCGCGATCAGGTCAATGACCTTGATGCCCGTCTCGAAGATCTCGGTCTTCGGCTCGAGGTTCACGAAGTCCGGGCGCTTGCGGTGAATCGGCCAGCGCTCCACCGACGCCGGGATCTCGGCGCCGTTGTCCACCGGCTCGCCCAGCACGTTCAGGATGCGGCCCAGCGCCGCGGTGCCCACCGGCACCGAGATCGCGCGGCCGAGGTCCACGGCATCCATGCCGCGCACCACGCCGTCGGTGGTGCTCATGCCCACCGCGCGCACCTGGTTGCGGCCAATGTGCTGCTGCACCTCGGCGACGACGCGAATGTGATCGCCCGTCTCGCCGGTGACGTTCACCTCGACGGCGTTGTACAGGTCGGGGAGGTGGCCCGGCGCGAACTCGACGTCAATCACCGGACCGATGATCTGGACGATCTTTCCGACATTCGTGGCAGTGACAGTGGCAGTCGTCATGTGAGGGGTCAGCCTTGGAGTGCCGCAGCGCCGCCGACGATCTCGGCGATCTCCTGCGTGATGTTGGCCTGGCGGGCGCGGTTGTAGGTGCGGCGGAGGAGGTTCAGCATCTCCCCCGCGTTGTCGGTGGCGCTCTTCATGGCAGTGCGCCGCGCCGCCTGCTCGGCGGCCGCCGTTTCGACGAGCGCGCGGTACACCGCGTTGCGCACGTACGAGGGGAGCAACTCGGTCAGGATCGCGTCCGCCGAGGGAAACAACAGGTAATCGCGCCCGGCGCCCGCGCGCTTCGGCGCCGCCACCGGCAGCACCCGTTCGGTGTGCGGCGGCGTGGAGAGCACCGAGTTGAACTTCGAATGGATGACGTAGACCGCATCAATGGCGCCCGCGATGAACTCGGCCATCAGGCCGTCCACCAGCGAGGAGGCGTCGGTGGCCGTGGGCACGTCGCCGATGTCGGTGCGCGACGTCAGGAGCGTGCGGCCCACGTAGCGATAGTACCCGATGCCCTTGCGGCCGACGACGTGCAGGTCCACCCGCACGCCCTTCTCCTCGAGGTAGCCCACCGTCAGGCGCGCTTCCTTGATGAGGTTCGCGTTGAACCCGCCGCACAGCCCGCGATTCGCCGTGATCAGCAGCACCGCCGCGCGCCGTTCGACGGCCGGCTGGCGGAGGAGCGGGAAACGCTCCGCGAGCTCCAGGTTGAAGAGGCTCGAGATGACGTCGCCGAGCGCCTGCGCGTACGGACGCGCCGCCGCCACGCGGTCGGACGACCGCTTCAGCTTCGACGTCGCGACCATTTCCATCGTACGCGTGATCTTCCGCGTGTTCTCGGTGGTCTTTATCCGGCCGACGAGTTCGCGTCCCTTAGCCATGGATCAGACGGTGGACGGTGGACGGTTGACGGTAGGTTCGCGGCATCAGGCGAGGGACTTCTTGTACGCTTCGATCCCCTGCTTCAGCTGCGCCTCGATGTCCTTGGACAGCACCTTCTCCTTGCGCAGCGCCTCGCCCACCTGCGGGTGCTTGGCCGCCATGTAGGCGTGGAACCCCGACTCCCACTCGCGCACCTTGGCCACCGGCACGTCGTCAATGAAGCCGTTGGTCACGACATAGATGATCATCACCTGCTGCTCGGCGGCCATCGGCCGGTACTGCCCCTGCTTCAGCACCTCCACCGTGCGGGCGCCGCGGTCGAGCTGGCGCTTGGTGGCGGCGTCGAGGTCCGAGGCGAAGGCGGCGAACGCCTCGAGCTCGCGGTACTGCGCGAGGTCGAGGCGCAGGCGGCCGGCCACCGAACGCATGGCCTTGATCTGCGCCGAGCCGCCGACGCGCGACACCGAGATGCCGACGTTGATGGCGGGGCGCACGCCCGAGAAGAAGAGGTCGGACTCGAGGAAGATCTGGCCGTCGGTAATGGAAATGACGTTGGTCGGGATGTAGGCCGACACGTCGCCGGCCTGCGTCTCGATGATCGGCAGCGCCGTCAGCGAGCCGCCCGGGGCGAGGATGTTCACGCCGTCCACGACCTTGGGATCGTTGCTGATCTTCGCCGCCCGCTCGAGCAGGCGGCTGTGCAGGTAGAAGACGTCGCCCGGGTACGCCTCGCGGCCCGGCGGGCGGCGCAGCACGAGGGAGATCTGGCGGTACGCCGCGGCCTGCTTCGACAGGTCGTCGTACACCACGAGCGTCGCCTTCCCCTCGTTGTACATGAAGTACTCGGCCATCGCCACGCCCGAGTAGGGGGCGATGTACTGCATCGGGGCCGGGTCGGAGGCCGTGGCGGCGAGGACGATGGTGAACTCCATCGCGCCCGCTTCCTTCAGCTTCTCCACCACGGCGGCCACCGTGGACGCCTTCTGGCCGATGGCCACGTACACGCAGATGACGCCCTGGCCCTTCTGGTTGATGATCGTGTCCACGGCCACGGCGGTCTTGCCCGTGCCGCGGTCGCCAATGATCAGTTCGCGCTGGCCGCGCCCGATCGGGATCATCGAGTCCACGGCCTTGATGCCCGTCTGCAGCGGTTCCTTCACCGGCTGGCGGACGATGATGCCCGGGGCGATGGACTCCACCTTGCGCGTGTGCTTGGCGTTGATCGGGCCGAGGCCGTCAATCGGGCGGCCCAGCGAGTCCACGACGCGGCCAACAAGCTCATGGCCCACCGGCACCTCGAGCACGCGCCCCGTGCGACGAACCTCGTCGCCCTCCTTGATCTGCAGGTAGTCGCCGAGCACCACCGCGCCGATGTTGTCCTCTTCGAGGTTCAGCGCGAGGGCGGTGATGCGCTCGCCGGTGGCGGCGACGGAAATCTCGAGCATCTCGCCCGACATGGCCTTCTTGAGGCCGTAGATGCGGGAGATGCCGTCCTTCACCTCCAGCACCGTGCCGATTTCCTCGACGTCGAGCTTGTTCAGGTCGGCAGCTTCGATTTCGCGAAGCAGAATGTCCTTGATCTCACCGGGGCGCAGCGAGGAAGCCATGGTCAGGTGCAGGGGAAGGGTACGGGGTGTGGTGCGGGGTGCAGGCGGGACCGGGCGCGGTACGCTCAGTCCATCGGCGCGCCATCGGGCGGCGGACCGCCGATTCTGGCACAGCTTGTGAAATTAGTCACATGGGGGCG
>JAJZRK010000302.1:0-1835 GCA_021802745.1 bacterium
CGCCGTGGAATTTCCGGAACTGATCGTCGCTGATGCCGTACAGTGGCGGAATTGGTTGGGTGGCAACCACTCCACGTCATCCGGGGTGAGACTCGTTCTCGCCAAGAAGGGGAACACGCAGCCCACAGCGTTGTCGTACGGTGAGGCGCTCGAGCAGGCGATCTGCTTTGGCTGGATCGACGGAAAGCTCGAAGCTCGCGACGACGCGACGTTCCGGCGTCGCTTCACCCCCAGAGGCGCGCGCAGTCTTTGGTCCCAACGAAATGTTGACCTCGCTGAACGGCTGATGTCCGACGGGCGAATGCAGCGAGCGGGGGAGGATGAGATTCGACGCGCCCAGGCGGACGGTCGTTGGGAGTCCGCCTACGCCGGGCAGGCCAGCGCGGTGGTCCTGGAGGATCTGGCGAGTGCGCTGGCCGCAAATCCCCGCGCGCGGGAGATGTTTCTCGCGCTCACGCGAGCCAATCGGTATTCAGTCCTGCATCGGGTCGCCGGCGCCAAGACCGACACGGCGCGAGCGAGACGCATCGAAAAGTATGCGGAGATGTTGGCCCGGGGTGAGACAATCCATCCACAAGATCCCCGCTCGTCAAAGTAGTTGGCGGAGAGAACGGAGACGGTGCCTCGCGTTCGTCTGATTTCGACGATCGCACGGTACGTGGTGACTGTGCGGTGAGGTGGCGTCGCGATCGCGCTAGGCGGAGTTCGTGGACGACGGCGGTCGGCCCATCGCGCGCAAGTGGCGAAAGTGCGAGGCGACCGCGGCGTGGAATGAAGGTTGGACGTGGCGTGGGATGCCATAGTCCTCGCACACGGCACTCACCACCGGAGCGATCAGGGGATACGCCGTGTGAGGCACGCGGGGGAAGAGGTGGTGCTCGGTCTGGTGATCGAGCCCGCCGGCGTACCAGCGGAACAGCCGGCTGAGCGGACCAGACCCGTGGGAGAAGTCGAGACTCGAACGGACCTGCCACTCGTGCCACTGATACGGGGGGCGAGATCCGGCTTCGGCGAACTCTGCACCTTCGACGATGTGCGCGGACTGGAACACGACGCCGAGAAGGAAGCCCACCGCGAACATGATGGCGACCGACCCGACCGCAACGACCCAGAACGGGTGCGTGAGGGCGGGGAGGCCGACCATCAGCGCAACGAAAACCACCTTGGTGAGGATCGCCACCGACGCGTCCGAGAGCCGTGAGCGCGCGTTGCGCGAGTGGCGCGACGCCCCCACAAGGGTCGCAAGGTCATTGAACATGATCTCGAGGACGGTGAAGCAGTAGAGCGGCCAGAGGTAGAGGTGCTGGTAGCGGTGCCAGAAGTAGCGACGCTGGAAGGGCGCGAGACGCGCTAACGGCCCCAGGTTGATGTCCGAGTCAGTACCGACGACGTTCGGCGAGCCGTGGTGGAGGGTGTTGTGACGATAGAGCCAGCGGTTGGCGTCGGCGCCGATGACGAACATGGACCATCCAACGATGCGGTTGGCCCGCGACAGGCGCTTCGACGACGAGGCGAAGAACGCGTTGTGGTTGGCGTCGTGCTGGATGTTAAAGCCGACTGCGGCGAAGGCGAGTGAGAGGGAGGTGCCGGCCAGGAGGCCCTCGAGCCAGCCAGAAGCCAGGACTACGCCGGCGATGCTCGCGATGTACCAGACGCCGATGATCAGCGCCTTGACGTGGAGACGGCGGCGCGCGAGGCGCAGGGTGGCCGCGTCGAGTCGCTGATTGACCGCCCGGGTCAACGCTCCGGCAAATCCCCCGGTTTGAACCGGCGGGGGACCGGTGGTGATGCTCACAAGCGGTGACTTCTTCTATTGAGTACTCAACCACTCTACG
>JAJZRK010000302.1:1845-3449 GCA_021802745.1 bacterium
GGTCACTCGGCCTCCTCTGCGTCGCAAAGTCGAAGAAGTTCGAGCGCCGTTCTACGAATCGGTCTGCGAGGATGGCTCATGGCCAGTGGGGCAGAGTCACGGAGGTTCCTGGTGGGGCGTGTGATCGCCGGACTCTTACTCGTCTCGTCGTGCTTTGTGCCCTCCTTGGCGGGCGCCGCGACTAAAAACTCGTTGCCCGTATGTAGGCCGTCACGGCTCACTTTCGCCCTCGGCTCGACGCAGCGCTACACCGCGACGCGATCCATCCGCGGCGGCTTCGCCTCGATCACCAGGATTCGGGTGACGAACGCAGGTCCAACCTGCCGCTTTGGTTCCAACGTGTCGCTGCGCTTTGACTTCTCACCCTACGACGCTACGCCGGGACTCTTCTCTGCGGCGGCGACCGCAAAGTCCGGCGCGAGCGAGGTGCTTACGGCGGGAGAACGCACGAGCCTGGTCGCCTACGTGCGCGACGTTTCAAGCGCGCGCGATGGTTACTGCGAGCCGCGTACGGCTCAGGGCGTCGCCCTCATCATCGGTGCACGAGGAGGGGGCTACTCCCGGTATCTCTTTCCTCGAAGGATCAGCTTGGTCTGTTCGAATCCGGCCTCGGCAGCGTCTAATTTTGGAGTCGTGTGGCAGGACCGGTGGATTCTCTGACAATGGCGCAGGTCTGGCGTCGCGCGCGACGAAAGAGGTCATCGAAGGTGACGACACTTTCGCGAGTAGTTCGGCTTCTCGCCGCGAGTCTCGTGTACGGATCCACCATCGCACCCCTGAGTGCGGAGGCCTCGACGACGAGCCGCGCCACCCCCGTGTGCACGCGTCTGGTTCTGGCCGCCGGTCAGGCCACCGGAACGCTGGGCACGGGCTCTTTGGTCATTTTGGTGGCGAATGCGGGATCGCGCTGCGAAGTGGCGGGATATCCGCGGGTCGTCTTCTTCAACGCCCGCGGCGTGGCCGTCGACGCGGTCAACCTCCATTCCGGGGGACCCTTCGCCATGGGGCGGCCCCACGTGGTAGTCCTCGCCCGCGATGCGGTGGCGTCCTTTGGCGTGTCGTGGGCAGACAGCCCGAGTGGGCACGAAGCCTGCCCCCTCGTGAGCTGGGCGGATGTCACTCTGCCCGAGTCCAGCGGCAGCCTCGAGGGCGGACCCGCGGTCAACGCCGCACCGTGCGGGGGCTACCTACGCGTGACGCCTCTCGAGGCCGGTCCAGCGCCGGCGTTGACCTAATCGGAGAACCGCTAGCGAACGCGGCGTCGTGGGGAGCGCCCCACGCGAAAGCGCCCGTCCCTCGAAATCGGGGAATCGGGCGCTCTACTTAACATGTCTCTTCGGACGGCGCGCTGCGAAGATGGCAACCGGGGAAGCGAACGCGCTTCTCGTGTTGCAACTTCAGACTTCGACCTTGCCTTGTTCACACCCGGGCCTCGCGGGATCACCCGCAACTCCTCGCATGCCGCTCGCAGGGCTAACCTTCCAGGGGTCTCACTCGATGCCAAACCTCCTTACGGACCCTTTCGAATCCTCGCTTTCATGGTACCGCACCCTTGGCGTTACCGCAATATCGACAATGTGTTTATTGACGAAATCAGGTCACGC
>JAJZRK010000303.1 GCA_021802745.1 bacterium
GGCGATCTACAAGGGCCGGCAAGTGCCGCTGGCGGCCATTGGACGCGAGCTCGGCGTTGCCCACGTGCTTCAGGGGAGTGTACGACGCGTGGGACACCGCATCCGTATCACGACGCAACTCGCGGCAGTGGCGGATGGCTACCAGCTCTGGTCGGAGCGCTACGATCGCGACCTTGTGGACGTCTTCGCCGTGCAAGACGAGATTGCCGGCGCGATTGCTGATCGACTGGCGCTGCAATTCTCGAAGCCGCCTACGCCCGCACCGCGAGTGACCACGGCCGAGGTGGAAGCCTACGAGTTGGTGTCGCGTGGGCGGGTGCTGTTGCAGATGCGTGGCCGACCCGCGCTCGAGGCGGCGCGCTGCTTCGAGCGGGCGCTCGAACTCACGCCCGAGAACCCGAACGCATTGGCGGGGCTCGCTTCGGGGCTGCGGCTGGCGTGGCAGTACGGCTACCGACCGGCGCAGCCAACGTTGGCCGAGGCCGAGCGGCTTCTCCGACGTGCCCTCGCGATCGACGCGCGGCACGCCGAGGCGATGGCGGTACTCGCGATCCTGCGAATGAACCTTGGCGACGCGTCGGCCATGGAGACCTGGCGTCAGGCCATCACACTTGATCCACGGCTCACGGAAGCGCGCGCGCTGTACGGGGCGTGGGGGCTCATCATCCTGGGCCAAGGCCGCCATGACGCAGAGGGTGAGCGCCACGTGCGGCGCGCGGTGGAGGTCGATCCATTCAGCCCGGTCGTCGCCACGGTCACCGGGATCGGGCTTGCGCTCCTCAAGCAGTTCGACGATGCCATCGCCGTCATCGAGCGCGCCATCGCCGCGAACCCCGAGGCGTTTGCCACGCGCTATGCCGTGGCTTGGGTGCTTGCTTGGGCCAAGCGATTCGACGACGCGCTCCTGGCCACCGAACACGCGATGGAAATGTTCGGCCGCCATGCGTGGCTGCTTCAGACGCTGCCGGGCATCTATCTTGGACTTGGCGACCGTCGGAAGGCGGAGGCCGTCGTGGACGAACTGACGATTCGCGCGGTGACGTCGCAAGTGCCCCATTTCTCGCGCGCGATTGCGTTGAGCTATCTGGGCCGCACCGCGGAGGCGATCGAACAAGCGTTCCAGTCCGTCGAGGCGAACGATGCCATCGGGCCCGTGTGGTACCGTTGGCCCGACCTTGAGGCGTTGGAGGCGCATCCGCGCTTTCCCGAACTGCTCGGTCGGGTAATGCGCCCGCGAAGTTGAGGCGTGCCGTGTGAGAAGATTCTTGCCCCGTCCGCAGCGTGCCGACGGAAGGCGGGTAGGTCCCTACGCCGTCGCCCGCGCCTCGATCCGGATCTTTCGCCACTCGCCGCGCCGGAACCGCCAGATGCTCAGCGTGGCGCGCGTGAGGTGCCCGAGCACGATGGCCAGCCAGATGTGATGCGGCGCGAGGGTGGTGGTGGCGCTCAGCATCTCGAGCAGGCCAATCGGGATGATGATCTGCGACACGATGGAGATGTACATCGGTCCCTTCGTGTCGCCCGTGCCGGTGAGCCCGCCGCTGTACGTCAGCGCCGTCGTGATGAACATGCCGCTCACCGCGAGCCAGCGCAGCAGCTCCACGCCACGCGCCAGGCTCGCGGCGTCCCGCATGCCGAACAGGCGGAACAGGAACTCGGGCATGGTCAGGAACAGCAGGCCCACGAAGACGGCGATGCCGAGCCCGAGGCGATTGGCCGCGTGCACCGCCTGGACGCTGCGCTCGGGCTGCCTGGCGCCGAGGTTCTGGCCGGCCACCGTCGCCGCCGCGCCCATCAGCCCCACCGACGTCCAGGTGATGAACGAAAACAGTTCTGTATAGCCGACCGCGTACACCGCCTGCACGTGCCCGCTCTCCGGCAGGGATCCCATGAACCGCAGCAGCATCACGCCGGCGATGTTCATCGCGACGCCCTGGATGCCGGCCGGCAGGCCAAAGCGCAGCAACTGCTTGATCATTGCCCCGTCGAACGAGCGATCCATCCCCTTGTGCCAGTGAATCACCCAGCCACCGCCGAGGAGGCGATACAGGCCGTACGCCGAAGTCAGCGTGGCGGCGAGAATCATCCCGAGGGCTGCTCCCATCGTGCCGAGCGCCGGAATCGGCCCCAGCCCGCGAATCAGGATGACATTGAAGACGATGTTCATCACCGTCATCGAGATGCCGAGCCGCATTCCCGTGCGCGCGTCGCCGGCGGCGCGCAGCGCGCCGCTGATCATGAAGCCGAGCATCATGCCGAGACTGCCGAGGAAGAGCGTGCGCAGATACGGCAGCGCGTTCGCCTTCACGTCAGGGGCGGCGTGCACAACGTCCAGCAGGGCCGGCGAAAGAAACCACCCGGCTGGCGCGAGAATGCACAGCGCCAGCACGATTGCCGCGATGAAGCCCTGATAGCTCGCGTGGTTCACCGCTTCCGCGTCGCCCATCCCCGTATAGCGGCTCACGAGCACGCCCATCCCGGTGAAGATGGACATCATGAACGTGATGACCACGAGGAAGATCTGCCACGACACGCCGACCGCGGCGTTGCCTGCGTAGCCGACGAGATTGCCGACGAGTGCGTGGTCGATGAATCCCTGCGCGCCGCCGATGATGTTCTGGAGGACCGTCGGCCACGCGACGGTCCAGACGGCGGCAACAATCGGCCCCTCGACGATGGAGCGGTCGAAGGACTTGCCCTTGGGGGACGGGGAGGGCGCGGTCATGCCCCTTGAAGCAACCGCCGCGCGCTGCCGAAGGCAAGCGAACGACCTCCCGCGGGACCTTTCGGTGATGGCCGCGCCGAGCGTATCGTGTAGCGTGGCGGCGGACCCTCGCGGAGCGAATCGTGCCGGTTACCGCCAAGCTGTCGAAGCTCTTCTATGAACGCCTCGGCGAGCAGATCGCCGATGAACTCGTGGGGTGGTTCAACGCCGTGGACGCGACCTACCGCAGCGACCTCCGTGAACTGAATGAGCTGAACTTCGCGCGCTTTGACGCGAAGCTTGAGCAGCGCTTTGCCGAGCTTGAGGCCAAGATGGAGCGCCGCTTCGCCGAACAGTCGCGCTGGCTGTTCGCCGCCTGGGCGTCGTTGATCATCCCCATCATCGGACTTTGGTTCCGCGGCTAGATTTCGGGCACTCCCTCTTGCGCGAGTGCCCATTGCCTGATTCCATCGCATTCCTCGGCACCGGCCGCCTTGGCGCCGGCTTCGTCGAAGCCGCGCTCGGCCGCGGCGACCGCGTCACCGTCTGGAACCGCACCCCCGCCAAAGCCGCGGCGCTCGCCGCCCTCGGCGCCACCGTGGCCGCCACGCCGGGCGACGCCGTTCGCGGCGCGGCGCGCGTCCATCTCGTGCTCAAGGACGATGCGGCGGTCGAAGCGGTGGTGCAGGCCTGCCGCGCCAACCTGAGCGCGGAGACGATCATCGTGGATCACACGACC
>JAJZRK010000304.1 GCA_021802745.1 bacterium
GGGGCGGCGGATCGGCCGCGTGCGCTTGTTGCCATTTCCCCTCTTGCCTCCGACGAGATCTCGGCGCACCTTGCGGGTGCTCGGCGTGTGCTTTCGTTTCTTCATCATAAGATGATTCGACGGACACGCAGAGCCACGGATTCACGGCCTCCGCGAATTTCTTGTGCCCTGGACTGCCCCTCAACCGATCGGGTGGGCGCGAAACCTACGCTTGATGGTCCTGGACTCGACACTTCCTTCCCGGCGCTGGCAGTGCGCGAACGGTTGCCCAGTTATCCCCATGGCGGCGTCATTCTTGGGACACGCATGTCCCTTCAGCGGCGCGCTACGACTGATCCACCCATCGGCGGGATCCTGATCCAGGGCGCCGGATGAGGCCGTCACACCCCTACAATGCCTACGCGCCAGCCAAGGCCGTCACGGTCATTCGGGCTGGCATCGGGCTCGTTCTTCGCCGTACCGAGACGCCCCGGGCGAGCGAGGTGAGTCCGCGTCCAGCGCTTTTAAGGCCTGCAGGAATCCCGCGTTCGTGCGCTGCCACGCGCGGTTGTGGTGACTTGCATACAGACGATGGAAGGCGGTGAACCTGTCGCGGCGAAGCACGCTTCGCAATACCTGGCGTGGGGAGTAGAACGCGGCCTGCGCGCGGAGGGTCGCCATCTGCAGCTCGTACGGCGTCATCCTCGCCGGCCGGAACACGACGTGATGGGTGTCGTACTGCGACCAGTCCGTCGTCAGCAGGCGGCCGTGACTGCGCATTTCGTCGAACACCCGCGTTCCCGGCAGCGGCGTGAGCACGAGCAGCTGCACGGTGTCAATTCCCTGGGCTTCGGCCCACTCGCCCGTGCGCCGGATGGTCTCCTCGTCATCCGCGTCTGACCCGAAGACGAACATGCCATGCACGCGAATGCCCGCCGCATGAATCGCCCGAATAGCACGTTCCATCCCGCTTATCGTCTGGGCCTTGTCGTACAGGCGGAGGGTTTGCGGGTTGATGGACTCGAAGCCGACGTAGACGGTCTCGCAGCCGGCCGCGCGCATCAGCGCCAAGAGTCCGTCGTGCCGTGCGCAGTCCGTGTGAACCTGGGTGGACCAGCTGGGCGTGACACGAGCGTCGATCATCGCGCGAAGCAGCATGTGGGTCCGCGCGGGGTTGGCCGTGAAGTTGTCATCGTAGAAAAACACGTGCGCGTCGACGAGGTCACGCGACTGCAGTTCCTCGACCACGCGCGCCGCGGAGCGAAAGCGATACCGACGCCCGAACATCCCGGTCACCGAGCAGAAGGCGCAGTCGTAGGGACACCCACGCGACGTTTGAATCGGGATGGTTCGAGAGGCGCCGAATGCCACGGGCCCGAATCCGCCCTCAACGAGGGACAGATCCGGCGCTGGGAGCACGTCCAGATCCTCGAGCACCGGCGCCATGGGGTTGTGAACCACGCGCTCCCCGTCGCGCCAGCTGAGGCCAGGTACTTCCTTGAATCCTGCTTTGCGCGCCACGGCCTCCACGAGCGGCAGGATGGCAGAGTCAGCCTCGCCCCGAACGACCCAGGTAGCGTGCTGCAGCGCCTCGTCCGGCAGGAACGTCGCATGGGGGCCTCCGAGGACCACGGGAACGCCGAAGGATCGGACGCGATCCGCGATGTCATAGGCTCTGGGCGCCGTGGAGGTGATGGTGCTGATGCCGACCAGATCCGCGGCGGCCAGCGCGCCCCACCCGATGGGGTGGGCCTCCTCGAGCGTCACCGAGGCTTGGTGGCCCGCGCGATCCAGGATTGTCGCGAGCAGCACCGGGCCGAGCCGTGGCAGGCGAACGCGGCTGAAGACATGCGCGCCCGGCGCCTGGGGCTCAATGAATATGACGTTCATGGGACGTCCCTCCGCGTTGAGCAGGCGCGCTCCCGCCGATGGAAAAGGTCACGTCCGAGGCAGACCCCCCACCGAACTCTCCGGTGCCTGCATCCCCGTTTCGTTCAGCAGCCTAACCCATGCGATGACGCGCGACCGTAAACGATTGGCAAAAGTTGGACGCACACATGGCGTGGATCGTCCGCTTGCCCGGATACAATCTTCCCGATGTGGATGAACTGATTTGACCCCCCGGCCCGCGGGCGCCACATACAGCATGCGTAGCGTTTCGGTATCACCCGACCGCGCGGCGCCAAGAAAAGGATGGGGATCATGCAAACCGCGAGCATTCGTGCGCTGGTAGAGTCCGTCAGCAGCGAGATGACAGCGTTGTCCGTTGGACCAACCGACCTGCATCGCGGGTCACTCGATCCCCTCGCCGAGGCGTGGGAGCACCTGGTCGACGCGCTGGCTCTGCCGCCGGAGCCGACGCGTGTGTGTCCGGTGTGCGGCCACCTCGGCATGAGCCTCGCCACCGTGTGCGGGTACTGCTGGACCAAGTTTGATTCCGCGTAGCCGGCACAATAGCTGGACGCGCGTGCCGGGCGGCACAACCCTGGGGATGGCGCCGAGCGCGATAAGGGCGCTGGCGATGCGGCGAGGATGACGACACCGCAGGGAGCGTCCGCGACAGCTGGTGGGAGCGCGCACGCAATTCATGTGTCGGGCGAGCCGTGTCGTGGTAAGCTTTCTTCCCAGCTTTCGAGCGAGGGAACCCGGCGGTGCAGTAGGGAACGGCGCGCTGCGTTGGCGTGCACGCCCGAGACCTGGACCAGGACGCTTGATGCCAAGGAGAAAGACCCCGAAAAGAGACTCGACGTCGCCCAGCGGCGCCGGGGCCTTGCGTCCGCGACCCGAGGTCCCCACGGTCGCGGTCGGGGCGTCCGCGGGCGGGCTCGAGGCGGTTGAGCAGCTGTTGCGTTTCATCCCCAACGGCTCCGGCGTGGCGGTGGTCGTGGTGCAGCACTTGGACCCGGTGCACAAGGGCATGATGGCGGAGCTCCTGCAGCGCTCCACGGCGATGTCGGTCCGCCAGGTGAAGGATCGCACGCGGGTCGAGCCGAACACGGTCTATGTCATTCCTCCCAACAAGGACATGTCGGTCCTGCACGGCGTGCTGCACCTGCTCGAACCCGTTGCGCCCCGGGGGCGGCGGCTTCCCATCGACTCCTTCTTTCGGTCGGTGGCCGACGACAAGCGCCAGCAGAGCGTTGGGGTCGTGCTCTCCGGAATGGGATCGGACGGGACCGAAGGGCTGAAAGCCATCAAGGCGGCCGGCGGCGCCACGTTCGTCCAGGAGCCCTCGTCAGCGAAGTTCGACGCGATGCCGCGCAGCGCGATCGATGCCGGAGTGGCAGACGTCATCGCGCCGCCGGACGAGCTCGGCGCCCGAATCCTCGCGGCGATTGCCCATCCCGGGCGCGTTGCCGCACCCGCCTCGCCCCTGTCGGTCCAAGCACGAAGCGCAATCGACAAGATCTTCATCATCTTGCGCGGGCAAACAGGGCACGACTTCGGCGC
>JAJZRK010000001.1 GCA_021802745.1 bacterium
GGGTGGGGTGGAGCGGACTGGGTGCGCGGTGTGGCGCGGGGGACAGGGAGTGGTGCAAGGGAATGGGGGGTGTTGCCCGCAATTGGTGACGTGATCGCGCGACGGCGCCGCAGGTTGCGGGCATGGACACCCGCGTCGAGCAGGTCATCGCGGCATGGGAAGCTGGCGTGGCTTCCGACGAGAAGGCGGATCCCATCTGGCATCTGCATGCGTATCGCGTCGCGCGCTGCCTGCTCGACCTGACGCAGAAGGACTCGGCGACGATTCTCGTCGCCCGGGTTGACGCCAAGCTGATCGCGCAACTCTCGCGCGCCGTGGCTTCCATCGGCGCAAATGTCGCCGAGGGATACAGCCGGCGTTCCGCCACCGATCGCTCGCGATTCTACGGATACGCACTCGGCTCCGCGCGCGAGGCCACGCTGTGGTATCAGAGCATGGCCTGGTGTCTCGACGGCGGCGTTCTCGATCTGCGCATGGCCTTCCTCACGCAGGAACGCCGCTTGCTCCTCGGCATGCTGAAGTCGGTCCAACGACATGGCGCTCCAGGACTCGAGCCCGGCTAACTCCCCTTGCCCTGCACCACACCGCGCACCCCGCCCCCTGCACCACACCGCGCACCCTGCACCCCGCACCACACCCTGCACTCCGCACCGCCCCTCTCCCCTTGCCCCTCCAATTGCCCCCCTCCACATTGGGACGTTCCCAAGGGAGAGGTCCGACCCGATGAAACAGAGCGAACGCCTCGTCAGCCTCGATGTCTTTCGCGGCCTGACGGTCGCCGGGATGCTTCTCGTCAACAACCCCGGCAGTTGGGGCGCCATCTACCCGCCACTCGAGCACGCCTCGTGGAACGGCTGGACGCCGACCGACCTGATCTTCCCGTTCTTCCTGTTCATCGTCGGCGTCACCACCCACCTGTCGCTCTCCTCGCGCCGCTCGCGCGGTGACAGCGACGCCGTGCTCCGCCGGCAGATCCTGCGCCGCGGCGCGCTGATCGTCCTCATCGGCTGGGCCATGTCGGCCTTCCCGTATTATCCGCTCGATCGCATCACCGAGATCCGCATTCCGGGCGTGCTCCCCCGCATCGGCGTGGTCTACATGATCTCGGGCCTGCTGACGCTCAACGCCTCGGTCAAGCAGGTCGTCGGGATGCTCGTCGTGCTGCTCTACGGCTATTGGTTTGCCATGACCCTGCTCCCGGTCCCGGGCGGCTGTGATCTCGGTGCCCTCTGCCTCAACGAGCCGTCGCGCACGCTGGCCGCCTGGATGGACCGCGTTCTGCTCGACGGACACCTCTGGAAGTCGTCGAAGACGTGGGATCCTGAAGGCCCGCTCTCCACCCTCCCCGCCATCGGCACCGCCATGATGGGCGTGCTGTGCGGTCGCTGGCTCGCCCTCAAGGAACGCCCGCTGCTGGAGCGGCTGACCGCCATGTTCGCGGTCGGCGCACTCCTCATGATGGTGGGGCTCATGTGGAACTGGTCCTTCCCCATCAACAAGGGACTCTGGACGAGTTCCTATGTCGTGTTCACGGCGGGCATGGCCGCCGTGTCAATCGCGACGATCACGTGGATCATTGACGTCCAGGGTGTTACGTGGTGGACCCGTCCGCTCGTCATCTATGGTGTCAACCCGCTCGTGGCGTTCGCGGGATCGGGGTTGATGGCCCGTATCATCTATTCGCTGTGGAAGGTCGAGGTCGACGGCAAACCCATCGCCGTGCAGGCCGTGGTGTATAAGTCGGTGTTCCTCACGTGGCTCGAGCCCCGCAATGCATCGTTGGCCTTCGCGATTTGTTTTGTCCTGTTCTGGTATGCCATCCTGGCGGTCCTCTACCGCCGCAACTTGATATTGAAGGTTTGACGCTCGGGGCGGCCGCCCTGGCGGCCCCCTTCCCAGCGCGAGAGCCGACCCCCTGATGCCTTCCCTGCTTAGCCACCGTGGCGTTCGACCGTGGTTGGCGGCCGCCTTTGCGCTCGCCGCCGCCGCCCCGCACCTGCCGGCCCAGGCCAGTCCGGCCGTGGCGTCCGTGCGCGCGGCGGCGCCGAAGAAATCGGGAGTGGACCGGCGCCGGACGGCCTCAGCGCGCCGCAAGGCGGCCAGCCCGACAGCCACCAAGATCCGTGCGGCCGCCAAGCGGCGCGCCCCGGCCCCGGCGCCAATCAAGTACACGGCGCCGCACGGCAGTCCGCAGCTGGTCAACGACCTCGACGGCATCCTCGACCGTGCGTCGCGCAGCGGCGCGTGGGGCGTGGCCGTGGTCTCGCTCGAAAGCGGTGAGACGCTCTTCATGCGCAACGCCGACCGCCAGATGCTGCCGGCCAGCACCATGAAGCTCTTCACGTCGGCCGTCGCGCTCGACCGGTTCGGCGCCGACTATCGCTTCGTCACCGAGGTCCTGCGCGAAGGGGCCATCGGCACTGACGGCACGCTGCGCGGCAATCTCGTGCTGCGCGGAGCGGGCGATCCCTCGTTCAGCCGCCGGTTCTCCGACGATGCATCGGGCGAGACGCCGATGGCCGCCATCGCTCGGCTGGTCGCCGAAGCTGGAGTCCGGCGCGTGTCCGGCGATATCGTCGGTGACGCGTCCGCGTTCGAGGATCGCGCCGTTCCCGAGGGATGGCGGTCGCGCTACCTGGGCGCGAAATACGCGGCCCGCGTCTCGGCGCTCTCATACAATGAGAACCTGCTCAAGGTGACGGTCAAGCCGGCCGGCAAGAGGGCCGCCATCTCGTTCGAGCCCGCGCTGTCGGGCATTCCGGTGGTGAACGCCGTGCGCGTCGTCGCCGGCCGCGGCGGACGCATCAGCATCGTGCAGCGCGAAACCGGCATCGAGGTCCGCGGCACGGTCGGCCGTTCAGGCACCGGGCGGAGCGTGCAGGTGGTCGCCGAGCATCCGGCGCTCACCACCACGGCCGCCTTCCGCGCGGCGCTTGAAGCGCGCGGCGTGGAGGTGGGCGGCGGCGCCCGGCTCGCCAAGGCGCCGAGCGGCGCGCCACGCGTCGCGGCCCTTCCGTCAGCGTCGCTGGGCGACCTCGTGACCACCATGAACGGCGAGTCCAACAACCATTTTGCGGAACTCGTCTTCCGCAACGCCGCACGCAGCGTCGGCGTCGTTGGCTCCGCCGAGAACGCCAACACGCTGCTCCGCCGCTTCCTGTGGGAGAAGGCGCAGGTGCCGCCCACCGACGTGTACGCAGCCGATGGCAGCGGCCTCTCGACGGCCGACCGGGTGACGCCGCGCGCGATGGTGCAGCTCCTCGGCTACGCCGACAAGGCGCCGTGGCGCGACGTCCTCGAGCAATCGCTGCCCGTGGCCGGTCGCACCGAGACCCTGCGGCGGCGCATGAAGTACACGCCGGCCATGGGCAACCTCCGGGCGAAGACCGGCACCACGAACGACGTGGCGTCGCTCGGCGGCTACGTGACGTCGCGCGACGGCGAACGCCTGGCGTTCTCGTTCATCTACAATGGACGCGACCGCTGGCGCGCCAAGGAAGCGATGGACGCGATGGGGGCGACACTGGCGAATTACCAGCGATAGAGGATTGGGAATCCGGATCGCGACGGCGGACCGCGATCGCCGATCTCGACTGACGATGAGCCCCGGTGCCTGGACTGGCACCGGGGCTCATCGCCGATCGTCATCCTGAATCGTGATCCGCCGTCGCTATCCGGATTCCCTGTCCTCAATCAGAAGTCAATGTCGAACATATCCACCACCAGCCGCGTCCTCGTGTCAATCACCAGCACCGTGTTGCCGTAGATGCGACGCTCGAGATACCAGGGCAACTCGCCAAGCTCAACCTCGAGATCGTACGGAAGCAGCCCGAGCTGGCCGGAGACGGCCATCGAGAGGTAGAGCCCCGACCGGAACGCGTAGCGGATGCCGCCGTATCCCGGGCCATAATAGCCATAGGCGGCGAGGCGGGCGGGTGGCAGTGCATGGAACCAGGCCGTAATGGCAAACAGTTCGCGCTGCCGAAAATCGCGATCGCCGTACCGGTATGGCATGGGACGCCCGTACCGCACCACGGGCGGCGCGTATCGGGGCGAACGATGATCATATCGGTCAATCACCACCGGTGGGCGCACCGCCACGCGCGGCACGTCGCGCCGGTCGCGGCGATCCCCACGAAAATCCGGCACCCCGTAGCGCGACGTCGTCCCGCGGTCCATCGCCCCGTCGCCGCCGCGCCGGTCGTTGCGCTCGCCGACGCGTGGCGCCGGACGCGCATCCGCGCGCGGCGTCATCCGCCCGCCGTCACGCCGCTCCGCCCGAGGCTCCGCCCGCCGGTCTTGCCTGGCGCCGTTGCGGGCGTCGCCACCGCGGTCAGCTCGTGAACGATCACCGCCGTACCGGCCGGGCTGGGCATACACGGGCACGCTGATCACCAGCGCGCCAACCGCCAATGCCGTACGAATCACACCCATCGTTCCTCCAAGAGGGTTCTGAGCCATCTACCCCCGGGAAATGGTCGTGATCCGGCGCCCAAGGGCACCGCCACGGTGTGGTGCAGCGTGCGTGGAACAACGATCGCAGGGCGGTGTTTAAGGCCGTTCACCAGAACGGGCGGGGCCATCTGGCCCCGCCCGTTGCTTGTCGGCGCCAGACGCGTGCGCTACGACACCGACTCCACGATCCGGATGTCGCGCTTCGCGAGTTCCGCCACATACTCCGGGCCGGGCATGCACTCGTCCGAGGTGTGGACTCCGGCCGGGCTCACGCGCCCCTGGGCCTGCATCAGCCCCGTGATGGCGAGCGAGAATCCGGTCGTGCGCTCCATGGACGTGATGCCGGTGCGCTCGTCGTACCGGTCCACCAGTTCAAAGGTGTGCGTCACGGGCTTGCCACCCTTGGTCCCGCGCACGATCACGCGCAGCGCCACGAGGTCACGCCCTTCCGGCTTGTTCAGGTGCGGCGCCATCGCCGCGATCGCGACGTCACGCGGCACGATCTTCGCGCCCTTCACGTCAATCGGCGTGAGCTCCAGCAGGCCCAGCTCACGGATCGCTTCCATGATGTGCGCATGCCCCGGATAGCGCAGCGTCTTGTATTCCATCGTCGGGATCTTCCCTTCGTAGCGGAAGCCGATCGTGGAGAGGCCGCCCGCGGTATGGAATGCCTCGAGTTCGCCAATGTCGGCGAAGGTCACCGGTTCGAGTTCGGACAGCGCCTTCACCTGGTGCCGCTTCCCATCGCGAATCACCCACGACAGCGTCGTGTAGTAGTCGAGCACCCCCTCGAGCGAGTACACAACCTGGTAATTCAGGGGCGGCTCCGGCTTCTGCGGCAGGCCGCCCACGAAGATCTTGACCGAGGACACGGCGTCGCAGCGCGAAATGCCCATCTGCGCGAGGATGTTCACCATGCCGGGAGCGAGGCCGCAGTCTGGAATCACGGTCACGCCGGCCGCCATGGCCTGTCGGTCGAGCGCTTTCTGCTGGAACACGATCTCGGTGTTGCCGCCGAGGTCGCAGAAGTGCGCGCCCGCCTCGATCGCGGCCTCGGTCATCGGTTTGTTGAAGTAGTACGGCACTGCGCACATGACCGCCTTCACGCCGTCCATCGCCTTGAGGGTCGCGGCGCGGTCCGTCACGTCGAGCGCCATCGGCTTCAGTTTCCCGCCGATGTATGGAGCGAGGAATTTCGGGAGGTGGTGCACCGACTTGTCGGCGAGTCGCACCTCGGTGACGTCCGGCTGTTGCAGCAGATCGTAGGCGCACGCGGAGCCCTGGAGGCCGGCGCCAAGCACTAACATTTTCATGGGAACACGGAGACTGAGTGGTGGACGGCGCGCACGGCTGCGCGGCCGATCATCAAATCTACCGCCTGCGCCGCGACCCCGTCTCGCCGACGCCGCGCCGACGTCTCACCGAAACCGCGCGCTCAGCGCGCGGCGTCCACCCAGATCACGCCGCGCCGCAGGTCCACGGTCCACGGCTGTCCGCGGAGCGCGGCGCGGCCGGCCGGCGAGGCGATCGGCACGGGCGCTTCCCCGGCTCTCGACGCGATGCGCACGCCGGGGAAGCCGAGCACAAACGGCACGCCGGTCGCTCCCGGCCGCTCGCCGGCCTCGCCCCGGCGCCGCAGCATCACCGTCCCGGCCCGCGCGTCCACCGTCGGCGCGAGCTGCGCGAACACATCGAAGCCCAGGCGGGCGCGCCCGGCGCCGAGCGTCGCGTCTATCACGACTGGAATATTGCGCAGCGTGAGGTCGCCCATCGCAACCTCGCGCAGCACGCCAAGCGGTCCACGGCGCTCGTCACCCAGTATCTCGATCAACCCGTCGCCGTGTCCCATCCCTGGGAGAATGATCCCTTCCTCCTGCGGGTCCACCTCGGCCCACACGGTGTCGGTTCCCAACACGAGCGGCAGGCGTCCCAAGGCGCCGACTTCGAGCGGGGCGAACGGCACCACCGTGCTGTCCGCGCCGCTGCTTCTCGTCTCACGGCGGGCGAGCAGTTCCGCGCGCCGCTTCTCCCCGGCGCTGAGCGGCGAGGACGGGAGCGCGGCGACCGACGACCAGTCGCGCAGCCACGAGTAGACATGCTGCAGCCGGGCGGCGATGGCGGGAGCGTCGCCGCCAAACAGCCGTGCCTCCTCGAGCAGCACCGCCCCCGACCGCAGTTGTCCGCGCGATGCCAGCCACTCGCCGAGCGCTGCGCGCGCCGCGGGACTGCGCGGCGACCGCCGTGCCGCCTCGTACAGCCGTCGTTCCGTCGCGTCGAGATCGCCGCTGGCGGCGGTCGGTTCGCCGGCTGCGCGGGCGCCGCGCACGCCCTGCCCCCGCGCGGCGGCGATGGGGCCCGAGCATGCTGCGATGACCGCGAGCACGAGCAGTCGCAGCACCGCGCCTCGCCACGCGGAGCGCGTCACTTGGCCGTGGTACATACCGCCAGCAGGCGCTGTCGCGGATCGCAGCCCACCGAGACTGGCGCGGCATCGAGACGAAGGCCCGGCAATGCGATCGCCTGGCTGCGCGCAGCCTCAACCCGCACCCGCACCGTCTCGCGCTGGCCGGAGGCGGTCGTCACGTCCAGCGGCAACAGCAGCTGATACGCGCCGAACCGTCCGCCCTGATCAACGGTCAGCATGACGCGCTTCATCGCGGCATCCCAGGCCCACGTCGTGCGCAGTTCCGCCCAACCGGGCCGCCGCAGCCATTGATCGAAGAACCATCCGAGCCGCCGTCCCGAGACTTCCTCGAACGCGTCTTGCAGGTCCTGCGTGAGGGCGTTGCCGTGCCGGTGCACGGCGTAATACCGCCGCAGGCCCGCAAAGAACAGGCTGTCGCCAAGCTCCTCGCGCAGCATGTGCAGCACAAGAGCGCCCTTCGGATATGAGTTCTCGTTCAGCAGGGCGTTGGGGTCCGACTCCACGCTGTCAATCACCGCGCGCGTCGTCACCACGGGGGCGCGAAGCACGGCCTGGCGCATGTTCGCCAGCTCGGCCGCGTACGCCGAGTCGCCGCGCGCGTGCTGCGCCCAGAGCGCGGCGAAGAACGTCGCGAATCCCTCGCTCAGCCAGATGTGCGCCCACTCGCGCTCGGTCACCGCATCGCCAAACCACTGGTGCGCCGTCTCGTGCGCAATGAGGCGGTCGCTGATGCCGTTCCTGGTGCGGAATCCGCGGTCGAAGTAGAAGATCGCCGAGGGATTCTCCATGCCACCATATCGGGTGGTCGTCTGCAGGTGGCCCAGCTTCTCGTACGGATACGCGCCGATCGTCCGCGCGTAGAAATCCACGATCTCGCCCGCGCGTGCAAACTGGCCTGGCATGTCGGGGCGCACTTCGGGGGCAAACCAGACCGCCTGCGGCACGCATCCGTGGTCTTCGGCCAGCCCGCACGCGCTGCGGCCGAGGTCGAGCATGGCCAATGGCCCCGCGGCGATGACCATTCCGTATGTCGGAATCGGGCGGTCCTCTCGCCACGTCGTCACGGTGCGCCCGTCGGCAGCGGGCGTGGAAGCGACCAGCCGGCCGTTGGCCACGACGGTGCGACCCGCCGGCGCGGACACCTCGAACGTGACCTTTGCCTTCTGCGACGGATGATCCATGCTCGCCAGCCAATGGCGGGCGCGGTTCGGGAAGTTGTCGCCGAACGCCTGCCACCGCCCCTTCGCATCCGTGGTGATGATCAGGCCGTCGGTGGGCGAACCTTCGTACGCGATGCGAATGCAGCTCGGCGCCAGCGGGGCGTTGCCTCCTGTCTCCGCGCGCACGGCGGGAATGACGACCTTCACCTGGCCGGGCGCCCGCACGAAACGCGCGCTTGCCGGCTGGTCATCGCACGCCAGGTTGACCGCCGTCACCTGCATCGCGTCGTCGAGGTCGAAGGCCACGGTATCGGTGGTCGGGCGCGAGGCCAGCCGCGCGGTCGCACGCACCTCGATGCGCTTGCCCGTGTCGGGGAGCGTGAGCCGGAACGTGTACCGCTCCACCACCGGCGGCGCCGGCGGCGGCGCCATGACGGAGTGTTGCTGCGCGGACGCCGGGCTCGCGAGCACTGCACACCACCAAGTCACAAGGAACGTCAAGGGACTCGTCGCGACGCCGCAGCCACTCGTTCTCACACGATGCATGGTCCTCTCACGGTCAGTCGCACCGCGCGCGTCGGGGAGAAGCCCCGACCCTGTTGGCTCACACGGTCCATGGTCCTCTCCCCGTCAATCAGGCGCCGGTTTCGCCCTGCTCGCGCTCCGTCGCGCACTACGGTGCTGCCTCACTCCCCTGGCGTCCGTCGCGCTCGTGACGGCGGACGCCTATCGCCCGAACAGCTTCCCCATCACGCCGCCGCCACCTGCGCCGCCCGCCGCCGCGGCAAGTGCGGTGGCGAACTCGATCGCCGTCGGGTACCGGTCGTCGGCGTTCCGCGCCATCCCCTTGTACAGCACCTTGTCCACCGCCTCGGGAATGTCCGCCCGCCGCGTGCGGATCGAGATGGGTTCGTTGCGCAGCCGCGCAATCATCATCTCCTGCTGGTTCTTCCCCTCGAACGGCAGCTTGCCGGTGAGCATCTCGTACGTCATCAGCGTCAGCGAGTACACGTCGGTGCGCGGGTCCAGCGGCTTGCCGCGCAGCTGCTCGGGGCTCATGAACTCGGGCGTGCCCAGGATGATCCCCGTGGCGGTCAGCTTCTCCAGTTCGGCACCGGCGCGGCGTTCCTTGGCCAGCCCGAAATCCATCACCACCGCCTTCTCCGTGCCGTCGGCGTTCCTGGTGATCATGATGTTTTCCGGCTTCAGGTCGCGATGAATGATCTTCAGCGCGTGCGCCACCTCGAGGCCGGCGGCAATCTGCTGCACGAACGGCACCACCTCGGCGAGCGGGAGCTGCCCCCGGCGATTGTTGCGGTCGCTCAGGATCTCGCCCTGCACGAACGGCATCACCACGTACACGATGCCGTCCTCCGTCTCGCCCAGGCGCACGATGTGGCAGACGTTCGGATGCGCGAGCCGCATCCCGAGCGCCGCCTCGCGCCGCAGGCGCGCCATGGCATTGCCGTCCTTCACCAGCGACGGCGACAGCACCTTGATCGCAAACTGCTCCTTCGTCGCGAGGTCCTCGCCGAGGTAGACATACGACATGCCGCCCTCGCCGAGCTTCTTGATGATGGTGTAGCGCCCCTCGAGCACCTGCCCCGCCAGCGCGGCCGGGTTGAACTGCTTCGCCACGCCCACCGGCGGCGTCATGGCGCGCGGGGTGGTGTTGGAGCCGGACGTGCCGGCCGCGCCAATCGGGGTGGCTGGCGCCGCGCTCGCCGCCACGGGCTGCAGCCGCGTGCCGTCGCGCGTGCAGAACTTTGCCTCGTCGGCGTACTGCGTGCCGCAGGCCGGACAGCGCATGCTCATAGGCAGACCCGGTTGCGCCCGTCCGCCTTGGCGCGGTACAGCGCCTCGTCGGCCCGGGCAAAGAGATCATCCACCGTGTTGATCGTCGCCGAGGGATACGAACTGACGCCGATGCTCGCCGTCAGCTTCAGCGGCTCCACCAGCGAGCCGGCGAACGGCGTCGCCGCGATGTGCTCGCGGATGCGCTCGGCGAAGATCATCGCGCCGGCAAGCGAGGTTTCCGGGAGCACCGCCACGAACTCCTCGCCGCCATACCGGGCCACGACGTCCACGCTGCGCACCTCGTTCTGCAGCAGCGTCGCGATCTCCCGCAGCACTTCGTCGCCGACGAGGTGGCCGTAGCTGTCGTTCACGGTCTTGAAGTGGTCGAGGTCCACCATCAGGAGCGTCAGCACCGAATCGTAGCGGCGGGCGCGCTCGAGCTCCGACGCCAGGCGCACCGTCAGCGCCCGGCGGTTGAGCACCTGCGTGAGCGGATCGGTGTGGGCGAGCACTTCGAGCCGCGCGTTGTCGGCCTTCGTCGTCTCGATCACCTGCGCGCGGTGGATGGCCGCCACCGCCGCCTTGATGACGGAGTCGGCAAATTCCACGTCCTCGTTGGTGAGCGGCGGCTCGTTCACCATCCGGCGCAGGAAGAAGACGCCGGCCTGCACCTTGCCCAGCGTGAACGGCAGCGCGATGACGCTGCGAATCGGGATCTGCATCCCGTTCGCCGCCCACTCGCGCCGCAGGTCCTCGTACAGCGGGCTGGTGTGGAGGTCCTCGACGAGCACCGGGTGCCCGTGCTCGAGCGCCGCCCGAATCTCGGGGTATCCCTCGAGGTCAATCTCGTAATTGCGCAGCGCCGGATTGTCGAACGCCGTGGCCACCACGCCCACCCGGTCGCCGGGGCGCGCCAGGATCACCGAGCAGCGCGAGAGCGACAGCGCGCGCGCGACGCGCCGCGACAGGATGTGATAGATCTCATCCGACGACAGGTCGCCGGTGACCTCGTGCAGGATGTCCACCAGCTTGCGCCGGTTCTCCGAATCTTCGCGTACCCGCCCGATCTCCTCCTCGGCGAGCCGCAGCGCCGCCTGCGTCGTGCGCAGCAGCGCGTGCACGCGCAGCTGGGCCTGCACGCGCGCCAGGAGATCGCGCGGACGGAACGGCTTGCGCAGCACGTCGGCAGCCCCGAGGCCAAGCATCAGCTCGGTCAGTTCGTCGGGCAGGCGGGAAGCGAGCAGGATCACCGGCAGCTCCCGCGTCGCGTCGCTCGCCTTGAGCTCCTGCAGCAGCCGCGCGCCATCCGCGTCGGGGAGCGACGCGTCGAGCAGCACGAGGCTCGGCTCCCATTCGCCGAGCGCCAGCCGCATGGCGGCCGCGTCGGTCGCTTCGCGCACCTCGCAGCCGACGTCGCCGAGCGCAGTCGCCAGCGAGCGGCGGACGCCCTCGTCGTCATCCACCACGAGGACGCGCGCGTCAATCATCGCGAAGCAGTTCCTGAAGCCCGTCCCATTCGATGTTGCCGCCGCTCAGGATGCAGACCGTGTCGCCGCGCGTCTGCACCAGCCCGGCCTGCAGTGCCGCGACGGTGATCGCCCCGCTCGGCTCCGTCACCAGCTTGTGCCGGTCGAGCAGGAAGCGCATCGCATCGGCCAGCGCCGCATCGGGCACCGTCACCACCTCGTCGAGGGCGGCGTTGAGGTGCTCGAAGTTCCGCGCGCCGATCTGCACCGCGAGCAGTCCGTCGGCGAGGCCGGTCGGGTTGGCCGGAATCGTCACCGGATGTCCGGCCGCGCGCGCCTTCGACAACTTGGGGGAGCCTTCCGGCTCGACGCCGATCACCCGGGCCTGCGGCGCCAGCGCCTTGATCGCAATCGCCACGCCCGACGCGAGGCCGCCGCCGCCGACCTGCACGATGACCGTGCCCACGGCCGGCAGGTCTTCGGCGATCTCCAGCCCGACGGTGCCCTGCCCGGCGATGATCGTCAAGTCATCGAACGGCGGCACGAAGGTGAGTCCCTCCGCCGCCTGCAGTTCCTGCGCCTTCGCAAGGCGCTCGGCGGTCGTCGTCCCGACGTAGAAGCAGCGCGCTCCCAGGCGCTCCGCGCCCGCGCGCTTCGCGCGCGGCACCGAGGTCGGCATCACGATGGTTGCCGGCACGCCGAACATCTTGGCCGCGAACGCCACCGCCTGGCCGTGGTTGCCGCTGGAGCCCGTTACGACGCCACGGGCGCGGGCTTCATCACTCAGCCCGGCCATGTAGGTGTACGCCCCCCGGAACTTGAAGGCGCCGCCACGCTGCAGCTGCTCCGGCTTGAGCCAGACCGGCGTGCCGCACACCACCGCGAGCCCCTCGGAGCGCAGCAGGGGCGTGCGAACGGCGACGCCGCGCAGCACGGCGGCGGCGCGGCGAACGTCGTCAATCCCGACGAGCGTCGGCTCGGCGGTCATGAGCGGAATGCCATATCAACGACCTCTTGTTCGCGCCGGCTCAGCGCGCGGCGGAATCCCAGCGCGAGATGGCGGTGCCCTTGGCCTGCAACTCCATCGAAATGAGCGAGACCGCGGGGGAGCGTGCATCGTCGCGACGCCCAACCACGAACCGGGCCGTCAGCGTCAACGGCGCGTTCAGCACGTCCACCGACCGTGCCGTCGCCCGCGGAATGCGCCAAAGGTCGGTGCCATCGTACGACATGCCGGCCTCCGGGCTGCACCAGAAATACGGTCGCGTGTAGCAGGCCACACTCAGCCGTGCCCCGTCCGCGGTTGCGAACGAACGCGCCGTGGGCAGGCCGATGGGATCAACCGTGAACTCGACGACCTCGCGATCCGCGTCGTACTTCACGCCCTTCACCGGAATCGAGACCACGTACGTGCGCGTGTTGCGCGCGTAGAACTCTGTCTCACGGCGCTGGAACGCCGCATACGCCTGCGCCACCCGCGCCTGATACTCGGCCGTGCTTTCGTACGGGTCGCGCGCCACATCCGGCATCTTGGCGTTCGACACGTCGAGGGCGCTCGCCACGATGGCGTTGAGTCGTTCCGTGAACTGCGACGGCGTCACTGCCTCGGTCACGCCGGCGTCCGCCACCCCGCCGGCGGCACGCGTCGCCGTCAGCGCCGCGCTGTTCGACGGCGCGCGGGCAGGCAGTTCGACGACGGTCGTCGGGACGGACGGCGGCGCGGTCGGGCGACGCACCACCGGACGCCGTGTCGTCACCGGTGGCGGCGGCTGCGGTGCCGCAGGCTTTGCCTGGGCCGTCTGCGCGGCCGGCGTTGAAGGACGCGTGGTGGTGCGCGATGGCGCGGCGGCTGGCTGTTGCGGCGCCGCCGCCACCGAACCGCCCGCCGCCTCGGAGCAGAACGGCCGGTCGGCCGATCCGCCGCCGCCTGGCTGCGAAACCACGATGAAGCACGTCGTCGGCTGCAGCTGCGCGTGCGTGGCGTTCGCCGCCCACGACCTGGCCGAGGCATACGCCATCGTGACGCTTGCCCCGCTCGCCGGCGTGAAGCCCAGCGCGCGCAGGTCGGTGGTAAAGGTGCGGTTCTTCTCGAACCAGCCGCGCTCCAGCTCGGCGAGGCGAGTGAGGTCGGCCTTGACCGCCTCGGAAACCTTGGCCTTGTCGGCGCCCTGCGCACCGAGCGCGGCCGTCAATCCGAGGAGCGCAACGGCCGCCAGGGCGGCGCGAGCGAAGCCGCGCGCCATGCGTGCTGTGCTGCCGCCTCGCGTGTTAGTCGACTCGCGGGACTGAAGCGCCATATGAAAGGATCTCCAACTATAAATGGAGAGGGTGCCGCAGAAGCTTGCGGAATACGCGATGGATCGCGACTAATCTGCGCTGGCGCAATGGGTTCCGCAACGTCAGGGCGCCTTCGCGCCCAGCTCCGTCTCCCTCTCCCGTCCCGACAACGCACTGGCAGCCGGCCGAACGACCCCGCTACGGACTCGCCCACCAAGATCTCGTGCCTACTTCCCGGCGACCGCCCCTCGCAGCTCCTTGGCGATCGAACCGGGCATCATCATGTTGCGCGCAAACTTCATCCGTCCGGCATCCTCGAAGTACATCTTCATGCGGAACATCGCGCCGATCGCCTCCGCCCGGACGAGCGGCCCGTCGCGCCGCACCACCACCTCCAGCGGGAATGCCGCCGCGTAGGCGAGACCCGGGCACTTGAACCCGCTGCGGGAATCATCGTTGCCGGCCCCCACGATGGAGAAGGCGCGCGCCTCCATGGCCGCGCCGCTGACCCCGATAACGACCGCTTGCTGTTCCGGCAGGTCGAGGCGGTAGACGGCGTGCAGTCCCCACTCCCCCGGCGCCGGCTTCTGCAAGCGCTGCATGATGCGGTCGGCCATGCCGCGCACGTTGTCGGAGGTCCCGGCCGGTTCGGTCAGCAGCGTCTCGACCTGGTCGGCGAAGGGACCTCCCGCCATCACGCCCATCGTCTTGCCGATGAGGCCGCGGTCGCGCGACTGCCCATACGGACGGCTGGCGGGGCGGCCGTGTGTGGCGGCGGCCACCGTTGCGGACAACTCGGCGACGAGCGCACGGCCTGCCGCTTCCAGCCCGGTTTCGGCAACCATGGTGCGTTCGAGCGACAGCGGATTCACGACGGCTGCGTGCACTCCGCGTTCATCCTCGAACACCGACACCCGCACCGGCGCGGCGAACGCACCGGTGGCGCCCCTGGACAGCACGGCGGAGGAGTGCTTCGGCTGGACGGCAACCACCACCCGGGCGGCGTAGCCGCAGCGTGCGCCGTCCATGCCCACGGCGTGGTCGGCGAGCACGGTCCACCCGCTGCGGCCAAGGGCGGTGGCGATGGCGGCGGCGGCGGCGGGCACGGTGCCTGGGATCGAGTCGGCCACCATGACGAAGGTTCGCTGCGCGCCCTGTGCGGGCGCCGCGACGGGCGCGAACGACAGGGCGAACGGCAAGATGACGAGCAACGAAAGGCGCATGGGCACGGCTCCCCGGAGTAGGCGCACGAATAGTCGCATTGGCATTCGCGAATATCACATTCACAGAGGCGATTACCATCGGGAAACCGCCGACGCTCCGGCAGGGAAGACCCCGCTCGCCGTCAGCCGCGGGCGGCGTCGGTGCGGGCTACGGTTTCGGATTCGGCTCCGCCTCGGCGCGGGGCGCTCCGGTGTCGCGGCCGAGCATCGCCGCGATGGCCCGGCGCGTGCGGTCGCGCACCGCGTCGGGACCGTGCTCCCGCGCGAGATGCATGACATCGCTGGGGGACATGCCGAGCGTCCGGGCCAGCAGCCGCCGGGCGGAGCGCACGTCGGGGAGCGCCGAAATCCGGCCCTTCAGCCGCGTCCCGCTCCGCACCAGCACGCGAGTCACGACGTTGAGTACGCGGGCCACGTCCACGAGGGTGGACGGCGAGACACCGATCTTGGCCAGTTCCCGGTGCAGGGCAAAGCGCGAGCCTTCCGGCTTCGTTGCGGCCCAGGCGCTCACCGACAGATCGCCGGTGTTGTTGAGGAGCAGGTCTTCGAGGAAGACGTGCAGGTTTTCCGGGGCGCTCTGGTGGACGAGGCGCAGCGCTTCGACCTTCTGCCGGCACCGGTCGCTGTCGAGGCTCCACGCGGCGACGAGCGCATCCACGCGCTCTGCGTCCGTGTAGATGATGTCCTCCACCTGGCCCGTCGCGATGAGGGCGCGCCCCAACTGCCAGGCCGGCTCCCGCGAATTGGTCACCACGACGATGGACACCGCGGCGTCGCGCAGGGCATGGCGCAGGCGCGCCGGCAGCCGGGCGTCGGCGAAAGGCGGCACCCCGTGGATCACGATCAGCCGCACCGGACGCGCGAGGCGCTGCAGCAGCTCGTGTTCGGTCGCCACGCACTCCACGCGAGTGTACGGCGCCATTGCCTCGCGCAGCCTGACCTTCATGGCCACGTGATCGGAGAGAATGAGGACAGGCCTCGGGAGCCCGAACATTTGTGGACAATAGTATGCCGCTTTGGGCCACGCCACCGCGGGCGGCCCCGGGACTGGCCCTGCCCGTCCGCCTACGCAATTTGGAGGTATCAACTGAGTGGTCCCTATGCGCACCCAATTTGCCCTTGCCGTCCTGCTGCTGGCCGCCTGCAGCGGACCGAACGTCTTCGCCACGGACAATCCGAGCTACGGGCCTGCACCCACGACCAGTGCGGTCGCCGGCGTGAGCATGAAGTACACGAGCGTACAGCTCGTCGTCGGCGAGACCATGCAGCTCGGCGCCACGCCGATCACCCTCTCCGGCAAGGGCACGGGGGAGACCACCGTCAGCTGGGTCTCCACGGCCCCGTTGGTCGCCAGCGTTGATGCGAACGCGGTCGTGACCGCCCTCAGCCCGGGCTCGGCGAGCATCGTCGTCACGTTCGACGGACACAGCGGCAGCACGGCGGTGACCGTCGTCGCCGCCTCACCCGCCCGTCGCTGAGTGAAAGCACGAGGGGCGCCCGAATGGGCGCCCCTCGTGACTGCCGCGCGGCGAGGAAGCGCGGCTACTCCTCGCCCCCGTCCGTCAGCTCCATCTGCGCCTCGGGCGATCCGTCCTCCTCGACCACGCCCTCGAGGTCCTTGTCCTCGGCCACGAGACGCGCGACGGCGGCCACGACGTCGCCCATGTCGAGCCTCTTGAGCTGCACGCCCTGCGCCACGCGCCCGGTGGCGCGGATGTCCTTCACCGCGCAACGCAGCGTCTGGCCGCCGCGGGTGATGAGCATCATCTCGTCCTCGGGGAGCACCTCGAGCAGGCCCACGACGTCGCCCGTGCGCTCCGTGCGCTTGACGGTGAGGATGCCCTTGCCGCCGCGTCCCTGCACCCGGTATTCGTCAATCGTGGTGAGCTTGCCCAGCGCATGTTCGGTGACGACCAGCAGCGAGGCCTCGCGGCGCACCACCACCATGCCGACCACGTGGTCCATGTCGCCGAGGCCGATGCCCTTCACGCCGGTCGTGTCGCGCCCCATGGCGCGCACGTCCTGCTCGTGGAAGCGGATGCTCAGGCCATGCTTGGTCACCAGCACGATGTCGTTGGAGCCGCTGGTGATCTGCACGTCTATCAGCTCGTCTCCGTCCTCGATCTTGATCGCCTTGATGCCGGTGACGCGCACGTTGGAGTATTCGCTGAGCGCCGTCTTCTTGACCGTGCCGTTGCGCGTGCAGAACAGCAGGAACTCGTCCTCGCTGAACTTCTTCACCTGCACCACGGCGGAGACCGTGGTTTCGGCCGAGACGTTGATGAGGTTCGGGATCGGCTTGCCCTTGGCGGCGCGGCCGCCCTCGGGGATCTCGTGCACCTTCAGCCAGAAGCAGCGCCCGTCGTTGGTGAAGACGAGCAGGTAGTCGTGCGTCTTGGCGGTGAAGAAGTGCTCGACGAAGTCGTCGAGCTTGAGTTCCGTCCCCTTGAGCCCCTGCCCGCCGCGCTTCTGCTTGCGGTAGGTCGCGATGGACGTGCGCTTGATGTAGCCGGCGTGGGAGATGGTGACGAGGACTTCCTCGTTGGCGATGAGGTCCTCGATGGAGAACTCGCCCTCGTCGGCGATGATCGCCGTGCGGCGCTCGTCGCCGTACGTCTCGGCGACCTTGGCCAGCTCGTCCTTCATGAGCTGCATGCGCGCCGGCTTGCTCTCGAGGAGCGCCGTCAGCTCCGTGATGATGGCGCGCACTTCCTTGAGCTCCTCCTCCAGCTTCTCGCGCTCGAGCCCGGTGAGCTTGGCGAGCCGCATGTTGAGGATCGCCTCGGCCTGCTTTTCCGACAGCTTGAACTTCGCCTGCAGCTGCGTGGACGCCGTCTCGGTGTCGGCGGCGGCGCGGATGACCTTGATGACCGCGTCAATGTTGTCAACGGCGATCTTGAGCCCTTCGAGGATGTGCTCCCGGTCGCGCGCCTTGTCGAGGTCGAACTGCGTACGGCGGACGATGACGTCGTGCCGGTGATGGATGTAGTGCAGCAGCGCCTCGCGCATCCCCATCACGCGCGGGACGAGGCGCTTGGTCACCGGGTCCGGCACGAGGGCGAGCATGATGACGCCGAACGTGGACTGCATCGCCGTGTGCTTGTACAGCTGGTTCAGCACCACGCGCGGAATGGCGTCGCGCTTGAGTTCGATGACCACGCGCAGGCCGTCGCGGTCCGACTCGTCGCGCAGGTCGCTGATGCCGTCGAGCTTCTTGTCGCGCACGAGCTCGGCGATGGCCTCGACGAGGCGCGCCTTGTTCACCTGGTACGGCAGTTCGGTGACGACGATCTGCTGCTTGCTGCTGCTCTCCTTCTCCTCGATGACGGCGCGCGCACGCATGATGATCTTGCCGCGGCCGCTGTCCACGTAGTCCTTGATCCCCTCGCGGCCGTAGATGAAGCCGCCGGTGGGGAAGTCGGGTCCCTTGATGTGCTCGCGCAGCGCCGCGGCGTCGGTCTCCGGGTGATCAATGAGCTGCAGCAGTGCGGCCACCGTCTCGCGCAGGTTGTGCGGCGGGATGTTGGTCGCCATGCCCACCGCGATGCCGGCCGAGCCGTTGACGATGAGGTTGGGAATGCCCGACGGCAGGACCGTCGGCTCCTCGAGGCGGTCGTCGAAGTTCGGCGCGAAGCTGACGGTGTTCTTGTCAATGTCGGCCAGCATTTCGACGGCAACGCGCGTGAGCCGGGCTTCCGTGTACCGGTAGGCCGCCGCCGGGTCGCCGTCCACCGAGCCGAAGTTCCCCTGCCCGTCCACCAGCGGATAGCGGAGCGAGAAGTCCTGCACCATGCGCACCAGCGCGTCGTACACCGACTGGTCGCCGTGCGGGTGGTACTTGCCGAGCACGTCGCCCACGACCGTCGCCGACTTCTTGTACGGGCGGCCCGGCACGAGCCCGAGCTCGTTCATCGCGTACAGCACGCGCCGGTGCACCGGCTTCAGGCCGTCGCGCACATCGGGCAGCGCGCGCGACACGATCACGCTCATCGAGTAGTTGATGAACGATTCCCGGATCTCTTCGTCGATGAGCCGGGGGAGGATCCGCTCGCGGTTATTCGGTGCGGTCATGTGCCGGGACAGGGGGGTGGGAAAAGGCCATCGACCAATCCGGAAAATTTACCGAAACAGCCCCGAAAAAGCAACATGGAATTGCTGTTGTAACTGATTGCAAATCAAACACTTACACATGGCATGTTTTCACTGCCCACCACGAAGGCGCAAAGGGCACGAAGGCCCAGCGAGTTTGCCTGCTCACACGAACAAGAACGGCGAGCCGTCAGGCTCGCCGCGTGCGTTTCGCGGTCGCGGTCCTTTGTGCTCTTCGTGGCTTCGTGGTGTGCTTCCTGGTGTGCTGCTCCAAGGCCTAGGTCCACGTCCGCACGATCGCCAGCAGCCGCCACTCGCCGTTGACGAGGTGGAACAGGTACGTCGCCCCGCCGGCGCCGCGGCGCAGCAACAGCGCGCCCATCTGTTCGGCTGGACGGTTCACCGCCACCACGGCGTAGTCGCGCCACATCACCGCCGCGATCACGTGCGCGTACGTCAGCACCGCCGTGCTGTCGCCCCGGTGCGACGCGAAGAACGTGTCGCGCAGTTCGTACAACCCGCCCTCGCCGAAGCCGATGGTCAGCGCCACGCGCGGCGGACGCGGCATCGTGAAGCCGGTCAGCGGCGGGAGCAGCACGTACTGCGGCTCCTGCGGCACGAAGGCTTCGCACGTCCGGGTATCGGGATTCCAGAACTCGCCCGACATCCCGGCCGCGATGGACGGGTAGGTCGGCGCGCCAGCCGGCACGTCCCAGTTGGGACGCACCATCCCCGTCTCCCACCCCACGACGCCGCGCAGGAGCGCATGCCCGCGGGGGGTGTCAATCGGCGCCTCGACGCCCTCCGCGATCACGAGCCGCTCGAGTCGCGCCAGCAGGTCCGCGGCCGGCGCGACGCCCGCCGGGCGCGCCGAATCGGGGAACGTGCGCAGCGCGCCCTGGTTGCACCGCGTCGTATCGAGGTGCACGAATCGCGCGGCGTCGAGGATCGCGACGCGCAGCGAGTCCGCCTTCCGCACCGGCGCGAGGCTGTCCTGCGCCAGCGGCACCGCGAGCGACGCCGCGAGGGCCAACGCGACCAGCATCCCTGCTACGCCCCCGCGGAAGGCGGCGGGGCCGCCGTCTTGTGCGATGACGTGTCCGAGAGCACGTCCGCTTCCTCTTCCGCCACCTCCCGGTCAATGGCGTCGCGCTCCGCCTTGTACCGCTCGTACCACTCGCGCGAGATCTCGCCCGCCAGCTCGCGGTTGCCCAGCCCGAACGAGAGCGCCAGCGCCAGCGCCAGCGCGCCGAAGATGATGGCGAACGCCGTCGTCACGATTTCGGTGGCGACGCCGAGTTCCTGCAGCGCCATGAAGACGGCGAGCAGCACGACGCCGCCCTTGCCGACGCGGGCGAGCGTCGGCCCGCCGTGCAGCGAGATCGTGCTCGCCCCAATCAGCCCGCCCACGAATTCGCCCAGCACGATTCCGACGATGATGATGACCACCGCCGCCACGACGCTCGGGATGTACCCCACCAGCTCGCCGAAGAGCGACGCGAGGGAGTCGAGCCCGAGGGCGTTTGCGGCCAGCAGCAGCGCGCTGAACATCACCAGCCAGAACAGGAGGTTGGCGACGGCGAGCGTCGGGTTGAGGTGCGCACCGACGCGGTCGAGCGGCACCACCCCGCCCTTCTTCAGCACGTCATTCAGGTGCAATCGGCGCAGCAGCCGCGCGGCGCCTTTCTGCACCAGCTTGGCCAGCAGGTAGCCGGCAAGGAGGACTACGGCCGCGCCGAACAGCGCCGGGATGTACTCCCAGAAGTCGGAGAAGCTGGCCTGGAGACGATCGAGGAAGTTCACGTCGAGGGACTCGATGAGGGTCCTCGTAATGTACTAGAACGTGAACCGGGCGAGGGAATGGGAGCCCGGCACCCGGGCGGCGGCCAGCGCCAGCGCCTGCGGCGTGACGGTGAGGCGTTCGCTCAGGCGGCGTCCGGCATCTGGACGCGCCCCCATCCACCGTTCGACCATCCACACGCCGCCCGCCGCGCCGGCCGCGCCGAGCGCGGCGGTCACCGCGTTGAACCGATCGCTCGATCCCACCAGCACGGCCACGCCGCCTCCCATCAGCCCTCCGGCCACACCCGCCACGCCGACCAGTGCACCTTCGCTGCGCGTATGGTCAATGCGCCGCACGAGCAGACGATCGCCGGCCACGAGGCCGGCGACGGCGCCTCCAAGCACGGCCAGCGTGCTCGTTTGGTGGCCGGGGTGGCCATTCGCCACGAAGGCCCCGCCCGCCGCTGCACCGATCAGGGAGCTGGTCCACAGGGCGTTCACATCACCCGCCGTCACATTGTAGCGCGCATACGTCCCATACATCGCGCCCAGCTGCATGCCCGCCAACGCCGCGCCGGCTCCCGCCGCCGCCCGCGCCCGGGCATTGCTGTAGTCGGCGTCGAGCGCGTACATCGTGCCGATCGTCAGGCCGGCCGTCATCTCGGCGCCGAAGACCGACGCCATGGCCGCGCCGGTGGTCAGTCGCCGGCCAAGGGTGAGCGCGCCCGTCGTGCCGAGGAGCGACCCGAAGAAGATGCCCGCGGCGTAGTCGTGCTTCCCCGTCATCGCGTACTGCGCGGCACCGCCGGCGGCGGCGACAAGGATTGGCGCACGCGTGGCGAGCAGTTCCATCGCCTCGGTGATGTGAATGTCCCGCGCAAGTTCGGCGGCGGCGAAGAAGCTGCCGCCCGCCATCACGAGGTAGGCCGCGGTGGCCGGCACCGGCCGGTCGGCCACCGTCGCCGCGAAGGCCGGCCCATACAGCGCGATGCCGAGGAGCGTCTGGTTGCGGACGAACGGCGTGCTGGTCAGGCGCGCCACCGCCGAAACGCCGGTGTCGCGCACGGGACGCGGCGACGGACGCGTGTCGGTGGGCGACGGGGCCCGGCGCGTGGAGTCGCGCAGGTCGGGACGCGGCTTCGGGACGCCGGAGGGTTCCTGCGCGACGAGAGGAGTCGCGAGGCAGAGAAGGAGGAGCAGGCGATGCATGCGGGAGAGTTGGAGAGTCGTTCTAAGGACGGCTCAGACCGGCGGCGCGTTTCGGGGGACGAGGGTGTGGCCCACCCCCCGCCTTCAGTTCCTCGTTCCCCGCCGCACGTCGAACATCACCGACCGCCGGCACTTGGGGCACATGAGCCACTCGCGCCGTCGCGCGTATCCGAGCCCGAAGCTCCCCCCGCCGATGGCGCGCGAGGTCATCGCGACAGCGCAACGCGGACACTCGACCGCCGCCCCCGCGGCGAACGCTTCTCGGAGGGTGCGCTGCTCCTCGTCCGTAAACTGCGCGCGCTCCTGGCCGGACGGACTCATGCGCCGATGCGCAGCACGATCTTGCCGAACTGGGCGCCAGCCTGCAGACGCTCCAGCGCCTCGCGGCCGCGCTCCAGCGGGAACGTGGAATCCACGGGAAGCGCCAGCCGCCCCGCCACCAGTTCGCCGACGACCGCGTCAAAATCCGCGTCGTTGCCCATCGTGGACCCAAGCAGGCTCCACTGGTTCCAGTACAGACGGCGCACATCGGTCTGCAGCGTGTGCCCCGACGTGCCGCCGCACGTCACCAACCGTCCGGCGCGGCCGAGGGCGCCGAGCGACTGCTCCCACGTGGCGGCGCCCACGCTGTCCACCACCACGTTCACGCCCCGCTTGCCGGTGCGGGCGCGCACCTCGCGGCCCACGTCAATGCCCGTGTGGTTGATCACCTCGTCGGCGCCCATGGCGCGCGCGCGGGCGAGCTTCTCGTCCGACCCGGACGTCACCCAGACGCGCGCTCCGCGCGCCTTGGCAAACAGCAGCGCCGCCTGGGCCACGCCGCCGCCGATTCCCCAGATCAGCACCTCATCGCCGGCCTTCACCTGCGCCCGCGTGACGATCATCCGCCACGCCGTCATCGCGGCCAGGCCGAATGCCGACGCGGCCGCGTCGCCCACGCTCGGCGGAATCGCCCGCACGTTGGCGGCGGGAACGACCAGTTCGTCGGCGAATGTGCCGGGGAGATGCTCGCCGAGCACGCGAAACTTCACGCACAACGGCTGCTCGCCCGCATTGCAGTACTCGCAGTCTCGGCACGACAGGCCCGGATTCACCACCACCCGGTCACCCGGCCGCACCGACGTGACGTCAGCGGAAACCTCGGACACGATGCCCCACCCGTCGGCGCCAATCACCCACCGGGGAGTGACGCGCATGCCCGGGAGTCCGCGGATCGTCCACAGGTCGAGATGGTTCAGCGGAGCCGCCTGCATGCGCAGCCGCACCATCCCCGCGCCGGTCAGCACCGGCGGGGAGATGTCGCTCCGGAACTCGACGCAGTCGAGCGAGCCGGTGGCGGAGATCGTCAGGGCGCGCATGAAGGGCAGAGGTGCGATGGGAGACGTGACATGCGAGATCTGTGATGGAAGGCGGGCGTCGAAGGCCTGCGTGACGAGGCGAACGCGTCCGCGACACGCCGTCGCGGGACTCGTCGAATATATTAGCTTGATGCCGTGATCAGGTTCGCGGGCCCCGCTCACGCGGTCTCGCGTCTCTCATCTCCCGTCTCCCGTCTCCCGTCTCCCGTCTGCAGTCCTCCATGCTCATCCGCGTTCCCCCCCTCGGCGAGTCCATCACCGAAGCGACGATCTCCCGCTGGCTCCGGCGCGAGGGCGAGGCCGTCAACGTCGGTGACACGCTGGTCGAACTCGAAACAGACAAGATCACGGTCGAGGTGCCGGCCGCAAAGGCGGGCGTGCTCGGCCGCCGCAGCAAGCTCGAAGGGGACGTGGTCAAGGTGGACGAAGTGCTCGGCGATCTCGAGGAAGGGGACGCTGCCGTGGCCGCACCGGCCGCTGCCGCTGCACCAGCCCCCACCCTCGCCCCCTCGACGCCCGCCAGCGAGGTCCGCGCAGCGCCGAGCGCCACGCGCCTTGCCGCGGAGACCGGCGTGGATCTCGGGACGGTCACCGGCACGGGGCGCGGCGGCGTGGTGAGCAAGCCCGACGTCATTGCCGCGATGAGTGCGCCAACGCCGGCACGGCCCATGCCCGCCGCGCCGGCGGTTGCCGCCATAGCTCCGCCAGCGCCGGTGCCCGCCGCAGCCGCTGCACCGGCCGTGCCGGTCACGGTGCCCTCGGGTGCGCCGGTCGTTGCCGCAACACCCGGTGTCCCCGCTCCGTCCACCGCATCTGGCGTCGGCGGACCCGCCACCGCGCGCGAGTCTCGCGAGAAGATGACGACGCGCCGCAAGCGCATCGCCGAGAACTTGCTGCAGGCGCAGCACGCGACGGCGCACCTGACGACCTTCAACGAGGTTGACATGAGCGCCATCACGGCGCTCCGCGAACGGATGAAGGAGAAGGTCGAGAAGGAGCACGGCCTGAAGCTCAGCTTCATGCCCTTCTTCGCGAAAGCGACGTGCCTGGCGCTCAAGACCTTCCCGACGGTGAACGCGCAGATTGACGGCGACGAGATCCTCTACAAGCACTACGTGAACCTCGGCATCGCGGTGGCCAGCGACGCCGGGCTCGTGGTGCCCAACGTGAAGGATGCCGACCGCAAGTCCATCCTCGACATCCAGCGCGACATCGCCGCACTCGCCAAGAAGGCGCGCGACGGCAAGCTGACGATGGAGGACCTCACCGGCGGCTCGTTCACGATCACCAACGGCGGCGTCTTCGGCTCGCTCATCTCGACGCCGATCATCAACTTCCCGCAGGTGGCGATCCTCGGCCTGCACAAGACGCAGGACCGGCCGGTCGCGGTGAACGGGAAGGTCGAGATTCGCCCGATGATGTATGTGGCGCTCTCCTACGACCACCGCATCATTGACGGCCAGCAGGCGGTGCTCTTCGTCATCCGGCTCAAGGAGCTGCTGGAAGATCCGGCGACGATGCTGATCGACTGACGCCTCCGACGTCCGCAGGAAGGGCCGCGCTTCCGCGCGGCCTTTCGTCATTAATTGTCACTGGCGGCGCGCGGTTCGTGCGAGGTTGCGGCTCGCCGCCTCATCGCAATACCCGATCGCATAGATTTCAGGGACTCCAACTCCGATCCCAGTGACCGACAATTTCTCTCCTGACGTGCTCGTCATTGGCGGCGGCCCCGGCGGCTACGTCGCCTCGATCCGCGCCGCGCAGCTGGGCTTCTCCACCGTCTGCGTGGAGATGGACCGCACCCTCGGCGGCACGTGCGTGAACGTCGGCTGCATTCCGTCCAAGGCGCTGCTGAGTTCGTCAGAGCACCTGGAGTTTGCCCGGCTGCACGCCGCCGAGCACGGCATCCACTATGAGGGCGTCTCGTTCGACCTCGACCGGATGATGAAGCGCAAGGACGACGTCGTCAGCCAGAATACCAAGGGCGTCGAGTTCCTCTTCAAGAAGAATAAGGTCACCTGGGCGAAGGGCTTCGGCACGCTCAAGTCGGGCAACGTCGTTGAAGTGAAGGCCAACGACGGCACGGTGACCACCTACACGCCGAAGCACGTCATCCTCGCCACGGGCTCCGTCCCTGTTGAGCTGCCGTTCCTCAAGTTCGACGAGGAGCGCATCGTCTCGAACATCGGCGCGCTCAAGCTGCACGAGGTGCCGCAGCATCTCATCGTCATCGGCGGCGGCGTTATCGGCCTCGAGCTCGGTTCGGTCTGGCGCCGGCTTGGCGCCAAGGTGACGGTGATCGAGTTCATGCCGACGATCCTCCCCGGCAACGACGACGACATCACCAAGGAGGCGACGCGGATCTTCAAGAAGCAGGGCATGGAGATCCACGCCGCCACCAAGGTGACCGGTGGCCGACGCGACGGAGACCAGGTGATCGTCGAGGTCGAGGAGAACGGCACGCCGGCGACGTTCACCGCCGACTGCGTGCTGGTCTCGATCGGCCGCAAGCCGGCGCTCTACGGCGTGGACGCGTCGGCGCTCGGCCTCGCGCTCGGCGCGCGCGGCGAGATCACGGTGGACGACCAGATGCGCACCAACCTGCCGAACGTCTTTGCCATCGGCGACGCGGTGGGCGGCAAGCTGTTGGCGCACAAGGCGGAGGAGGAAGGCGTGATTGCGGCCGAGGTGATTGCCGGTCGCAAGGTGCACATGCACTACCACAACATGCCGGGCGTGGTCTACACCTGGCCCGAGATCGCGACCTGCGGCCTGACCGAAGCCGAGGCCAAGGCCCGTGGCCGCCCGTACGGCGTGGGCAAGTTTCCCTTCTCCGCCAACGGACGCGCCCGCTCGATGGCCGAGACGAACGGCTTCGTGAAGTTCATCGTGGACGCCAACACCGACGAGATCCTCGGCTGCCACATGATCGGGGCCAACGTCAGCGACCTGCTGAGCGAAGTGGTGCTGGCCATGGAGTACCGGGGAACGGCCGAGGACATAGGCGTCACCGTGCACAGCCATCCAACGCTCAGCGAGGTCGTCAAAGAAGCAGCGCTGGCGGCGCTCGGGCGGGCCATACACATCTAGAAAGAGAAACTACAGACAAACAACAGAGAGACAACAGAAAGACAACAGAGGTGTCCCGTGAGTCGTGGGCACCTCTGTTGTCTTTCTGTTGTTTGTCTGTTGTCTCTCTGTTGTCTTTCTTACACTCCGTACCGATCCTTGAGCACGTTCGCATGATGCAACGCGTGCCCAGCGGTGATCCACGCGAGCCCACGCACGCTCACTTCCTTGCCGCTCGCGGTGCCGCGGCGGGTCCAGGCGGCCTCGGGGAGCCAGCGCAGCAGCGCCAGCGAGGCGCCGCGCACGGCGGCGAACTCGCCGAGGAGCGTCTCGAGCGGGCGGGCGTTGGCCTCGCAAAGCGCCGCGTAGGCATTCTCGTCGAACGCGGCGAGCGGGGTGACGTCGCCGCGCCCGATGCGCAGCGCCCGGTACGTGAAGATCCGCTCGGCGTCGGTGATATGGCAGATGACTTCCTTCACCGTCCACTTGCCGGGCGCGTACGCCGCCAGCGCCCGCGCATCGGTGAGGTGCTTGAGCCGGGCCAGCAGCGATTCTCCCTGCTCGCCGAGGGTGCGAATGACGTCGCCGTCGGGGACGGCGGCGACGTAGCCGCTGTAGAACGGTGCGAATTCGTCGGCGCCAGGGCGCACGGTTGCAGCGATGCTCATCCAAATCCCCCTGTGAATTGCCACTTTTGCGGAAAAGTCGGGCTGTAAGGGTTTCGTGAGGAATTGCCTCACAAACTTTCCATAATTGCACCCCATTCCGCGAGGGTTCCCCAGAACTGACATTCCCTCTGCGATCGGGAGCGCGCTGAACATATGCGGCGACGCACCGGTGGAAAACATAGCAGGTAACGCAGGGTCGCTTCGAGCGACCCAGCGTGTCGCGGTAGGCACAGCGGGGGGCGCGTACAGTGCGCCGGGGGGCCGTCACTGGCTCGTTCACCGCTGACCTACCGCGACTCGTTAAGGGCAGAGAGACAATAGAAAGACAACAGAGAAACTACAGAGAGACAACAGACGCCGCGCACAGAGCGCCGTCCTGTTGTCTCTCTGTAGTTTCTCTGTTGTTTCTCTGTTGTCTGTCTCTCAACACTCATCTGTCCCTAAAGACAATCTCCTTTCTCACGTATCCATCCTCATCCGCGCCGCTCGCGGGCATGGTGACCTCCGCGCGCGCGGCGTGCGCCGCGAAGCGCTTGAGCGCGGAGTCCCTGGAAACGAAATCCGCCGGAATGGTCTGCACCTGAATGCCGGGCCCATCGGCAACGAACGTCGTGCCACTCGGGGGCTGCACCCAAAGCGACACCGTGCTCCCCGCCAGCGCCTCGAGCGTCACATGGTACACACCCTCCTCGACACGGGCGGCGACGATGCGTGGATGGCCCGAGCGCGCACCGATGACGGCGCTCGGGTCGTCGGCCAGCATCACCTCCCAGCGGCGCCCATTGGCGAGCGACAATCGCAGCGACGCGGAGCCCGGAGCCAGCACCCCCTCGGCGACACCACCGCCAAACGGGGCAAATCGGACCTTGATCGGCCGCGGCAGGGCAGCACCGGCGCTGGGAGCAACCAGAAGCACGCGCTCCCCCCGCTGCGCCGATTCGGTCACCGACAGGTCGAGGCGAACACCACCGACCGCGAGCTTCTGCACGCGCAGCTGCTCGTGGCCGGGCGGTACCCACGGCGCCACCGTCAGCGTCCCCGCCGGCGCGTCCACCTCGAGCCCCATCATCCCGCGCAGCAGCGGCGTGAGGATCATGGACGTCGCAAAGAACTGCTGCGGCACCGCGGTGTCGAGCGGCTTGTACAGGCGCCCGCTGATCACCTCGGGGTTCCGCCCGAGCGCCTCGTCGAAGGTGGTGTGCGCAATCGCGCGCAGCGCCTGCCACCCCGCGTGCGGGTTGCCGTAGCGGAACTGCGCCGTCGCCACCCACCCGGTCACGAACGGCCAGACGGCGCCGTTGTTGTAGTGCAGCGGATCGAACAGCTTGCTGGTCGTCGAGAGCGGGCGCACCCCCCAGTCGGTGGTGAGGTCGCTGCGCGCCATGCGCTCGGCCATCAGCCGCCCGTTGGCCTTGTTGAAGACGTCGAACGCCATGGCCGTGGCCGGCCACGCCGTCATCGTCTCGTTGATCTTCCCCTGCTCCAGCACGGCAAACGCGTACTGCCCCTTGGCCGGGATCCACAGCTTGCCGTCGAGGGCGGCGAGCGCGCGCTCCCGCTCGGTTCTCGCCGCGCCGGCCAGCGCCGGCTCGCCCATCGCGTCGGCCATGCGCGCGAACCGTTCGAGCGACGCGGCCCACACGCCGTTGAGGTAGACGTCGCTGACGATCCCCTCCTGCAGGTCGCCCACCTCGAGCGCGCCGGCGCCCGCGCAGGTGTTCTCCATGAGGCCGTCGCCATCGGTGTCGCATTTGCGCGACCACTCGTACGCCTTCTTCACGTTCGGCCAGAGCGCGCGCACGGTGGCGGTGTCGGCTGTCTGCTTCCAGTACTCGCCGAAGGCGAGAATCCAGAACGGCGTGGTGTCGCCGTGGTAATACGCGTACCCGTACGAGCCAAACCAGTCAATCTTCCCCGCTCCCTGCGAGATCTCGTGCGTGATCTTGCCATCGGCGCGCTGGTACCTGGCGAAGAACTTGAGTGCGCCGTCGCGCACCAGCTCATGCTGTCCGGCCGCGCTCATCGCGAACGAGTTGATGGAGGCGTCGCCGCCAAAGAACCAGCCAAACCCCGGCCGGTCGCTCGCCGCACCCGACAGGCCGTAGCCGGCGACGAGCCCGCAGCCGAGGTCGCGATTGCAGACCATGGACTCGTCGAGGTTCACCTTGGCCCACTCCACCGCCTTGTCGAGCGTGGCGTCGCCCGTGGACACCGACACCTGCTGCGTGCGGATCGAATCGGCATGCGCCACACGCTTCTTCCATTCGCGCTCGATGGCGCCGGGCGCGAGCAGCGACCGGTAGAGTGCGAGCACCGTATCGCGCGGCATCTCGCCGCCCGCCATGACGATGGGGATGTACTTGGCGTGAATGTTGACGTTGCCGCCCGGCGGTTCGCCAAGCCGGGGCTCGGTGTAGCGCTCGTTGGCGCCCCCCACGGCGATGGTGAACTGCGGCGGGGCCGCCGAGAGCATGTGCGCCGGCACGTCGCTGGCCTGCGTGATGGCCGGCGAGCCGAGGAAGGCGCTCACCCTGCGGCGGCTCTCGCTGAACACAAAGGCCTTGGCCCCCGTGTGCCACGCCACGTACTGCCCGCCAAGCGACGCCGGCCAGGCGAGGTGCACGTCGGGAACGAACGACGCAATGATTTCCATGGGACGTATCGCGTCCACCTCGAGCAGCATCATCACCGCCGGCTTGTCTATGGAGGCGAAGACCGTCTGCTTCACCGTGAACGTCTCGTACGCGTACGTGATCGTCACCCCTTCGGGGCGCACGAGCACGGACCGCGCGACGTCCTTGGCGGGAATGGGCTGCGTGTACTTGGGGACGCGGAACGACAGCTTGAGGTCGTGCATCCACTTGTACGGCCAGCTCCACATCTCGAAGGCGCCGTCCTCGGTGCCCATCGCAATGGCGCGGCGGCCGACGGCGCTGACGAACTGTCCCGGGCGGACATCACCGGTGAGTGCGATGGGGGACGTCCCGAGGTCGAACGGGGCGATGGTCTGTGAAGCGGCGGCCGCGGGGAGGGCGGCGGCGAGGGCGAGAGCGGCGTGAATGGGGCGCATGGTGCGGATAATCTGCGCAGGCGCGGCCCGTCCCGGCGAGTGAGCCGACGGGTCGTGCGGGAGCATCACCTGTCGTCCAGCCGCCGGCGCCTGACCATCAGCGCCAGCGGCCCCCAACCCAATACCACCCGCGCCGCTCGTGCTTCCAGCGTCCCGGCGAGTACTTGGTGTACCCCGGGCGCCGCGCCCACCACGAGCCGGGCACCCACACGTACGCGTTGCCGCGCCAGGCCCAGTGTCCGTCAACCCAGATGTAGTGCGGGCCCGGTGCCGCGAAGCGGACTTCACGACGCGGCGGTGGCGGCGGCGCCGACACGAACACGGCGGTGACGCCGGGTTCGACGTACCACGCCCCCGCGCACCCTGCGGCGAAGGCGCCGAGCGCAAGAACCAGTACGATGAGCATCGAACGTCGCATATGACCTCCCGGTGCAGGTGCGTCGCAAGGTCCTCACCACGCGCAGAGTCACCAACCAGACGTCACTTCGATGACGATCGCGCTCCCACATTCACTTCCCGGCTGTCACCTCAATGACCACCGCGAAGGTCCGTACCTCCCTTTCGCGCAGCACCCCGACGCCGATCACGTGGCGCGCGATCTCCTCACCGCGCTCGTTGCGGATCTCGGCGACCATCGAGTACTCCCACGGCTCACTCTCCGGGGGGCGCATGATTCTCCCTTCGACACGGAACGGCACCAACGTCGTCGCGGCGCGCGCTGGCGCCGTCTTCGCCTCGAAGCGCAGGTGCTTCCGGCACGCCGGGCAAATGGCCGCGCTGGCGAGGATCGTCTGCCGACAGTGTGGACACGTGCGCTCGGCCCCTGGCGTCGCCTGACGCCCCGCCGTCATGGGATGGCGCCGCGCTCCAGCTTGATCGCGGGGGCGCTCGCCCCAGCGTCCTCCCAGCCAAACTCGACCTGGCCGCGCATGCGTGAACCCGCCGCGACGGTCAGCGAGCCGGCCTTGAGGTCACCGTTGAGCACGCCCGAGTCGAGCAGCTCGACCCGGGTGGCCCCGGTGATGTTCCCCTCGAGCTCGCCGCCGATCACCACCGTGCTGGCGCGGACGCCGCCCGTGAGTTTCGCGCCCTGTTCGATGGAGAGGTTGCCCTGCACCTGCACGTCGCCCTTGAACCGCCCCGCAAGGCGCAGGTGACCGGTGCCCTCGATCTTCCCCTCGATCGTGATCTCGGAGGCGATGAGCGACTCCCGCTGCTCGCGCGCCGGCGCGTGCACTGGCGCCGGTGCGACGCGCGGCGCCGGATCGGGGCGCGTGTCGGCGACGCGCGTGTCGCCGACGCGCGTGATTGGAGTGTCCGCCACGGCGAGCACATCATCCTTCTTGGGCGCGGGTTGGTCTTTCCAGATGGCCATGGGTGCAGGTCCTCATTGGGGGGGCGTACGTGACAATGGCGTGCATACACCATGCTCTGCGGACCGTGCCGGTTGTGTAGGACGGGTGCTGACACTGGATCACGCCGGCGCCCGTGCGTTTCTACCGCGTCGCGTCCGGGAAGCGGCGGAAGCACGAAGGGCCGCCCGGTTCCCCGGACGGCCCTTCGCATCCCGCGCGCGGTTCAGCGCTTGTCGGGCAGCTTCGCGAGGATCTGCGCCGGCATGCTCGCCGGCGTCACCATGCGGCGACGCGCGGTCGTTTCGGCTTCGACCTTCTTCCAAAAGGCCACCTCGCGCGGCGCCGCGTTCAGCGCGGCCTCAGCCACCGGCTCGCCGTCCAGCCAGGCGTGCACCGCCTCGGAGATGTGCCCGGCCGATGCAAGCTCCTGGTCGGCCATCGGCGCTTCCTTGGGCGGGCGGGGCGTCCCCGGTTCGAGTTCGTCGCGCGGATCAAGATCGTTCTGCATCACTGGTATCGCTCCTCCAGCAGCGCCTGAAGCGCCTCGCGGGCACGGTGCACGCGCATCTTCAGGGCACCCACGGTCGTGTCGAGCAACTCGGCCATCTCCTCGTACGACCGACCCTCGACGTGCTTCATCACGAACGCCTCCCGCAACGACGCGGGGAGCGCGGACAACGCGCGGTCCAGGTCGGATCGCAGTTCACCCCGGTCGAGTTCTTCCTCCGGGGTCTCGTATCCAGACGCCTGATCGTCCTCTTCGTAACTCAGGTGGGTCCGACGGATGTTCTTGAGCCAGTCCTTGCACCCGTTGGCCACGATGCGGAAAACCCAGGCATCGAAGCGGCCGCGCACCTCGCTGAGGTGGTTGTACGCCTTGATGAACGAGACCTGCAGGATGTCCTCGGCGACGTCGGGACTCCCTGTCATGCCCACCGCGTGGCGATACAGCGGATCGCTGTAGCGCTCGATGAGCGTGCCAAAGGCGTTCCTGTCCCCGGCGAGTACGCGGTCAATAACGGCCTGGTCCGCGTCGGCCTGTTCTTGCTGCGGCGAGGGCTGGGTCAGTTTCACGACGCTAGTGTAATGCCGCACACGCGCCGGGGACAGGCCCACCCCCACCGTCGCCCGAAGAGGCCACGCTGGGGTGTCGCACAATCGAGACGAGCCGGAATTTGGCCGGGTAACGCGGGCGTGCCGCGCGGCGTCGAGCGCAGGGCGGCGCGCATTACAGCGGGCGCGGCGGGATGGGAATCGAGAGCCCGTACCGGGTGTTCAGCGCGGCGGCCACGCGATCGGCCAGCAGGTCCTGGCCGTAGGCGCTGGGCTGTATGCCGTCGAGCGACGTGGCCATGCCAAACGGCGCATCGCTGCCAAAGAAACCCGCCGCCGTGAACGATGGGGCGTTGAACGGGATTTCCATCGCGAAGATCGGCACGTCCACGTACGCGAACTCCCGCTTGTCCGCCGCCGCCTTGATGGCGGCGTTGAGCGCCGAGATCGTCTGCGTGATGAGCGCCGCGTCGGCGGCGGTCAGGATGTAGTCGGCCTCGCCGGGGCGATCGGCGCAGGAGAGCGCCTGCGGCGTACCGGCGGTGCGCGCCGCCGCCGCGAGCGCCGGCAGCACGACGACGGTGTTGACGAGATTCGTGCTCCCCTCGCAATCGGGCGCGACGTCGAGTCCGTACGCACCGAGCGGTGTGCGCTGCTGCCACAGCACGGCGCCCGAGCGCCACGCGGGGAGGAACATCAGCGCGGGAACCCCCACGAACACCGCCTTGGCCCCCGTGGCCTTCACGCTGTCGGCGATCGAATCGAAGACGACGGCGAAGACCGACGCGGGCATCAGCGTCCACGCCGTCTTCTGCGTGTAGGACGTCCCCGTGATCACGAGCCCGGTGGTGGCGGCCCGCAACACTTCCCCGGCGCCGAGTTCCACGGCGACGAGCGTGGGATGCTGCGATTGCATGGCCTGCAGCTGCGTCTGCACCGACGGCAGCACGAGGGGGTACCGTGACTGGTCGAGCGAGGCGGGCTGCGTGACGAGTGACCGCGGCGAGGTGTGCAGCGCATCCCAGGCAGTGGCGCCGGCAATGGCCACGCTGTTGGCGGGGAGCGTGTCGGAGCCGATCCGGCCATTGCAGGGGTTCGATCCGGGGACGACCGGTCCGGCGAGGGTACGATAGATGGCGAGCGGTGCGACGAGCGGGGGGACGCAGCCCGGGCTCTTGAGCCCCGGCACGCGGAATGGAGCGTCGATGCGGGCCGCGAGCCGCGCGGGCCAGGCCGCGATCTGGGACTCGTAGACGACGCCCGACGACTGCTCGCCCATCGTGAGCCCGGTGCCGACGGCGACGAAGCGCCGGAAGGCTGACGCGCCATCGGGCGCGGTAATTCGCGCGTCGCTGGAGCAGGCGGCGACCGCCAGGATCAGTGCGAGACGTGCACGAGAACGCATCAGGAGGAATATGGGCGTGACATCGGGTGATTCACAGCGATTGGCTGAAGGGTTACTGCCACCGCGAAGGGGGAAGGGCGCGAAGACAAACCGCTGGATGAGGTGGCCGGAGCGGCCGCAACACGAAAGGCCTTGACCACGGGACCCACGGTGAGCCTGCTACCCCGGATGGCACCGCGCCGTTCTTCGCGCCCCGTCGCGCCCTTCGTGCCTTGTGGTGGCTGTTCACTGAACGTCGAACGCACCCCATCCGAGCCGTCGCACGAGTTCGCCGTGCGCATCGAGCATTGGCGGCGCGCGGCGCACGCTGGCCGGCGGCAGCGGTGCGACGCCGGTGAGCGGGGAGGCCTCCACGTCGCGCAGCGCTTCGAGCACCGGCTTGACGACGCCGCACGGCACCCGGGCGGCGTCGAGCGCGGCAATCCACGTGGCGGCCGTCCGCGTGCGTACGCGCTCCGCAATCGCCGCCACGACCGCCTCGCGATGCGCGAGGCGCCCGGCATTGGTGCGATAGCGCTCATCCGCAGCGAGTGCGTCGAGCGCGAGCACGCGCAGCAGCGCGGCAAACTGCGCGTCGCTCCCGACCGCAATGACCATGGGCCGGTCGCGCGCGTCGAAGAGCTGGTACGGCACCAGGTTGGGATGCGCATTGCCCCAGCGCGGCGCGTCGTGCCGCGAGACCAGCGCGTTCTGCGCCACGTTGACCAGCGAGGCGACGGCGCTGTGCGCCAGCGAGAGCACGAGGTGACGCGCCGCTGCGTCGCGCGCCGCTGCGTCGCGCGACCGCTCGCGGGCCGCCAGCGCCGCCAGAATGGCGATGGCGGCGTCCTTGCCCGCGATGACATCGGCCAGCGCGACGCCGACCTTCACGGGCCCGCCGCGTGGCTCGCCGGTGATGGCCATCCAGCCGGATTCCGCCTGCACGACGAAGTCGTAGCCCGGCCGGTCAGAGGCGGCCCCGAAGCCGGTGATTGTGCACCAGATCAGCCGCGGGTGCTGCTCCAGCAGGGCGTGCGGGGCGATCCCCCAACGCTCCAGCGTGCCGCGCTGGAAGTTGTCCACGACCACGTCGGCCTCCGCCGCCAGGTCGCGGACCGTGGCGGCGCCCGCGGCGGTGGAGAGGTCCAGCGCGACCGAGAGCTTGTTGCGATTGACCGACAGGTAGTACGCGCTGCGCCCCTCCGGGTCGAATGGGGGCCCCCAGCCGCGGGTGTCGTCGCCGGCCCCCGGACGTTCGACCTTGAGGACGTCCGCTCCCAGATCCCCGAGAATCATGGTACAGAGTGGTCCAGCGAGTACGCGACTCAAGTCGAGAATTCTTATACCTGATAGCGGAAGTGTCGCCATTATGTCTTGATACTCGTTGTATTGTGGCAATAAAATTGCTCGGAATGCGTCAATTACGCCCCAGCGACATCCGTGCAGAAAATCGTTCCGCTCACCTTGATTATCTCTACGAAAATCATATACTTGGCCCCGATCAATAGGCGAGCGCTCTTATATGCGATTCCCGAGCGCCCCTTTGCCCCTTCGCTTAGCGCTCGATGCGATGGGGCCTGACGCCGGAGCGAGCCACCGGCGGCTCGAGCAAGGAGCATGAAAATGACCGACAAAGCCCCCGCCAAGCCAGAAGGGAGCGGCACCGTTCTGCCTCGCCGTCATCCCGGCCACCGCGGCCAGGATGTGCGCGACGCCGTGGCCGAGATGGCGGCCAAGGCGGCGGAAATCTCCATGGAGGCCGGCAGCAAGATGGCGGCGGCCATGAAAGATGTCATCAATGCGGCCGCCGGACTGACCGGGTTCGCCATTGAGAGTGCGCGCGACGTGGTGCAGTTCATGGTGCGCCGCGGCCAGATGACGCAGGACGAGGCCGACAAGCTGCTGCATGGCGTCGAGGAGGCGTGGAGCAAGAAGCACAAGTCGGCCAAGCCGGCGCCGAAGGCCGAAGTGCACAAGCCCGCTCCGAAGGTCGAAGCGCACAAGCCGGTCGCGCATAAGCCGGCCGCGCATAAGCCGGCCGCGCACAAGCCAGTCGCGCACAAGCCGGCCGCGCATAAGCCTGCGGCCCACAAGCCGGCGGCCAAGAAGGCGGCCGCCGCCAAGACAGCGGTGGTGAAGAAAGCCCCCGCCAAGAAGGCGCCCGCCAAGAAGCCCGCGCCCAAGAAGTAGCGGCGGGCGGCTTCCACGCGAGGCGACGGGCGCGCACCTTCAGTGGTGCGCGCCCGTTTCCCTTTTCCTCCACCGTTCCCCGTGCCTGCGAACCCGCCGCCCCGTGGCGACGCCGTCGCCCTGACCGGCGCTCTCGTCTCCGTTGATTCGCGCAACCCCAAGCTCGTCCCCGAGGCACCGGGCGAGGGCGAGTGTGCGCGGATGCTCGCCGACGTGCTCACCTCGTGGGGCTTCCGCGTGGCGCTGCTGGAGGGCGCCCCGCAGCGGCCAAACGTCGTCGCGCGCATCGGCCGACCGGGGGGCCGGACCCTGATGTTCAGCGGGCACCTCGACACGGTGGGCGTCGCGGGCATGACCCATCCGCCGTTCGAGCCGGTCATCCGCGACGGCAATCTCCACGGCCGCGGCAGCTGCGACATGAAGGGCGGCGTGGCGGCCATGTGCGCGGCGGCGGTGCACGCGGCCGATGCGGGCCTTGACGGCGAGATCATCATCGCCGCCGTGATGGACGAGGAGTGGCAGTCGGAGGGGACGGCGGCGCTCATCGCGCATGGCGTGCGGGCGGACGCGGCGATTGTCACGGAACCGACGCGCCTGGCCATCGGCCCGGCGCACCGCGGCTTTGCCTGGGCGGTGGTGCAGGTGCACGGCGTGGCGGCGCACGGATCGCGTTACGATGTGGGCGTCGACGCCAACACGATGGCCGGCCTGCTGCTGGCCGAGCTCGACGCGTACCAGCAGACGACGCTCACGCAGCGCACACACCCGCTGCTGGGTCGCGGATCGTTCCACGCGGCGCGCATCAGCGGCGGACTCGGCCTCTCCACCTATGCCGACCGCTGCCGCGTGGAGTTCGAGCGTCGCACGCTGCCGGGCGAGACGGGTGAGGGCTTCGCGGTCGAGCTGCGCGCCGCGTGCGATCGGGTCGCCGCGCGCGACCCGCGGTTCCGCGCGGACGTCGAGGTGACCTTCGTGCAGGCGCCCAACGACGTGGCCGTGGACGCCCCCATCGTGAAGGCCCTCGTCGGCGCCGTCGAGGCAGTGGAGGGCGTGCCGCCGGCCGTGGAAGGCCTCTCGTACTGGACGGACGCCGCCCTTTTGTCGGCGGCCGGCATCCCGGCGATCTGCTACGGGCCGGGTGACATCCGCCTCGCGCACTCCGCTACCGAGTGGGTGCCCGTCAACGAAGTGCGGCGCGCCACGGCGGTGCTCGCGCAGGCGGCCATCCATTGGCTCGGGGTGCGCTAGGTGCAGCTGACCGTCAAGCAGTATGACGCGCTGGAGCATGCCATCTCGCGCGGCCAGCGCATCGCCGTCTATCGTCGCGGCACAGAATACCTGGTGATCCCCGAGCGGCTCGTGTTGCGCGGCCGCCGCGAGTGCATCGAGGCGCGGCACCCGACGACGGGCGACCATCTCACGCTCTGGCTCGACGAAGCCGAGAGCGTGGAGGTGGTGCGATGAGCGTCGAGCTGGTGGCGATCTACGCGGACGAGTCGTGCCTCGGCAATGGGCAGGCCGGCGACAACCCTGGCGCTGCGGGCGTCCTGGTCGAGTACCAGCGGCCCGGCGGCGCGCTCGTGCGGCGCGACCTCTGGGTGAGCGAGCCGGCCACCACCAACAACCGCATGGCGCTGCGCTCCGTGATCGAGGCGATGCGCGCGCTGGGGGCGAAGGGCGGCCGGTTCCGCGTGCGCTTCACCACCGATTCCCGGTACATCGTGGACGGCATGCGGGACTGGGTGCATGGCTGGGCCCGCAACGGGTGGAAGCGGAAGACCGGGGCCATCGAGAACCTCGACCTCTGGCGCGAGGCGCTCGCCGCCTGCGACGGGCATGCCATCGCCTGGCACTGGGTGCGCGGCCACGTGGGACATGCGCAGAACGAGTACGCCAACCATCTCGCGACGCGCGCCGCCGCCGACCAGTCGGCGAGCGGCGGCCTGGTGGAGTCGGCCTTCGACGAATGGCTGGCCGCCTACCGCGCGCGCGGCGGCCACGCCAGCGAACCGGACGCTTTTCCGGATAGCGCGACGTTCACGCCGCACGCATCTTTGCCACGTATCGGTTGACGCCGCGCCGGAGGCATCACATGCGCATCCTCGTCGGACTTCTGCTTGGCCTGGCCGCAGGCTATTCCTCCGGCTTCTACGATGGCCGCCATCACACGCAGCCAACCGTCCTGCGGCTGGTGAAGGGGTTCAAGGCGCCCGGGGTCAATGCGGTGCAGCACGCCGAATCGCTGAAGGCCGACGCCGAGGCCAAGCTGCAGCGGAACGCGGACGAGAAGATGAAGGCGGCACAATAAATGGCTGACCAGCTCGAGCGTCTCTTTCGCATCCTCGTGCGCCGCATTCGCGACCTGCGGCCGGAGCACCTGTCGCGCGCCTTCGAAGTCGGCGAGATCCTGCGCACGTTCGTGCCGTACCGCTCGACGCGCGTCGAGGTCGGGGTGGAGACGGCGGAGGATTACGAGGTGCTCATCCTGCGCCTGCTTTCCGGCGAGCGCGGCCTCCTCTTCGCCGATGACGCAATGCAGGAGGACTTGCGGCACGAACTGGACTCGGGCAATCCCGACCTGCGGGCGTTGCATGCGTACGGCACGGCCAGGGTGACGCTCGCGCAGCACGCGATGCGGCAGGTGCTGGAGTCGGCGACGGCCTCGGCGCCGGAAACGCGGGTGAGCGAACCGACCCCCGCGCCATCAACGGACGGTGTACCCGGGGGAGAGCACGGCGCCCCGGATGTGCCTCACGAGGTCGCCGCCGGACGAGAGCGCGGCGGCCGCGATCACGCGATGCACGCCCCGCCGTCGGGCCCATCGGAGATTTCCGCGGCGCTGGACGCGATCCAGCGCCAGCTGCCGCCGACGCTCGCCGAGCTTGGCGAGGCGCTGGGCACCGCTGGCGAGTCGAAGTCGCGTCCGTCGTACGTGGCGCGCGGCACGCACATTCCGGACCCCACCGCCGATGCCGCGGCGCGCGCGCCCCGACCCGGATGCCGGTTCTGCGGGCAGATGCTTCCCGAGGGGCGCACCGTGACCTTTTGCCCGCATTGTGGGCAGAACCTCAAGGTGCACCGCTGTCCCGGATGCAGCGCCGAAGTGGACCCGGCGTGGAAGTTCTGCGTGGTGTGTGGCCGCGCCTCCGCGTCGGCGTGACCGGCAAGCGAGACGGAACCCGGCCGGACCGTTTACCGTAGAGTGAGCGAGCGCCCGCCCGCCGGCGGGCTGCCCACACGAACGTGCCTCGCATCAACCTCCGCGCGCCACGACGCGCGGCCCCTGCCATGACGAACCCGCGCTCTCCGCTTCCTGATGACCGGTCCCTCAGCCGCGCCGCGCTCGAGCGCGTGCTGGCGCGCGCCATGGAACTGCACGTGCGCGGTGACGAGGCGGCGGATGCACGCGACGACCAGTTGAGCGAGACGCGGGTGCTGGAGATCGCCCGGGAGGTGGGGATCGCCCCCGAGGCGGTGCGTCAGGCGATTGCCGAGGAGCGGGCGCGCGCCCCGCTGGCTGCGGCCCAGCGCGAGAGCGACGCGATGCTCGGCGACCCTGCCGTGTCGGCCGCGCGCGTGGTCAATGGCGCGCAGGGCGAGCTGCTCGGGCGGCTCGAAGCGCTGCTGGCGCGCGACGAATCGCTCGCCGTCATCCGCCGCTTTCCCGACCGGCTGGTGCTCGAGCCGAAGCGCGGAATCTTCGACCAGATGGCGCGCGCGATGGATTTCGGGGGAAAGGGCTACTACCTGTCGCGGGCGAGCGAAGTGGTGGTGAGCGTCGGCGCGGTGGATGGCCGGCGCACGCATGTGGCGCTCGCGGCCGACCTTCGCCCGGCACGCAGCAGGCAGCTGGCCACGCCGGTGGTGCTGACGGTGCTCGGCGTGCTCGCCGCCGTGCCGCTGGCCGTGCTGACCCTGTACCCGGTGCTGGCCATCCTGCCGCCGATCGTGCTCGGGTGGATCGGCTGGAGGTGGGCGCGGAGTTCGTGGCGGGCGCTGCGCCGGCAGACCCTCGTCTCGCTGGAGCGGCTGCTCGACAAGCTCGAGATCCCCGACAAGCCGACGCCGACGCAGCAATTGCTCGACGGACTGACGCGGAGCCTGCTGCCGCCGAAATAGACTGGTGTCGAGTGCGGTGATTGGATGAGAACACCGACGGCACTCGGTCTATCGTTTGCCATGCGGAACAGCTCACCACGAAGTCACGAAAGTACACGAAGGGAACCAGTGGCAGACCCGTGGTCGTCTCTGGTGATCGGTGCGGCAATCGCGGTGCACAAAGCACTGGGGCCAGGCCTCCTGGAATCAGCAAATCATGCGGCGATGGCCGCCGAGCTTGAGGCCTGTTCAATTCCGTTTGAGCACGAACTCGTGCTTCCAATCCGCTACCGTGATCGCGCGTTGGATGCGCACTATCGCGTCGACTTCCTCATCGGAGGAATGCTGGTCGTGGAGGTGAAGGCCGTCGAGCGAGTCCTCGCCGTGCACGAGGCGCAGTTGCTGACGTACCTCCGACTCGGTGGCTATCGGCCTGGACTGCTGCTCAACTTCTGCGCGCCGACGCTCCGGCAGGGCATCCTGCGTCGTGTGCTGTGACCTTCGTGCCCTTTGCGTCTTTGTGGTGATGCGGTGAAGTGGTGGCAGTATCCCCCGCGCGCTCGGTAGATTTTCGGCATGCCCACCGCCGACACGCCCGCGCGCCTTCGCGAGGCCGAGCGCTTCGCCCGCGAGATCCTGCCGGCGGCCTCGCGCACGTTCGCCCTGTCGGTGCGGCTGTTGCACGGTGAACTCGAGCGCTCGGTGCTCTGCGCGTACCTGCTCTGCCGCATCGCCGACACGATCGAGGATGACGGCCACGCGCCGGCGGAGGCGAAGGCGCGCCTGCTTGAGGCGTTTCTCGCCAGCCTCGACGACGCCGCGGCGGCCGACGCGTTTCCGGCGCGCGCCGCGTTCATCGTGGGGGAGGACGCCCACATCCGGCTGCTGCGGAGCACCGACGTGGTGTGCGTGCTCTATCGTTCGCTCCCGGCGGGATCGCGCGAACGGGTGGCACACTGGGTGCGCGAGATGGCGCGCGGCATGGCGGAGTTCGCGCTGCGGCATCCCGGGGGACTCCGCATCCAGACGGTGGACGAGTATCGCGAGTACTGCTATTACGTGGCGGGCACGGTCGGCTGCATGCTCACCGAGCTCTGGCGCGAGCACGGGCACATTCCCGCGTCGCGCTACGAGGCGCTCTGGGCGCGCTGCACGAGCTTCGGCGAGGCGCTGCAGACGGTGAACATCCTCAAGGACATCGCCGCCGACGCCGAGCGGGAGAACGCGATCTTCGTGCCCGAGGCCACGCTGCGCGCGCACGGCGGGTCGCACGCCACGCTGCTCGACCCGGCGCACCTCCCGGAGAACCGCGCCGCCGTTGGGGAGTTCATCGTGCTGGCGTGGACCGACCTCGACCAGGCGTTCGAGTACCTGCTGCTGCTCCCGCGGCGGGCAGTGACCATTCGCGCGTTCTGCGTACTGCCGCTGCTCTACGCCTACGCCACGCTGCGCGAGCTCACGCACACCGACGCGATGCTGCGGCCAGGCGGCGTGGTGAAGATCAGCCGCGCCGAAGTGAAGTCGCTGATGATTGCCGGGCTCGCCGTCCTCGGCAGCAACACGCTGCTGCGACGGCTCATCGCCTCCGTGCGCGCGCGTCCATTCACGCCGCTGGCCGGACGGGCCCGGTGACCGCATGACGACCCGCGCCCGCGAGGCTGCGCCGCTGCAGCCGCCCGCGAAGTTCCGCGGCGTCTTTCGCACGGACGCGCGCGCGCGCGCCGTCTACAGCGAGGGAGCGGGCGTGGCGCGCATCATCCCCGATGCAGTGGCTGTGCCGGCCGATGCCGACGACGTGATGACGCTGGTGGAGTGGGCCGCGGCGCATCAGGTGCCGATTGTACCGCGCGGTTCGGCCAGCTCCATGGCAAACGGCGCCTTGGGCGCGGGCGTGGCGCTCGATCTCTCGCGGCTCGACTGGATCGGCGCCGTGGATGCGGGCCGCGCAATGGTCGCGTGCGGGCCGGGCGCGCTGCGCGACGCGGTGGACGCGGCGGCGGCGGCGCACGGATTGCGCGTGGCCGTGGATCCGTCGTCGGGCGCGTTCTGCACGATTGGCGGCATGGTCGCCACCAACGCGGCGGGGACGCGCACGGTGAAGCTGGGGGCGATGCGCGCCTGGGTGCGCGGCCTCGACTGCGTGTTCGCCGACGGGTCGCGGGCCTGGGTGCGGCGCGGCGAGCCGCGGCCGAAGATCGAGGCGCTGCGTGCCTTCCAGCACGACGTGTCGCGCGACGTCAGGGACCGGGGCGCTCACCTGGCGCGCCCGGGCGTGCGCAAGGAATCGAGCGGCTACGGACTGGCCAGCTACGCGCGCAGCGGCGACCTGGTGGACGTGCTGGTCGGGAGCGAGGGGACGCTGGCGGTCTTCGTCGGGGTGGAGCTGGGACTGGCCCCGGTGCCGGCCGCGCGCGCGTCGCTGCTCGCCTCATTCACCTCGCTCGAGGATGCGGTGCAGGCGGCCGCCGCCGCCGCCGCGATCGGGGCAAGCGCGGTGGAGCTGCTTGACCGCACTTTCCTCGAGGTCGTGCGCGCCGAAGCCGCCACGCTATCCGTTCCCTCGGCGGCCGAGGCCGTGCTGCTGATCGAGGCCGAGGGCGAGACCCACGCGGTGGCGGACACGCTCGCCCTGCGCCTGGGCGACGCCTGCCGGCAGGCGCGCGCCGCGCAGGTGGTGTTGGCACCCGATGAGGAAACGGCGGTGCGCATCTGGCGCATCCGGCATGCGGCGAGCCCGATCCTCAGTGCGCTGGATCCGCACCTTGCCTCGATGCAGCTCGTCGAGGACGGCGCGGTGCCGCCCGACGCCTTCCCCGACTACGTGCGTGGCGTGCGGGCCGCGCTCGAGCGGCACGGCGTGCGCGGCGTGATCTTCGGGCATGCCGGCGACGCCCACGCGCACGTCAACGCCCTGCTCGACGTGCGCGAGCCCGACTGGCGCGAGCGCGCCCGGGCCCTGGTGGATGACGTCACCGGACTGGTGGCGCTGCTCGGCGGAACGCTGGCGGCCGAGCATGGCGACGGCCGGCTCCGCACGCCGCTGATGTTCCGGGTGTGGGACGCGCGCGCGATGGCGCTCTTTGCGCGCGTCAAGCAGGCGTTCGATCCGCTGGGCGTGCTGAATCCCGGGGTCAAGGTTCCGCGCCCCGGGGACGACCCCCTCGCGAATGTGAAGTACGACCCGGAGTTGCCGCCCCTTCCGGCGGACGCCCGCGCCGCGCTCGACCGTGTGGTGCGCGACAAGGCGTGGGCGGCGTTCCGGCTGGGAATGCTGGGGGACGGGTAGCTGCTACCACAAAGGGCGAAGGGCGCGAAGGAGCGCGAAGGACTTCGTACAAACATGAACGGACGCAAACCGGGTCCCCCTGGTGCCACCCGGCGCGCGTGGATACAAATGCGCGTAGGGGTGCACCCTCACATGCCGCGCTGCACCGTCATAAATTCCCGGCACCTTCAACACCCATCCGATGCCGCACTTCTATACCGAACCGAAGGTCACCGTCCTCGCGCGCCCCTCGTTTGCCGAGCCCGCACACCTGCCGGTGCAGTGGCAGGGCGAGAGCACCGATGGCGAGAGGCTCTCCGAGTTCGCGGGGCGGCTCTGCTACATGAGCCAGAAGAACCCGGCCAGCCGCTCGACGCGCGACTACCTGGAGAACATCAAGAAGCAGGGGCACGGGTCGGTGCTCGAGCATGCGAACTACTCGCTGCTGCTCGAGGGGATCAGCCGCTCGCTCACGCACGAACTGGTGCGGCACCGGGCGGGTTTTGCGTACTCGCAGCTGTCGCAGCGCTACGTGGACGAGAGCCAGGCGGCGTTTGTCGTGCCGCCGGCGATCCTCGGCGACGACGCGCTGGTGGCGCAGTGGACGGCGCAGGTGGAGGGGGCGCAGGCCACGTACGTCGCGCTGGTCGAGAAGCTGATGGAGCGCTACAGCTGGGTGGCGGACAAGGTGCACCGCCGCAAGATGGCGCGTGAAGCGGCGCGCGGCGTGCTGCCGAACTCCACTGAAACGAAGATCGTGGTGACGGCGAATGCGCGAGCCTGGCGCACGATGCTCGAGCTGCGCGCGGGCGAGGGCGCCGAGCAGGAGATCCGGCGGCTGGCGGTGATGGTGCTGCGCACGCTGCAGGCGGAGGCGCCGGGCTTCTTCTCCGACTTCGAGATCTACACGGCGGAAGACCGGGTGGAGTCGGCGCGGATCTCGTACCACAAGGTCTGAGGGGCGCCTGACCGGGGCCGGCCCGGCCGGCCCGTCCCACCGCTGCAGATGACGGCCGACCGCAGGCGTGACCGCCCGCCGTTGACGTGCGCAGCCGCTGGCGGACAAGTAACATAGTGTGAGGGCTCTGACGCGTTTGACACCCTTCTGACGATGGCGTCAGACACTTCGGCCTGTCGCTTGCCCCCTGCGATGCTGGCCCATCGTGGCCCGCGTCCCTCTCCTCGCCCGGCACGCGAACGCCATTCGATGAACCTCTCGCTCAGTACGCTCGGCACGCTCAAGGCCACGACGACGGACGCGCAGGGCGTGGTGCGCACGCTCGGCCGCGGCAAGCCGGTGGCGATGCTCGCCTACCTGGCGTGCGTTCCGGGACATCGGGCGAGTCGCGAGCACCTGGCCGCGCTGCTGTGGGGCGACGTCGAAAGCGAGGCGGCGCGCCAGAACCTCCGCCAGACGATCTGGTACCTGAAGAAGAAGCTCGGCGACGGATTGCTCGATGCGTCGGGCGAAGTGCTGAGCCTCTCGGCATCGTTCAGCTCGGACCGCGACGATTTCCTGCAGGCCGCCCAGAAGGCCGACTTTGCCGCGGCGGTGCAGCGGCATCCCGGACCGTTCATTCCCGACTTTGCGGCGCCGGGTGCATCGGAGTTCGAGCAGTGGTGCGAACTCGAGCGCCGGCGGCTGACCGTCACCTACCTGCGCTGCGCCGACGCGCTCGCCCGGCAGTGGCTGGGCGAGGGGAAGTTCCGGGACGCCCAGGAACTGGCGCGGCGCGCGCGAAACGTGGACCCGATGGACCAGGCCACGTGGCGGCTGCTTCTCGAGGCGCTGATCGCGGGAAGCGACAGCCTCGGGGCAGCCAGCGAAGCGGAGCACCTGGAGTCCTTCCTCGCCCGCGAGGAACAGGAGCTGGAGGTGGCGACCATTACGGCGCTGCGTGCAGCGCGACGGTCGCCCGCCGCGAGCGCACCCGGCGAGAGCGCACCCTCCTCGTCCATCGCCGCCGAGCTGGTGGGACGGGAGTTGGAGTTCAGCCATGTGTTGTCGGCGTGGCAGCAGGCCAGGGCGGGCGTGCCGCGCATTCTGGTCGTCACGGCCGTGGCCGGCCTTGGAAAGAGCCGCCTGCTGCGCGACGTGCAAGCGCGACTTCGGGCCTCGCGAGCGCGTTGTGTCCTCGTGCGCGCGAATCCTGGCGACCGGCATCTGAGCGGCGGATTCGCGGCCGAAGTCGCGTCGCAGCTCGCCGCGCTACCGGGGGCCGCGGCCGTGTCTCCGGGAACCGCGAGCGTGCTCGTGGCGCTCGCGCCGGCGCTGGCGTCGGTCTACCCGTCCGCCGCTCCGGATGGCAGCGAGGGTGAGGACGCCGTGCGCCGCCGCGCCTTCGCGCTGGTGGACCTCGTGCGCGCGGTGAGCGAGGAGCACCCGGTGGCGCTGCTCCTCGATGACCTGCACTGGGCGGACGACCACTCGGCGCGCGTGATCACCGCCGCCTGCTCGCGGCTGGAGCACGCACGGCTGCTGGCGGTGATGACCAAGCGACCGGCAGCGGACCCACGGGCGCTCTTCGCCCCCTTTGAGGCGCTTGAACTGCGGCCGCTCGACTCGGCGGCGGTGGCGGCATTCGTCACGCACGTCGCGGAACTGCCGAGTGTGGCGTGGGCTGACCTGCTGCCGCAGCAGCTCCTGCTGGCCACGGGCGGCTCGCCGTTGCTGCTGGTCGAGACGCTCCACGACGCTCTGGAGCAGGGATGGCTGTCGGTCTCCGGCATCGGGGTGTGGGAGTGCGACGATCCCACGCGCATCACGGCGTCGCTGCGCGAAGGAAGCGCCGTGCGGCAACGCGTGCTTCGCCAGGCCCCGTGCGCACGTCGCATCATGCTGGTGCTCGCCCTGTCCGGCCGGCCCGTGGACGAGGACGAGGCGCTGGCCATCGCCGGGGGTGATCCGCGCAGCCTCGCGGAGCAGGTCGAGACGCTCGAGCGCAGCGGACTGCTGACGCGCATCGGCGCGCAGCTGGTGGCGGCGCACGACGAGATCGCCGATGCGGTGGTGCAGGCCGCGGCGACCGAAGAACGTCGCGCCGCGAGTTCCGCAATTGCGCGTGTGCTGCTGGCGCGTCCGTCCGATGAACCCGACCTGCGACGGGCAGCGGAGCACGCCCTCGCTGGGGCGGATGACGGGCTGCTGAAACAGGCGTGGCAGCGTTTCCTCGAACTTCGGCGCCGCCAGGGAGACCGACGGAGCACGCGCCGCATCGCCGCCGACTTCGTGGGTCAAGACGTCGCGTCACGCGCATCGCGCGCGCTCGCCGCGAAGTCGCCACTGCGGTATCGCCGACGGGCGCGCTGGCTCGGCGCGGCCGTGCTGTTGTTCGTCGTTGCTGCGGGGGCCGCGGTGGCGATGGTCCGGCGCCCCAAGCCGGCCCTCACGGCGGACTTCGCCATCTGGACGGTGGACAGCGCGAGCGGCGAAGGACGGTTGGTGGGCGTGCGCCTCGACCCAGACGCGCCGTGGGTGGCGGGGGCGCCGATCGAGGCGACAGAGTTGGACCGCGCGGATTTTCCGCCGATTCCCGCTGGTGCCGAGCCGCCGCTCCAACGCGCGCCGGACGGGCGCTCTTGGTGGGGCATGGCGAAGTACCGCGACCTCGGTGACGAGGGAGTCGTGCTGGATTCTGCGGGCGCGCTGCACTTGCCGTTCCGGGGCAAGGGCGATGACGGCATCGGGACGTTTTCGCCGGATGGGCGCCAGGTCGCCGGCCTTACGGCACGCTTTGACACCGTCACGGACCACGCTCAGCTCGTGCGGACGACACCGACGGGCGGCACGGTGCATCGGCTCACCAGCACCCTCGACGTGGATCGGGGGGGGTTCTGGCGCCCCGACGGCACGCAGATTCTCGTGCAGCGCCATTACTACTCCGGCCAGAGTGCCGACCGCGCCTGCCTGGTGGACGTGGATGGTTTGCAGGAGCGGTGCCTGCCGATTGAAATACCCGACGACGCCTCATTGGCCGGCTGGATTAACGAGCGTCGGATCCTCGTACAAGCGTGGACAACCGGCGAGTTCTACAGCATGGATGCGGCGACCGGCCACCTGGAGCCGGTCAAAGGCGTGTGGGGGTCAGTGACCAACGCCGACAACGGCGGTTTCCGACTGTGCAAGTGCCGGCTGTCGAGCGATGGAGAACGGGCGTTCTACTTGATGCCGGCGGAGAACCCGTCGGCAGTGCGTCCGCTGCTGTACCGCGGCCGGCCGCTTCACGGAGATCCGCGCTACGTCGCCGGCACACTGTCACGCGGGCATTGGCTCGACACGCTGCATCTGCGGTTGCCCAGCGGTGGACTCTCAGTTGACAACGTGCACCGGCTCGTCGCCGAGGGACGGCGGGCGAACGGGGCTCCCGCCTGGATGCATGACCTCCGCTGGACGTCACGCGACACCACGGTGGCAACCATCGATTCCAGCGGGCGGTTGAGGCCGCGGCGACTGGGGAGCACATGGATCATTGTCTCGGCGGGGGGCTGGCGCGTGGACTCGGCACTCGCCCAGATCACCCGCCCGACGACACGCACGATGATTCGAGAGACGTGGAACGACGACTGGATGAAACGCTGGCGCATCTTCGGGGACCCACAGCCGCTGGTCGTTCGTACCGGACGCGGGCCGGCATTCTTGCCGAATGGCGACGGGTCGTATCCGTCCGGTGCGTATCTGCCGGAGCCGTTCTCGGCGGAGTCGGGGGCCGGCCTCGAGGCCGACCTGAGCCTTCGCGTCTCGCACGAGCAGTGGCAGACGCTCTCCGTCGAGCTTCGGCCGGTGGAAAGATTGCGGGCGCTGCGCCGTTGGGATCACCGCACCGGGGCGGGGCCAGTAGCCGGCGCCCCGACGTGCGGCATCAGCTTGCCGGGCGACGAAGGCGTCGTTGGCCGCGAGTTTCTCTACCTCCAGGGCGCCGGCGGGATCAAGAAGTTCCGAGCGCCGCGGGGCGTGTTCGATGGAAGCTGGCACCGGTTTCGTTTCCAACTGCTGACCGACGGGCGATGTGCGCTGGCGGTGGATGGCACGCCCGTCGGTATTCTCCCGTCGCCGGGCGCGACCATGCCGCGGGCCTTGTTTCCTCAGATCCTGGGCGACGACCGATTCGGCGGCCGGTTGGTGGTCGGGCGCCTCGAGGCGTGGAGCGGCGTGCGCGGCGGCGTGGACTGGACGCGGCTGGATGCCGACAGCACGCCACGGCACCGGTAGCCGTACAGAAAGCGACGACGAAGATGCGCAGTGCACGAGAGGTTGAAAGGGGCGAATAGCAGCACGCCACGCGCGTTCTGCGTGGCGTGCGGTCGTTCTCCCCAGTGCCTCCGTACACCTCGTGCCTGTCGTCCTTCGTGGATCAGCGTCAGCGGTTCGCGCCCGTCGTAGCGGCACTGACCTACTCTTCCTCCTCCTCCTTCTTCTCCTTCGCCGCCTCCGCGATCACCTTGGCGGCGGCTTCGTGCGGCATCAGTTCATACGTGTGGAACTTGTGCGTGAACGTGCCGCGCCCCTGCGTCATGGACTGCAGCTTCGTGGCGTACAGATACAGCTCGGCCTGCGGCACGATCGCCCGCACCTTGGTGCCGATGCCCTCGATGTTGTCGGAGCCGAGGATCTGTCCGCGGCGGCCGGAAATGTCGCCCATCACGTCGCCGAGATAGAGGTCGGGCGTGAGGATCTCCACCTCGTGCAGCGGCTCGAGCAACACCGGCCGGCACTTGGGCGCGATGTTCTTGAAGGCGAGGATGCCCGCCATCTTGAACGACGCTTCGTTGGAGTCCACCGAGTGCGACGACCCGTCGAAGCACTCGCAGATGAAGTCCACCACGGGGTAGCCGGCCAGGATGCCGCGTTCGGCCGCCTCCTGCACGCCCTTGTCCACCGCCGGGATGTACTGGCGCGGAATCACGCCGCCCTTGATGGCGTCCACGTACTCGTAGCCCTTGCCGCGCGGCGCCGGGCGCAGCTTCACCCAGCAGTCGCCGAACTGCCCGCGTCCGCCCGACTGCTTCTTGTGGCGCCCCTGCCCCTCGGCCGCCGCGGTGAGCGTCTCGCGATAGGCGATGCGCGGCGTCTTGAGCTCGGCGGTGACATTGAGCACCCGCTTGAGCTTGGCCATCGCCACTTCCACGTGGCGCTCGCCCATGCCGCTGAGGATCGTCTCGTGCGTCTCCGAGTCGTAGTGCGTCTCGAAGGTCGGATCCTCGTCGTGGATCTTGTGCATCCCGACCTGGAGCTTCTCCTCGTCGGCGTGCACGGTGGCGCGCACGGCGTACGTCACCAGCGGCGGCGGGAACTCGATCTGCGGCATGCGGACCGGATGCTCCCGGGTGGACAGCGTGTCGTTGGTGTGCGTGTTCTTGAGCTTGGCCACGCAGCCGATGTCGCCCGGGTAGAGGCGCGGCACCTCGATGCGCTCGCGCCCCTGCGGAATGGACAGGTGCATGAGCTTCTCCGTCACGTCGCGCGTGGCGTTGAAGACTTCCTGCCCGTTGGCCACCGTTCCGCTGAACGTGCGGAAGTAGGTCACCTCGCCGACGTGCGGCTCCGTCATCGTCTTGAAGCAGAGCGCGGTGAACGGCGCGTTCTCGTCGGGGTGAATGTCAACCGTCTTGGTGCCCTCGGCGCCCTTGAACGCCTTCTGCTCCTCCATGTCGAACGCCGACGGCATGAGCTGTACGAGGAAGTCGAGCACCGTGCGCACGCCCCAGGTGAGCTGGGCCGAGCAGCAGAGGAGCGGAAAGAGTTCCTGCCGCTTCATGGCCTGCTTCATGGCGGCCATCTCTTCGTCGCCCGGAATCTCCTCGCCGCCGAAGAAGCGTTCGAGCAGCGCGTCATCGGTGGCGGCGATCGCCTCGACCATCTCCTGATGGTACCTCTCGAAGCGCGCCTTCTCCGCGTCGGGAATTTCGACTTCGGTGTATTCGCCCGTCTTGGTGCCGGGCGTGAAGACATGCGCCTTCTTGGTGAACAGGTTGATGATGCCCTTGAAACCGAGGCCCGCGCCAATCGGGATTTCGACGGGCACGACCTTGGCCGTGAGCCGTTCCTTGATGGCCGAGTACGCCGCGTCGAAGTCGGCGTGCTCCTTGTCCATCAGCGTGACGGCGAAGAGCACCGGGTCGCGCCGGACGAGCGCCTCGCGGAACATGCGCTCGGTGCCCACCTCGACGCCGGCGGGCGCCGCGACGGTGATGAGGGCGCCGTCGGAGGCCGTGAGGCCGGCAATCGCGTCGCCCTGGAAGTCGAGGAACCCTGGCGTATCAATCAGGTTGATCTTGGTGTCACGCCACTCGGCGAACGCGCAGCCCAAAGAGATGGAAAAACCGCGCTCGATTTCCTCCGGAGAGGTCACGGTCAACGCGGTTCCGTCCTTCACCTGGCCATGTCGCTTACTGCTTCCGGACACGAAGGCGAGGGCGTCGACCAGTGTCGTCTTGCCGCTCGTCCCGTGTCCAACTACCGCGACATTTCTGATTGCCTCACTTCTATACTCTTTCATGCAGGCCTCCGCCGCGCAATTCGGCGTCGCTTAATAGGTACGGGAGCATCCAATTAGTTCAGGCGAACGTCAAGGGCAGGCGTCCCTGACGGAAGTGTAGGGGAACGCACAACGGCCCGCTCATCGCGGGCCGCTGTTCATCGCCAGGCCTTCGTCCGGCTAGTTCTCGTCCGAATCCAGGTCGTAGGTGAGCCCATCGGCCTCGCGGAGCACGGCGAGCACGGCCTCGGACGTGGCATTCGACGCGAATGCCGGCGACGGCGTGAACGAAAACGACACCGCGCGCCGGGTGCCCTCGGGCCAGTCGGGCATCAGGAGTCCGCCGACGAGCCGCCGGATTGCCTGGCCGCCTTCGAGCAGCAGCCCCTGCGCCGTCTCGGCGAGCACGGCAAGAGGAATCTGGAGGTCGCGCGTCACGAGCTCGCCCGTCTCCTCGTCGCGCCACGCGGCATCGCCCACCGCACCGCGCTCGGGCCAGACACCCACATGGCGAACGGTGTCGGCGCGGTCATCCGCCGAACGCCGTGACTCGAGGGCCGCGGCAAGCGCGAGGGCCAGGGACTCCGGGCTCGGGATGCCATACAGGGTCACCACGTCGCGCGACGGACGTTCCATGGTGAGCGGTGATGGCACGGAGCTGACGTGCGCGAGCACGCTCGAATGTTCGGGCGGCTGCTCCTCTACCATCACAAGGACATCCATGCTTCCTCCAGGGGGCGAACCATCTACTAATGAGTACCTGCAAGAACCGCACCGCGTCACGTCGCGGCTGTCACTGTTCCGTCACGGAACTTCTTCACGCGATGTCTTGCCTCTGACGTGCTCATCACACGGACCAGACGAACGGGCGCGACGTCACGTGATGAAGTGCCGTAACTGTTCATACACCGAGGCACACTGCGATGCTCCACGCACATCGCACGAATGCCGGGGGACGCGTCGCTGCAGCCCGCGACACGTGATCCAGGTCACCGGCGGGGCGCGGATGGTGCCGCTTGACGCCCTGTCGGCCGGGGATGGGATTAACAGCAGGGGTTCGCTGACGTCTCCCCCCGCAGTCCCCTCACGAGCCGATCATGCGCCGCCTTGCCCCCCTCTTCGCCCTCGTCGCCGCCGGTTGTTCGAGCGCCGTGCAGCACCCCGTGGAATCGCCGGTCGCAGCGCGAATTGCCGGCGTGCGCACGCAGACGGCCGACCAGCAGGCCGTGCACGTGCTCTCGCGGCTCACGTTTGGCCCCCGCCCGGGCGACCTCGAGCACATTCATCAACTCGGCGTGGACCGCTGGATAGACGAGCAGCTGCATCCCGAGCGGATTGACGACTCGAAGGCCGAGGCGTGGGCCGGCGCGTTTGAGGTCGTGCAGAAGACGGCCGCGCAACTGGAGGGCGAGTACCAGAACCCGGGCGCCCTGGTGAACCAGCTTGGCGCGCGCAACGCCGGCGGGATGAGCCGCGACGACTCGCTGCTCGTGCGGCAGGCCCGCCAGAATCTCCGCCGCATCGCGGAAGAAGTGCAGGTGACCCGGGTGGGACGCGCCCTGGTCTCGGAGCGACAGCTGCAGGAAGTGATGACCGACTTCTGGCTCAATCACTTCTCGGTCTTCGCGGGCAAGGGAATTCGCGAGCAGTACTACCTGGCCGACTACGAGAACCGGGTGATCCGCCCGCGGGCGCTGGGCAAGTTCCGCGACCTGCTGGGCGCGGTGGCCAAGAGCCCCGCGATGCTCTTCTACCTCGACAACCGGGAGAGCGCGGCGGACAGTGGACGGCCCCGGCTGGTCAACGTGAACTCCCCCGCCATGCGGCGCGCGGTGCAGCGGCGGTTCCCGGCGGCGGCCAACCCGCAGTCGCCGGTGGCGCAGCAGCTGCAGCGCCGGCTTCGCGCGGGCCTCAACGAGAATTTCGGACGCGAATTGCTCGAGCTGCATACCCTGGGCGTGGACGGCGGGTACACCCAGCAGGACGTGATCAACGCGGCCCGCGCGCTCACCGGCTGGACCATCGCGGGACCGCGGCAGGGCGGCGGGTTCACCTTCACGCCCTTCATGCATGACGCCGGAGAGAAGAAGATCCTCGGCCGCACGCTCAAGGCTGGTCGCGGCATCGAGGACGGCGAGGAGCTGCTCGACATCATTGCGCGCCACTCGAGCACGGCGCGTCACATCGCCTTCAAGCTGGCCCGCCGCTTCGTGAGCGATACCCCGAGCGCGGCTCTCGTGGACCGCGCCGCGGAGACGTTCCGGCGCACGGACGGAGACATCGGCGAGGTCGTGCGGACCATCGTGACAAGCCCGGAATTCTTCGCGCGGGAATCTTACCGCGCGAAGGTCAAGTCGCCGTTTGAGGTGGTGCTGAGCACGCTGCGCGCCCTGAATGCGCCGCCGGACCGTTCGCTCCGGACGGCGCAGCTGATCGCCAGCCTCGGCCAGCCGATGTACGGGCGACAGACGCCTGATGGATGGCCGGAGACCGCCGACGGCTGGCTTGGAACCGGCGCGATCCTGAACCGGATCAACTTCGGGCTGGTGGTCGCGGCGGGCCGTGTACCGGGCGCCAATCCGATGGCGGTGCCCGGTGCGGAGTCGCTGCACCAGGCGCCGCGTGCGGAACAGGTGGATGCGGTGGTGAACGCGTTCCTGGGCGGCGATGTCTCGAGCGTCACGCGCTCGGTGCTGCTCACGGGAAAGAACCCGCTGCTCGAGGCGGCCGCCGGGGACTCCATGCCAGCTTTGCCGGCGGTTGCCGAGCCGATGATGGCGCCGCCATCCCGAATGCCGGCGACGCGAGAAGCGCCGCTGGACATGCGCCCCGCACAGCGGCTGGCACAGGCGCGCGCCAACGCGCCATTGCCGCCGCTGCGCGGGCTGGCCCAGGTAGTCGGCCTGGCGCTTGGCAGCCCAGAGTTCCAACGGAGGTAGCCCCCCATGCAACGTCGGGTCTTTGTCCGCGATTCCGCCCTCGCGCTGGTGACGATGGGCTTGAGCCCAAGCTTCCTGCGCCGCACCGCGCTGGGCATGGAACTGCACGAGGCCGCCAAGGGCAAGGTGCTCATCTGCCTGTTCCAGCGCGGCGCCGCCGACGCCCTGAACGTCGTGGTGCCGTTCGGCGAGGCGGCGTATTACGCGCTGCGCCCGGCCATCGCCATCGCGCCGCCCGCGCGCTCGGCCGGCGAGCGTGGCGCCATTGACCTTGACGGGTTCTTCGGGCTGCACCCCGCGCTGTCGCCGCTGAAGCCGCTGTGGGATCGTGGACTGCTCGCCCCCATCCACGCGGTGGGAAGCCCAAGCGCCACACGGTCGCACTTCGATGCGCAGGACTACTTGGAGAGCGCGACGCCCGACAACAAGGGAACGAGCGACGGCTGGCTGAACCGCTACCTCGCGACGTCGGGAACGTGCGAGCAATGCACGCCGACGCCGTTCCGCGCGGTGGCGATGACGCCGCAGACGCCGCGCATCCTGCAGGGGAGCGCACCCACGGTGGCGATGAACTCGGTGGCCGAATTCACGGTGCGGAGCGGAGGCACGCAGGCCGCGCAGCTCGAGGCGCTGTATCGCACCGGATCGGCCGACCTGGTCCACGGCACCGGCACCGAGATGTTCGAGGCGGTGAAGATGTTGCGCGCCGCGAACCCGCAGCGCTATCAGCCGGCGAACGGCGCGGCGTATCCCGCGACGCAGTTCGGGCAGCGCCTCCTCTCCATCGCGCAGCTGATCAAGGCGGGCGTGGGGCTCGAGGTGGCGTTTGCCGACGTCGGCGGATGGGACACGCATGTCAACCAGGGCGGCGCCACCGGACCGCTGGCCCAGCGGCTTACCGATTTCGGCGCGTCCATCGGCGCGCTTGCCACCGACCTCGGCGATCGCATGCAGGACGTGGTGATCATCACGATGTCGGAGTTCGGGCGCATGGCGCGCCAGAACGGTAACGGCGGCACCGACCACGGCCACGCCGGGGCCATGCTCGTCATCGGGGGACGGGTGAACGGACATCGCGTGCACGGGCGGTGGCCCGGCCTGGCCGCCGAGCAGCTCTATGAGGGCCGCGACCTCGCGCTCACCACCGATTTTCGGGCGGTCTTCGCGGAGGTCGCGATGAAGCACCTTGGCGCGCGGAAGTTGGACGCGCTGTTCCCGGGGTACACGCCGGCCGCGCTACCCGGAGTCCTTGGATAGCCAGCACGTGCTACAAAAAGCCCGGTGCGCGCGGGTAGTTTTGCAGCATGCGTCGCATTCGATTTTTCGCGCTGCTGGCGTGCCTTGGGGCGCGCCCGGCGCTGTCCCAGGCTTCCGGGTCGGCCCTGCCGTACAAGATCCCGATCCTGCAGTACCACCTCATCGGCGACACCGACAGCCGGTGGAAGCGTTCGCGCGACGGGTTTCGCCGCGACCTGCAGCTGCTGTACGATCGAGGCTACCGACCCATCACCGTCGCGCAGCTGCTCGACCGGCGATTCGACATTCCGCGTGGCACCTCACCGGTGGTGGTCACGTTCGACGACGCCTCCCCAGGGCAGTTCTCGTACATCGAGCGCAGCGGAAAGCTCGAGATTGACTCGAACAGCGCTGTGGGCATCTGGCTCGCGTTCAGCCGGACGCACCCGGACTGGAAGCCGCGCGCCACCTTCTGCCTGCTCCCCGCCGCGAACGACGGGCACGCGTTCTTCGGAGACACGGGCGTGGCCGGCCAGAAGTCCGTGTGGCGCCTCTCGAAGGTGCGCTTCCTCGCGCAGCAGGGCTTCGAGTTGTGCAATCACACGCTCTGGCATGCACGGCTCGACCGGCGCGGTGAGGCCGCGGTGCAGGAGCAGATTGCGCGCGGCGACCTGGCGATAGACTCGGCGGTGGCCGGCTATCGGGTGCGCACGTTCGCCCTTCCGCTCGGGTTGTGGCCCCGCAACAAGGCGCTGGCGCGCGCGGGGACCTGGAGCGACCCGAAGAGCGGGCGTACGGTGCGCTACCGCTTCGACGCGATTCTCGAGGTCACCGGCGCGCTGGAGGGTACGCCCTACGGGCCCGGGTTCGACCCATTCGCGATTCCGCGCACGCAGGTGATCGGCGACAACCTCGGGAAGCTGCTGGACGCCATTGAACCGAAGCGATTCAGGCCACGATAGGCTTGACCCGCGCGTGAGGTCTCAGGCGCGGCCGCGCAGCGCCTCGATGGCGCGGTCAATGGCGTCGCGCTGGGCCGGGTGCGGCGCGGTGCGGCGGAGCGTTGTGAAGGTCTCGAGCGCGAGTTGGAGCGCAGCGGGGTCGTCCTCGGCTGCACCTACCGACGCCGCATTGTCGGCGAGGTTGGCCCGCGCGAGGTCATCGTCGGGAAAACGCTCCGTCACCTGCAGCCACCGCGTCATGCGCGCGCGCGGGTCCGTCTCGGTGAGCGCCCACAGGTGCCAGGCGCCGCGATGGCCGGGATCGGCGGTGATCGCCCGCGACGCCAGGGCTCCCACGACCTCAGGACCGCGCCCCGTCAGCCAGTAGGCGTTGGCCAAGCGCACCAGCGCGCGCGCATGGTTGGGTTCGCGCTGCACCACGACCTCCATCAGCGGCCCGAGCACCTCGGGAATTGCCGCGTGCGCATCGGCCGCCATGAAGAGTTCCTCGGTGGACGACGCCTCGGCGAGGGTGTTGAGCTCGCCGAGCAGTCGGGCCACTTCACGGTGCCCCTTGTAGGACTCGACGATCACCGTGAGGCGGGAAAGCGTGTGGCCGCGTGGTGTGGACATGGCCCCAATTTATGCGGGTTCCGGGGATAAACGGGCGGCGGGAGGGTTGCGCGAATGCACGGTCCGCACCATACTCCACCCCAGTCGGTCTGCGCGTTGCGCACGCCGGTGAACGCACCCTTCCGCCTCTGCCGACTGGTTTGCGGCATGCGACTCCGGCGCCGAGCGTCGCGAGTGACGGTGTGTCCGTTTGCTCTTGCCGGGCCCCGTGACGTTCCGTGGCCTGGGATACCGAGGCGCCTCGCGCGCCCTGTCTCGTCCGATTTCATCAAAGGTTTGCATGTTGGCGCGCCACGGGCGCGCGCAGTCCGTGGAAGTCACGGGCCCTTGTCCCAGAGGAAGGCGTCGGAGTGCCCACTCCCAGCATGGTCGGACCGCGTGCGCGCGATCTCGGCCCCTATCGTTTCGAATCATCACCACCTACAGACGCATGAGCGAGAATCGTCGTCCTCGCCGTCGCGGCCGTCCCGCACGCCCCAAGGGACCGACCGCCGCGGAGGCCACATCGGCCGAGCCCGATCCGTACCTCGACTCCGCCGCGCCAGACGCGTCGGCGGCCGTCGAGGCCCCTCCGCCACCGCCGCCCGCGTTTGAGGAGGGTCCGGGCGAGTCTCCGTCGGCCGCCGATTTCGCAATCGGTGATGTCGCACCGACGGCCGCCCCGGTGGAACTGGGCGCCCCCGATTCAAATGGCGCGAACCGCCCGTCATCCGAACAGCGGCGCGAAGGCAGAGATGGCCGCGAAGGGCGAGAAGGTCGAGAGGGGCGAGAAGGTCGCGAGGGGCGGTTCGGGCGCCGCGGACGGCGGCATCGCGGTCGCAACCGCAACTCCGGCGAGCCGAACAACGGGCAGGCGGGCGGCGGACCGCCGCCGCAGCCGATTGTCGCGGACAGTGAGACGACCGGCTGGTATGACCCATCGCGCGACGCCGGCTTCATCCGCCGGGCGAACGCGAGCTATCTGGAAGACCAGGGCGATGCGTACGTGCCCGCCCACCTCGCGCGGCAGTTCGGGCTGCGCAAGTCGGATCTCATCCACGCGACGACCGGACGCGACCATCGCGGCCGTCCCACCTGCGTGGATATGCTCTCGATCAACGGCCACGACCCGGCCGAGGCGGCGCGCCGGCCCGACTTCGTCTCGCTCACGGCGAGCTATCCCGAACGGCGCCTGACGCTCGAGACGGGGCGACCGGCCCGCGGCGGACCGGAACTTACCCGGCGTTGCATCGACCTCATCGCCCCCATCGGGTACGGCCAGCGCGCCCTCATCGTCGCCCCGGCGCGCGCCGGCAAGACGATGCTCCTGCAGGCGATCACCGAAGGCGTGGCCCTCAAGCACCCCGACGCGACGCTCCTCATCCTGCTCGTGGACGAGCGCCCCGAGGAAGTGAGCGAAGCCATTTCGTGGGGCGTGGGCGAAGTGATCGCGTCGTCGTTCGACCAGCCGGCGCGGCGCCACGTCGAGGTCACCGAAATGGTGCTCGAGCGGGCCCGGCGCCTGGTGGAACTGGGCAAGGACGTGGTCATCGTGCTCGACTCGCTCACGCGCATGGCGCGGGCGCACAACACGGCCGAGCGCGGCACGGGGCGCACGCTGTCGGGCGGCCTCGATTCGTCGGCGATGGCAAAGCCCAAGGCCTTCTTCGGCTCCGCGCGCAACATTCCGGCGGAGGTCGGCGGCGGGTCGCTCACCATCATCGCCACGGCGCTGGTCGAGACCGGCTCGCGCATGGACGACGTGATCTTCGAGGAGTTCAAGGGCACGGGCAACTGCGAGATCAAGCTCGACCGCGGGCTCGCCGAGAAGCGCATCTTCCCCGCCTTCGACATCGCGAGCTCCGGTACGCGGCGGGAGGAGAAGCTCTACAAGACCGGCCAGCTCGACGCCATCTACAGCCTGCGACGCGGCCTGCAGCAGATGCCGCCGCAAGCGGGCATGGAATGGCTCATCAAGCGCATTGCCAGCACCACCGACAACGACACGCTGCTCGCGGGCCTGTTGTAGTCGGCGCGACGCCGACCACCACGAGGGCGCGCGACGCAGGTCGCGCGCCCTCGTTGCCTACAGGCGCTCCTCGGGCACGAGCAAGCTCTCGTCGCCGCCCGTCCGGCCGGTGGGCAGGAAGCGGCCGGAGCGGCGGTCCCACTGCAGAAGGTGGTAGCGGTATCGCGCCGCCCACTCCAGCACGTCATTGGCCGACTGGCCGTGGGTGGACATCCAGTAATTCTCGAACTCCGCGAGGATCAGCGGCCGGAATCGCGTGACGGTGCGGTGCGCGCCGGCAAGCACCATCAGCTCGGCGCCCTCGACGTCAAGCTTCATGAAATCGAGGCGGGTCAGGCCGGCGGCGTCGGCCCAGTCGTCGAGCGGACGCATGTCCACCGTGAGATGGCCGCCGCCGGCAGGCACCACCGCCGCGGTTCCGGAGTCGGCGCCGGTCACGCTCGACCGGAGCCACATGTCCACCGGACGCGCGGCGTCGCCGAGGGCGAGGGGAGAGATGGTGACCGTGATCAGCGCGTTGTCGGCCACCGCCCGCTCGAGCCGTGCGCGGTTGGCAGGCACCGGTTCAAACGCATACACGCGTGCGCCGGGCCCAAGCCGACGCGCGAGCGGAACGGTCCACGCGCCGACACTGGCACCGACGTCGAGCACCACGGCGTCTGGCGCCAGCCGGGCGAGCACGGCGCCCCGAAGCGCGTCGTCCCAGAGCCCCAGCAGGACGGCGCGCCCCTCGGCGGCATCGCGCAGGTCCCAGGTCATGAGGCTGCCGTCCTTCATACGCACGGTGCAATGCGGATCGGCGCTCCCCCGCAGCGGCAGCAGCAGGCGTCGGAGAACGTCCGCCACCTGCCACTTGCCGCGGAAATGCGGCAGCGCCCGGCTCGCGCCGCACACCGCATCGAACAGGCGCCGCCCAACCGCCATGCCTACTTCTTCCCGCCGAGTTCCTCGAACAGCGCGGCGATGGCGCGCATGCCCTTGCTGAAGTTCTCGACGCTGATCCACTCGTCGGGAGCGTGCGCATTCTCGCCGGGCAGTCCGAAACCCATCAGCAGCACGGGAACGCCGAGGATGCGCTCGAAGTCGCCCACCACGGGAATGGAGCCGCCCTCACCCGTGACGACCGGGTCGCGGCCGAAGGCCGCGAACAGCGCCTTCTTTGCCGCCTCGAACAGCGGCCCTTCGAGGTCGGCGCGCCACGGCTTGCCGCCGTGCAGGTGCTCTACCGTCACCGTGACGCCCTTCGGCGTGACCTTGGCAACGTGCTTCTTCATGAGCGCCTCGATCGTCGCCGGCTCCTGGTCGGGAACCAAGCGGCAGCTCACCTTGGCCATGCTGACGCCGGGGAGCACCGTCTTGGCACCTTCGCCGGTGTAGCCGCTGAGCAGGCCGTTCACTTCGCACGTCGGCCGCGTCCAGAGCTTCTCGAGCACCGTGTACTGCGGCTCGTAGCCCAGCGCCGGGGCGCCGACCTCCTTGCGGAATTCCTCTTCGTCGAAGGGAAGCTTGCGCATGCCGGCGATGACGGCGGGCGGGAACGGGCGCACCGCATCGTAGAAGCCGTCAATGGCCACCTTGCCATTCTCGTCGTGCATCGTGGCGAGGATGCGGGCGAGCGCCATCGCGGGGTTCACCACCGCGCCGCCGTAGCTGCCCGAGTGCAGGTCGCTCGCCGGGCCGCGCACGTTGATCTCGAAGTACGCGAGGCCGCGCAGCGAGCTCAGGATGCTCGGGATGCCCGGCGCGAACATGGACGAGTCGGAGATCACGACGCCGTCGCAGGCAAGCCGCTGCTTGTGCTGCTCGATGAACGGGGCAAGGTTCTCGCTGCCGACTTCCTCCTCCCCTTCGGCGATGACGATCACGTTGACGGGCAGCTTGCCGCGGACCTCGAGCATGGTCTCGAGTGCGGCGATATGTGCGAAGAGCTGGCCCTTGTCGTCCACGCTACCGCGGGCAAAGAGCTTGCCCTCGCGAATGGTCGGCTCGAAGGCGGGCGTGGTCCATAGATTGAGCGGTTCGGCCGGCTGCACATCATAGTGGCCATAGACGAGGAACGTGGGCGCGCCGGCCGGCGCCTTCCGCCACTCGGCGAGCACTACCGGGTGTCCGGGCGTCGGGCACGTTTCGACCGTGAATCCCATCTTGGCAAAGCGTCCATGCACCCAGGCGGCAGCGCGCTGGGTATCCGTCTTGTGTTCCGCCTTCGCGCTGACACTTGGAATGCGGAGAAAGTCGAACAGGTCGTTGAGCAGCTGCCCTTCACGCTCGGCAAAGCGCTTTTCAAGATCGGCCGGGATGGTCATCGGGACTCCGGAATGGACGGCGTAGAATGCCCGGGCCAGCCGCCGCGCCAGTCGCGGAGCAGCCAGGCGCGCTGGCGCCCGAGCAGGAGACCGTGGGCAGATCGCACCACGGGGGGGCCTTGATCTATGCGTGAAAAATATGGTGCGAGCGCCACGATGGGGGCTGGCGCCGTCGTTGACGCCCCTGCGGACGCCTCGTCCAGCACCAGCACCAGCGCATCGCCGGGTGCCGCGCGCTCCCGGAAGCCGGGCCACAAATCGTACTGATTGGCGCGCCCGCCGAGGTTGGTGGAGAAGACGCCGATGCTGTCGGCGCCCGTTTGCCGCCCACCCCACGCGAGTTGCGCCGCTTGCTGATAGCGGTCGGCCGCCACCCAGACGTGCCGCGGCACGGGTTCACCCCGTCCCGCTGACCGGGCGGCGCGCGTGACATCGCCAACGGTGCTGGCCACGGCATCCCACCCATACGCCTGACTTACCGGATCGCGCCCTGGACGCAGTCCGAGTCGCGGCGCGAGCAGCGTGGCGGCGTCAACGTACACGATCACCGCGAGCGCCGCGCCCAGCCACAGGCCGGCGTGCAGCCAGGTACGGCGCGCCGCGCGCGTCGCCTCCACGGAGAGCAGCACGATGGCCGGGAGCCAGGCGGAGGCGGGCCAGTTGGCCTCGACGTTCTTGCGCGTGGCGCTCCAGGCAAAGAACACGATGATGAACACGCTGACGGTGCCCAGCAGGCGCCGCACCGCGTCCTCCCGCCGGTGCAGGGCGCGCCAGACGGCACCGACGAACAGGACGAAGAGGATGGGCGAGGTAAGCCCCGCCTGGCCGCCGACGAAATTGAGTTCGCGGTTCAGCACCGCGCCGAGGCCTGCCGCCTTCGGGGTGCCGAGGCCATGCCCGAGCTGGAAGGCGAAGGACGTCCACTCGTGGGTGGCGTTCCACCACAGGTTGGGCGCGAGCACGAGCGACGCCACCGCCACGGCCACGTAGGGACCCGGCTCGCGGAATCGCGCGCGGAGCGGCGCATACACTGCGCACGACAGGGCCACGGCGGCGGGGACGAGCACCGCCGTGTATTTGGAGAGCATCGCCGCACCGATCGCGAGGCCGGCAATGCTCCACCAGCGCAGCGAGGCGCGCGATCCGGCTGGCTGTTCGAGCGCCTCGACCACGGCGTGCAGCGTCCACGCCAGCGCACAGAAGAGCGGCGCGTCAGGCGTCGCCAGCACATAGCCCGCGGCGGCGAGCGGCACGCAGGCGAAGATCAGCGACGCCACGAGCGCCGCAGCATCCCCGCCCAGACGGCGCGCGGTGCGCAGCACCGCGAACCCGGCGAGCGTGCCGGCGAGCACCGAGCCGAGCCGCACGCCAAAGGCGGAGTCGCCGCCCAGCGCGACGAGCCAGGCGATGGCCGGCGGATGGTCAAAGTACCCCGCCGCCAGGCGGCGGCTCCATTCCCAGTAGTACGCCTCGTCGTTGGTCAGCGGAACGAGCGCCGACATCACCAGGCGCAGCACCGTGCCGGCGGCCAGCACCTGCAGGGCCGTCTTCCACTGCGAACTGGCGGTGCCGGGTGCGGCGGAGAAATCGCTCATGAAACGAAGAGGCGGAACAAGTTCATTAGGTTGGAGAATCTACGCGTCCGTACGCCCCTCCGCCCCTCCGCCCCGCGCCCCGTGCCCAACCGTCTCGCACTCGAAACCTCGCCGTACCTGCGCCAGCACATGGACAATCCCGTGGACTGGCATCCGTGGGGGGACGAGGCGTTCGCGCGGGCGCGCGCCGAGGACAAGCCGCTGCTCCTCAGCGTCGGCTACGCGGCCTGTCACTGGTGTCATGTGATGGCCCACGAGTCGTTCGAGGACGCCGCCACCGCCGAACTGATGAACGCGGCGTTCGTGAACGTGAAGGTGGACCGCGAGGAGCGGCCGGACGTGGACGCCATCTACATGCGGGCGGTGCAGGCGCTCACGCGCCACGGCGGCTGGCCGATGACCGTCTTCCTGACGCCCGACGGCGCGCCGTTCTACGGCGGCACGTATTTCCCGCCGGACGACCGCCATGGCTTGCCGGCGTTCCGACGGGTGCTCGCGAGTGTCGCGGAGGCGTGGCGCACGCGGCGCGACGATGTCGTGCAGGGCGCCGCCGCGCTGCTGCGCATCTACGAGGAGCCTCCTCTGCCCCGCTCCGGGCGCGTGGATGCCGCCCTGCTCGACCGTGCGGCACGCAACGCGATGGCGCAGTACGACCATCGGCAGGGGGGATTTGGCGGCGCACCCAAGTTCCCGCCGACGATGACACTCGACTTCCTCCTGCGCCGCTGGGCGCGCACCGGCGATACGACGCTGCTGCAGGCGGTCCGGCACTCGTGGGACCACATGGTGCGCGGCGGCCTCTTCGACCAGGTGGGCGGTGGATTCCACCGGTACACGGTGGACGACATGTGGCTGGTGCCGCACTTCGAGAAGATGCTCTACGACAATGCGCTGCTCGTGCGACTGGGCGCGCATCTCTGGCAGGCAACGGCGGACCCGGCGGTGCGCGCAGCGACGGAGGCGACCCTCGAATGGGCCGAGCGCGAGATGACGTCGCCCGACGGCGGCTTCTATGCGTCGCTCGACGCCGACTCAGAGGGGCACGAGGGGCGATTCTACGTCTGGTCGCTCACCGACCTGGAGCGCGCGCTCGGTGACGATGTCGCCACGCTCGCTGCGTACTGGGGCGCCACCGCCGAGGGAAACTTCGAGGGAAGCAACATCCTCTGGCGGCGGCAGCCCGACGATGCCTGCGCGCGCGCACTCAAGATTGACGTCGCCGCTCTCCAGCAGACGGCGGCGCGCGGCCGGGCCAGCTTGCTGGCGGTCCGCGACCAGCGCGTGCGCCCCGCGCGCGACGAGAAGATCATCGCCAGCTGGAACGGCCTGATGCTTCGCGGCGTGGCGGAGTGCGCGCGGGTCTTCGGTGCCGCGCGGTGGCGCACCCTCGCCGAGCGCGCCGCCGAGTTCCTCGCGGTCCGGCTGGTGCGCGAGGGCCGTGCCTTCCGCGTGTTTGCCGGCGGCCGCGCACACATTGCCGGCTTCCTTGAGGATCATGCGGCGCTCGGGCTCGGGTTCCTCGCCATGTACGAGCTGACATTCGACGGCCGCTGGCTCGGGTGCGCACGGGAGATGGCGGCCGCGTGCGAACGCTACTTCTGGGACGAGGCGGCCGGGGCGTTCTTCGACGCGGCGTCCGACGCGCCACCGCTCGTCACGCGACCGCGCGATGCCTACGACAACGCCGTTCCTTCGGGGACGGCACTGGCCGTGGATTTCCTGCAGCGGCTTGCCGCGCTCGACGGTGACGGCGTTGGCGCCGAGCGCGCGCGACAGGCGCTGGCGTCGCTGGCCGAGCCGATGGCACAGGCGCCGCTCGCTTTCGGGCACCTGCTGGGAGTGGCAGACGGCGAGGTGGACGGCATGGTGAGCGTCGTGCTCGCCGGCGCGGCCGATGCGAGGCAGTTCGCCCGCCTCGAACGGGCGGTCGCCGCCTCGTACGTGCCGGCGCTGGTGCTCGCGGATGGCTCCGCTCCCGGCCTTTCGATTGCCGAGGGCAAGCAGCCCGCCGACGGACGCGCGGTGGCCTATGTCTGCCGCGGCTTCAGTTGCGAGGCGCCGGCGGGCGACGCCGGCGAGTTGGCCCGCCAACTCGCCGACGCCGCCCGCGCCTAGCGGTTAGAGATCCGCGCACGACTTGTTGATCTGTCGGCACTGCTCGCAGATGAGCTTGCATTTGCGCCAGACCAGCGGACCGCCGCCGCAGTAGTCGCAGGGCAGGTCCTCGGCGCGCGGGGCCGGGCGCAACGCACCCGATGGTGCGCCGGCGGCATCCGTCACTCGAAGTCGAGCGCGAGGTTCAGCGCCGGCGCCGAGTGCGTGAGGGCGCCCACGGAAATGCGGTCCACGCCCGTCTCGGCGATGGCGCGCACCGTCTCGAGCGTGACGCCGCCGGACGCCTCGGTGACGACCCGTCCGGCGGCGATCGCCACCGCGTCGCGCATCATCTCCGGGCTCATGTTGTCGAGCAGCACCGCGTCGGCGCCCGCGTCAACCGCCGCGCGCACCTGGTCCAGGTGGTCGCACTCGATCTGCACGAACGTCCCGGGCAGCGTCAGCTCGCGCGAGCGGCGTACGGCCATTGCGACGTCACCGTCCAGCACCGCCAGGTGGTTGTCCTTCACCAGCACCGCATCAGACAGCGTCTCGCGGTGGTTGGCGCCGCCGCCGCAGCGCACGGCGTACTTCTCGAGGCGCCGCCAGCCCGGCGTGGTCTTGCGCGTGTCCACGATGCGCGCACGTGTGCCGCGCACGAGATCCACGTACCGCGCCGTGAGCGTCGCCACGCCCGAGAGCCGCTGCAGGAAGTTGAGTGCGGTGCGCTCGGCGCCCAGCAGGCCGCGTGCATGGCCGTTGAGGAAGAGCACCGTCGCCCCCGCCGCGACGCGCTGTCCGTCCTCGGCGTCCACGCGAATCTCCACCTTGTCGTCGCACTGGCAGAAAGCGGCCAATGCCAGCGGCACGCCGCAGAGGGTGCCCGGCTGGCGCGCCACCAGCGCGGCGCGCGCACGCCGCGTCGGGATGACGGTCGCCAGCGTTGTGATGTCGTTCGCGGCGTGGTCCTCGTCGAGTGCCGCCTTCACCAGGCGCGCCGTCTGGGATTCAGTGAGCGGAAAGTCCGGTTCTCCGGCCGCGAAAGCTGGTGCATCCATGGCGGTGATCCGCCGCGGGGGAACGCGGTTGGGCGTCATTCGCCCGGATCCACGCCCTCGGCGGCAGGCCCCGGCTGACCCCCGCCAATGGCGACCATGCGTTCGATCGCCAGCCGCGCCCGGTCGGCGATCTCCGCCGGAACCGTGATGGGGTGCTGCAGGTGCCGGAGCGCGTCACGCACCTTGGGCAGCGTGGTGACCTTCATGTAGGCGCACGAGGCCCGCTCGTTGGCGGCGAAGAACTGCCGGTCGGGGTAGGCGCGCCGCAGGCGATGGAGGATACCAACTTCAGTGGCGACGATGAACGTGTCCGACCTGCTCTCCCCGGGACGCCTGATCATCCCTTCGGTGGAGAGAATGTGCACCCCATCCGGATCCACGTCACCGGCTGACACGGCTTCCACGACGCTCGTGGCGCAGCCGCATTCCGGGTGGATCAGGAACTCGGCGCCCGGATGAAGCGCGCGCTGCATGCGGATGTTCTCCGGATCAATCCCCGCGTGCACGTGGCACTCCCCCATCCACACGTGGATGTTGGCCCGACCCGTCACCCGGCGCACGTGGGCGCCGAGGAACATGTCGGGGAGGAAGAGGATCTCGCGGTCCGCCGGAATGGCGTTGATCACTTCGACGGCGTTGCCCGACGTGCAGCAGTAGTCGGTCTCCGCCTTTACCTCGGCGGTGGTGTTCACGTAGCTCACCACGACCGCGTCCGGATGCTCGGCCTTCCAGGCACGCAGCTGCGCGGTGTCAATGGTCGAGGCCAGCGAGCAGCCGGCGGCGAGATCGGGGAGCAGCACCGTCTTGGCGGGCGAGAGGATGGCGGCGGTTTCCGCCATGAAGTGCACACCGCAGAAGACGATGACGTCGGCGTCCGTACGCGCGGCCTCGCGCGACAGCCCGAGGGAATCGCCGACGTAGTCAGCCAGATCCTGGACTTCCGGGCGCTCGTAGTTGTGCGCGAGAATCACGGCGCGGCGCTGCCGGGCCAGCGTGCGAATTTCTTCCGTCAGCGCAGCAGGCGACGACGTATCGGGCTGCTCAAATGACATACCGGGTAAGCTAGCCGGGGCTCCGCCGTGCGGCGAGGCGGGGGGTGCTGGCGCATGCGCCGACGATCCGCGATCATCCTCCTGTGCAGATCCTCCTTGCGATGGGCTCCGAATTGATCGGCCTGCTGTACTTCGCGGCGATCGTGCTGCTGGTCGGGGCCACCGCGTTCCACTACCTCGTCTGGCGCAAGACCGCGCTTCCGCTCGGTCCGGTGCGCGAGGCCACGAACGCGCAGATGTTCTCGCTCGTGACGCGGTGGGGCACCTGGAGCGCGGGGGCGCTGTTGCTGCTCGCCATTCCTCGCGCGCTGGGCGTTGCCTCATTGCTGGATGAGCGGTTCCCGCTCGACAGCCGGCTTTCGGCGCTGCTCCTGCGGTCGGAATGGGGCGTGGGATTCGCCGCGACCGTTCTCGCCGGGGCGCTCGCGCTGGCTGGCTACCGGCTCGCGAGCAAGGGACGCGAAGTCGGATGGTGGCTCGTGCTCGCCAGCGTGCCCGCGCTGGCTGTCGGCTCGGGCTTGCAAGGACATCCCTTCGACGCGTTCTCTGCGTTGACGCTGGCGCCCATCTTCGACGGACTCCACGCGGTGGGCGTCGGCGGTTGGCTGGGCTCGTTCCTCTTTCTGGTGCTCGCCGAGCGCCGCGTGCAGGCGCACACGGCGTCGCCATGGACCGATCCGCTGGGGGCGATGGTGGACCGGTACTTCCGCGTGTCCGGGGCGCTGGGCACGGCCGTTCTCCTCACCGGCCTGTTCAGTTCATCAACGCACCTTACCGGCTTCGACGACATCACGGGGTCGCCGTACGGGCGCCTGCTCGTCGGCAAGGTGGGGATCGTATTCATCCTCCTCGCGTTCAACGAGTTTCACCGCCGGCACGCCGAGCGAAAGGCGCGCAGCGGCGAACGGGACCAGCTGGCGCACACGATGCGCTTCCAGGCCGGGCTCATCGCGCTGATCATGGCGCTCTCGACGTTCCTCGCGGATACACCGTCGCCCAGCGCGAACGAAGTGCGCAGCGAGGTGTTCCGCGCCGCGCCGCGGGGTGCCGCAGACGCGAACGACCTTCTGATGCCGCGCTAGCGAGGCACGCCGCCTAGAATTCGATGTGCCGGCCGCGCCACTTGTGCTTCGGACGCGGAAAGTCGCGGCGGAAATGGCCGCCGCGTGATTCGCGGCGGAGCAGCGCCGCCATGGCGATGACCTGCGCCGTCTCGATCATGTTGGCCTCTTCGGTGGCGCCGTCGGGAAGGCGGCTGACGAGTTCATCGAGTCGCTCGACGCAGGTCCGCAGCCCCTTGGCCGTGCGGTCAATGCCGGCGTAGTCCCACATGAGCATGCGCACCGAGTCGGCGGCGACCTGCGCCGCGCCGCGGTCGCGCAGCACCGGCACGCGCCAGTCCGTCTTGCGCGGCAGGCGCGGCAGGCGCGCCCGCGTCTGCATGTCGCGCGCGACGCGCTCGGCGAAGACGAGCCCCTCGAGCAGCGAGTTGGAGGCCAGCCGGTTCGCCCCGTGCACGCCCGTGCACGAGACTTCGCCGCAGGCGTAGAGCCGGTCGAGCGATGAGCGGCCCGCGAGATCGGTGACGATGCCGCCCATCATGTAGTGCGCCGCCGGCGTGACCGGCAGGCGATCGCGCCGCGGGTCGAGCCCGCGGGCCGCGCAGAGGGCGAAGATGCCGGGGAACCGCTTGGCAAAGCTCCCCTTCAAGCCGCGCGCGTCGAGGAAGACGCGGCGCCCCGCCTGCTGCTCGCGAAAGATGGCCCGCGCCACCACGTCGCGCGGGGCGAGCTCGGCGCTGCGATGCACCTTGGTCATGAACCGCACGCCGGCGTCGTTGACGAGCACGGCGCCTTCGCCGCGCACCGCCTCGGACACGAGCTGCAGCGGGTTCTCCGGCGTATCGAGGGCGGTCGGATGGAACTGGACGAATTCCATGTCCGCCAGCTTCACCCCCGCCCGGTGGGCGATGGCATACCCGTCGCCGGTGGCGACGACTGGATTGGTGGTGTAGCGAAACAGCTGGCCGCAGCCGCCCGCGGCAAGCACCGTGGCATCGGCGATGATCTCCACCGGGTTGCCCATGACGCTGGCGCGCACGCCGCAGCAGCGGTCGGCGTGCCCGATGAGATCGAGCACGCGCGCGCTCTCCAGCACATGGATGTTCGGTGTCTCGCTCACGCGCTGGATGAGGGTGCGCGCAACCTCGGCGCCCGTCTGGTCGCCGTGTGCGTGCACGATGCGATGCCGCGAGTGGGCGGCCTCCTTGCCCAGCGAGAGGCGCCCCCGGAGGTCGGTGTCGAACCGCGCCCCGGCGCTGGCGAGTTCCTTGACGCGCGCCGGACCTTCGGAGGTGAGCACCGCGACCGCCTCGGCGTCACACAGCGCCGCGCCGGCCGCGAGCGTGTCCTTGCGATGCAGGTCGGGCGAGTCGCCCGCTCCCAATGCCGCCGCGATCCCGCCCTGCGCGTACGCAGTGGCGGAGTCGAACAGCGAGCGCTTGGTCAGCATGTAGACCTCGCCGTGGGCGGAGGCCCGCCACGCCGTGTGCAGGCCGGCAACGCCGGAACCGACGACGAGGAACCGTGTGCGGATGCGCTGGGTCATCGTACTAATGGTCGCATGGATCATCACGCAACAACAGTGCATTGGCCCGCGGCGGCCGCTATTTTTCGCCGAATGCTCCCCCCACCGCAGAACGTGGCCCTCCGTGATTGACGGCGCCGGCGGCCTCGCGGCCATCGCCCTCCGAGGCTTCGTCCTGCTCGGCATCCTGGCCGCCATCGGAGGATGGAGCTTCGCGCGCGTCGTCCTGCCGCGAGCGACAGGCCCGGCAGTGGAGCCATACCGGGCGTCGCTGGTGCAGGTCAGCGCGCACTTCGCCATGGCGGGGGCGGCGCTGATTGCGCTGCTCATCGTACCGCGTGCCGTCGTGCAGGCGCTCGCCGTGGCCGCGCCGGGGCAGCCCACGGGCTCGGCGATGGTGAGCGTGCTGCAGTCCGGCTGGGGGATCGCGCTCGTGGTGCAGGGCGCCGCCGCCGCGACGGTCTTCATGGGCCTCCGCCAGGTTGCGAAGACAGGCGGCATTTCACCGATCGCCGACGCCGGTGCTGCCGTGCTCGTCGTCACGCCTGCATTGCTGGGCCATGCCGCGGCCGACCCCGACCACGCCCTGCCGTCCATCCTCGTGGACGTGCTGCATGTTGGCTCGGCGGGGGGATGGATCGGCGCCCTGCTGGTGCTGACCGTGCTCGCTCGCATGCTGCGCGCGCGCGCCGAAGCCGGCGCGGTGCTGGCCGCACTCATCGCGGCCTTTCACCCCGTCGCCCTCGTGTGCGCCTCGGTCGTCTTCGCCACCGGCCTCGCCACCGCCTGGCTGCGAATGGGCGCGCCGGAGGGCATTTCGAATCCCGCCTACAGCGGCCTCTTCGTGATCAAGGTCGTGCTCGTCTTTGCGACGGGCGCCATCGGCGCCGGGCATGCCAAGCTCGCGAAGAAGCGCGTCGCGACGGTTGAGGCAGCGCGCGTCACGCGAAGCCTGCTCGGTGAGACGCTGCTCGCCGCGCTGGTGCTGCTCGTCACGGCCGTGCTCACGGGCACGGCACCCATTGGCTAACCCATGACCTCACCGACCACCACCACGGGTCACGACGCGCAGGCCAGGGGACGGCTGGTCGTGCTCATGATCACCGCCTTCATGGACATGGTGGGGATCCTGATGGTTGTCCCGCTGCTGCCGTTCTACGCCAAGGACATGCATCAGTCCGGTGTCACCGGGCGATTGCTTGCCACGATCGGCATGGGCGGCGAGGGCGCGGCGGTGTCGCTGCTCATCGCGACCTACGCGGTGGTGCAGTTGATGAGCGCGCCGATGTGGGGGCGCGTGTCGGACCGCGTCGGACGGCGTCCCGCGATGATGATCGGGCTGGGGGGCTCGGCGCTGGCGTATCTCGTGTTCGCCTACGCGCCGACGCTCGACTGGCTTTTCCTGAGCCGAATTGTGCAGGGCGCCGGCGGCGGCACGGTGGGCGTCATCCAGGCGTACGTGGCCGATTCCACCAGGCCCGAGGACCGTGCCAAGGCGCTGGGATGGCTCTCGGCGGCAACGAACGCCGGCGTGGCGCTCGGGCCCGTGATCGGCGGAGCGGCCATGCACTTCCTCGGCAAGAGCGGTCCCGGCCTGGCCGCCGCGCTGATGTCGTGCATCACGATGCTGTTCGCCTTCCATTACCTCACCGAGTCGCACGACGCGGCGGCGGCGAAGGCGGCCGGGAAGACCGTCCGCAAGTCCGGCGACGCGATCTGGCGCGTGGTGTCGCACAGCGCCGAGCCGTCGTCGCGGCTCATCTGGATCTACGCCATCACGATGGGGTCGTTCCAGGCCATGTCCACCGCCCTCGCGCTGTTCCTGTCGTGGCGGTTTGGCGTGACCGCGTCAACCATCGGCTTCTTCTTCACCTACATCGGCATCATCTCCGTCATCACGCGCGCGCTGATCCTCGGCAAGATGGTGGACCGGTATGGCGAAGCGCGGCTCTCCCGCCTCGGCATGGTGCTCCTCGCCTGCGGGCTGGGCGGCATGCCCCTCGCACCCAACATTCCCATGCTTGCCGTTGCGGTGGCGCTGGTGCCGCTCGGGACGGCCTTCACCTTCCCGTGCGTGACCGGACTGCTGAGCCGCGTCGTCGCCTCGCACGAGCGCGGACTGTACATGGGCGTCCAGCAGACGTTCGGCGGCATCGCGCGCGTGGCGGGGCCGCTCTACTTCGGCTGGGCGTACGACCATCTCGGGCAACGCGTGCCGTTCTTCACGGCCGCGGTGGTGGTGCTGCTCACGATCTCGCTGGGACTCGACATGGAGTCGTACGGGAAGCGCGAGCAGTCCGCGGCGTAGCGCCCCCGAACGGCAACCACAAAGGACCAAGGGCGCGAAGGAACACGAAGACATACTTGGGGGGAACCGCGCGAAAGACGCTGTTCCCCCCAGCCGTTTCCCTTCGTGTAACTTCGCGCCCTTTGCCCTTCGTGGATGCAGTCTGCCGCTTCGTGGTTGCAGTGTGCCGCTATGCGGTGGCGCCGGGTTCGGCATCGAGCACCGCGCGGGCAATCTCGACCATCTTCTTCGACCGGTCCTGCGATGAACGCTGGAGGATGCGGTACGCCTCGGGCTCCGAGCAGCCGGTGCGGCGCATGAGGAGTCCCTTGGCGCGCTCGATGACCTTGCGGTCCTCGAGCATCTGCTTGAGGTCGGCCGCTTCCTGGCGGGCCTGACGCAGCGCGCCGGCGCGAGCCACGGCCAGCCGGATGGCCGAGTCGAGCACGCGCGGCGGCACTGGCTTGGTCAGGAAGGCCACGGCACCGGAGGCGTCGGCCTCGCCATCGGTGAGGCGGATGGTCTCGTCGCCGCTGATGAGCACGATGGCCGTGCCGGGCAGCGCGCGCGAAATGGTCTGGGCGGCCTCGATGCCATTTGCCCCTGGGAGCAGGACATCCATGAGGATCGCATCGGGCCGCAATTCCTTGGCGCGTGTCAAGGCGGTCGCCGCGTCCGGGACGGCATCGAGAACGTCGTGCCCAAGCGTCGCGAGCAATTCACTCAGCGACTCACGGGCTGTGAGCTCGTCGTCCACGATCAGGATTCTGGCGCTGGACACGGAGGGGGGAGTCATGGTCGCGGCCATAAGGGATCCGTACTGCACTCAGCGAACGTCAGGAAAGGCGGGGCAAACGGAGCATCGCAACGGAACCGCCCGAAACATACGTTCCGAGCGTCACGTCGCCACCGTGGCGACGGGCAATTCCCCAAGCTGCCGAGAGGCCGAGTCCAGCTTCGGGCTCTTCCTTCGTTGAAATGAAAGGGTCGAACGCCACTTCCGCCATCCCTTCGGACACCCCCGGGCCGGCGTCGCGGACCTCCAGGCAGGCGAGGTCGCCGTCCCGCCAGGTGCGCACGCGGATGGCACCCCCCGCCGGCTGGGCGTCCATGGCATTGAGCAGGAGCTCGAAGATGGCGGTCCGCAGGTCGTTCCCTTCACCGGACACGGGGAGGGCCTCGGGCGTCTCGCACGAGAAGGCGTAGGCACGCTCCGACTGCGAGGCGGCGAGCGTCGTGCAGAGCGTCACGGTTTCCCGCGCGGCCGCTGCGAGGTCCACGATCGCCCCTTCGGGAAACCGCTCGACATCCTGCCGCAGGAAGTCACGAAGCCGGTCCAGCACCCGCCCGCGCACGTGCGCCAATTGCGTGAGGCGAAGGGCGAGTTCACGCACCTTGGCCGGGTTCTCCGCCTGCTGCTCGAGGAGAAAGGCGGTGTTCGCGATCGGCGCCAGCACGTTGCGGAACTCGTGCATCAATCCGGCGGCGACACGGCCGGCAGCCGCCAGCCGCTGTTCGCGGGGGGTGACGCCAGATCCGGTGGCTCCCAACTCGCTCTTCGTCATGCCGTACCGCCGGTTGGTCTCGCGGGATCTCGCGGCGTGACCAGACGCACCCCGCGCTGGAAAGTGAAATACGCGTACGCCCATTGCAGGAGCACGCTCAGCCGGTTGCGAAAGCCCACGAGGTACATGATGTGGACGAAGAGCCAGAAGAACCACGCCGGCCGCCCGGTGATGGCGACGCGCTGCCCAAAGACGGCCACCGCCTTGTTGCGGCCGATCGTCGCCATCTCGCCCTTGTTGATGTAGGCAAACCGCTTCGTGGCAAAGCCCTGCAAACGCCGCGCGACGTTGCCGCCGGCGAGCCGCCCCATTTGCATCGCCGCCGGCGCGACGCCAGGAACCCACCGGCTGGAATCCCAACGCACGGCGGCCAGGTCGCCGACGACGAAGATCTCGGGATGGCCGGGCACGGAGAGGTCGTCGGCAACCATCACGCGCCCCGCACCATCCACCGGCACGCCGAGCGAGCGACCGAGTGGGGAGGCCACATTGCCCGCCGCCCAGAAGACGGTGCGCGCGGCAATGTGTTCTGCCGCCGTCGTCACGCCCTCGGCGTTCACGTCGGTCACCAGCGTTCCCGTGCGCACCTCGACGCCCAGTCGCTCGAGGTCGCGGCGCGCCGTGGCGCTGACGTGCTCTGGAAACGCCGGAAGCAGGCGCGGACCGCCTTCGAGGAGCATGACGTGTGCGGCACCGGCGTCGAAGCGCCGGAAGTCGGGGCGCAGGGCCACGCGCGCGAACTCGGGGAGCGTGCCCGCCAGCTCCACGCCGGTCGGCCCGCCGCCGACAATTACGAACGTCAGCAGCGCGCGCCGCGCCGCGTCGTCCGCCGTCCACTCCGCCCGCTCGAACGCGAGCAGCATGCGCTGACGCATGTCGAGCGCGTCCTCGAGCGTCTTCAGCCCCGGCGCATGCGCCTCCCAGCCGTCGTGCCCGAAGTACGCGTGTCGCGCGCCCGTGGCGATGATCAGCGCGTCGTAGGCAACGTCGCCCTGCCCCGCCACGTGCACCGCGCGCGCCGCCGCATCAACGCCCGTCACGTCGCCGAGCAGGACCGTGACGTTGCGCTGGGAGCGGAGGATCCACCGGATCGGGGCGGCGATGTCGCTGGGGGCGAGCGACGTATTGGCCACCTGATACAACAATGGCTGGAAGACGTGGTGGTTGGTACGGTCCACCAGCGTGACGTCCACCGGCGCGCGGCGCAGTGCCCGTGCGGCGTGCAGCCCCGCAAAGCCGCCGCCAACGATGACGACGTGCAGCCGCATGGTCAGGCCGCCGCGGGGTGCGGCGTCCGGCCGAACAGCACGCCGACCGTCACCACGGTCACCGCCCCAATGACGTTGTACCACAGGAAGGCCACCGACGGCGCGCCGAAGTTCACCGCACCCACGGCGGCCATGCCGGCCAGCAGTCCGTAGAACGCGCCGCTTCCCCGCGTGCGCGGGATCATCGCCAGCAGGAAGACGCCGAGAATGGAGCCGTAGAAGTATGAACCGAACCGGTTCACGACCTCGATGAGCGAGCCGAGGTCCGCCGCGAAGACCGCGACGACGCAGGCGAAGAGTCCCCACGCGCCCGTCGCCGCGCGCGAGACCTTCAGGTAGTGCGCGTCATCGGCCTCGGGGCGCAGCCAGCGGCGGTAGAGGTCAATGACCGTAGTGCTCGACAACGAGGCCAGCTCGCCGGCGACCGCCGACATGGCCGCCGCGATGACCGCCGCGATGAAGATGCCCGTCAGCCCGATGGGAAGTTCCGTGAGCACGAAGTGCGGAATGATGTAGTTGACGTCCGACGCATTCTTCACGCCGGCCACTTCGCCGATCTTCATCGCGTCCGCACGCACGCTCGCGACCAGCTGGTCGTCGGTGCGCACGTCGCGCCGCGGCGCACTCTCATCCGCGGCATCGGGGGCGGCGGCCAGCGCCCGCGCCGCCTCGCTCCGCCGGGCGAGCGCCGCATCGTAGCGCTGCACCACCGCGGCGTAGGCCACGGGATCGGCGGCGCGCGCGCGCGCCGCCTGCGCCGGATTGTAGTACAGCGGCGGCGGCGTGAAGATGTAGAAGACGAAGACGAGCACGCCCACGAGCAGCACCAGCGCCTGCAGCGGAATCTTCCAGTAGGCGCTGATCAGGTGCGAGCTGCGCGCCTCGTCCACCGACTTCGCCGTGAGATAGCGCTGCACCTGGCTCTGGTCGGTGCCGAAGTACGAGAGCATCAGGAAGGTGCCGCCGATGATGCCGCTCCAGAACGTGTACTGCTTGGTCAGCGTGAAGTCGAAGTCGAAGACCGTCAGCCGTCCGGCGGCTCCGGCGATCTTGAGTGCATCGTCCGGACTCACCGGAATGCGCACGAGCAGCACGATGATGACCGACACGATGGCGGTGATCACGAGCACCATCTGCTTGACGTCGGTCCACGCGACGGCCTGCACGCCGCCGATCATCGTGTAGATCACGGTCGGCACGCCGATGAGCGCCACCGCGTAGGGAATCGGCATGCCGAAGATGGACGCAAAGACCACCGCCGGCGCGGCGATGATGGTGCCGCACGAAAGCCCGCGCGACAGCAGGAAGAGCAGGCTGGTGAGCGATCGCGTGCGCGCGTCGAAGCGCCGTTCGAGG
>JAJZRK010000305.1 GCA_021802745.1 bacterium
TTCAATCGGTGCAACAGGGTGTCGACGACGAACATGGGGAGCGCCCGGATTAGAGATCGAAACCGCAGTACGACAGGCTGAAGCTCTTGTTGCAGATCGGAAAGTCGGAGATCGCGTTGCCCCGCATCGCCAGCGCGAGCCCCGGCCAGTTGTGGAACGACGGGTCGGTGATCTTGTAGCGCTGGAAGCGACCCGCCGCATTCGTCACCGCCACGTGGCAGACCTCGCCCCGCCAGCCCTCCACCAGCGCGACGGCCAGCGACTCGCCCGCGATCGGCGGCGCATCGGTGGGTTCATCCGGTTCGGGCGGCGCGGCCAGCTGCTCGCGCAGGAAGTCGCCAGACCGCTGGATCTCCAGCGAGCGCACGCGCGCCCGCGCAAATACGTCGCCCCCCGGCCAGACCGCCACGGGGGCCTGCGCGAAACGGTGCCAGCCGGCGGGATGATCGTAGCGCACGTCGCGCACCAGGCCGCACGCGCGCGCGGCCAGGCCGACCATCCCGATCTCCTCGGCCTGCGCGCGGTGCACGGTGCCGACATTCTCGAAGCGCGCGCGCACCGACGCCGAGTCCCAGAACCAGGCGATGGCCTGCTCCACGTCGTCGAGCGCGCTGGCCAGGTTGCCCAGCATGCGGCTCGCCAGCTCCGCCGGCACATCGGGGCCGCTGGCAAACGGCCGCACGAGCCCGCGTCCAAACCGGTTGCCGCAGAGCGCGGCCGTCAGGTTGAGGAAGTCGCCGCGCAGCTTGCCGCACGCGGACGCCGTCGGCACGAACGCCACGTCGCCAGCCAGCGCGCCAAGGTCGCCCGTGTGGTTGGCGAGCCGCTCCAGCTCGAGCCCGATCGCGCGCAGCCACTGCCCCCGCAGCGGCGCCTCGCCGAGGGCGAGCGCCTCCATTACCGAGGCGTACGCCGTGGTGTGCGCCACCGTGGTGTCGCCGGCCACCGTCTCCACCTGCCGCCGCGTGAGGCGGTGCGGCCCGCCCGCCATCGCCCGCTCGATCCCCCGATGCTGGTAGCCGAGCGCGATTTCGAGGTGGAGCACCTCCTCGCCCGCACACTGGAACCGGAAGTGCCCCGGCTCGATGATCCCGGCGTGCACGGGCCCGACGGCCACTTCGTGGATCTCGCCGCCGCCCACCACGAAGAACTCGCCGTTCGCCGGCGCCTCGCCCGCCGAGGCGCGCACCGGCTTGAGCCACGGATGGCCCTCGGGCATCAGTCCGTGCGTCTCCCACACCTCGCGCTCGAACAGGTGCGCCTGCACGTGCGTCACGGTCAGCGACGGATACGACCCGCTGAAGGGCGTGCTGCGCCCCACGGCCAGTGTATTGTCGGCGTCGAACGCGAGCACCGCCACGAGCCGCAGCTCGGCGCCCGTCTCCTCCGGCACGGCGAACCAGCTGCAGAGACGCGCCCCTCGCGACAGTTCCGACGCGGTGCGCTGCACGAACTCTGCCGCCGGCCACGCCGGAATCTCGCGCCACGGCAGCGACGTGGCGTTGGGCAGGAGCGCAAAGTGGGTGGCGCCGCTCATGGCGACGGGAACAGTTGGGCGGCCGCCGCGGTCCACGATTCCCGCAGCACGTCCGGCGTGAAGAGCCCGAGCCACAGCGACAGCCCGAGCAGGAGGGCGGGCGGCAGCAGCGAGCCCGCCGTTTCGACGAACCGCCGGCTGCTCTCCACCGTCGCGGGGCGCGGCCGGCCATCCACCACCGCAAACACCACGCGGCTGAGCCCGAAGAACGCGAACAGCAGGCAGGCGAGAAAGATGACGACGGCGAGGTAATGCCCCGCCCCGAGCGCGGCCCGCAGCACGAGGAGCTCGCTGAAGAACGGCCCGAACGGTGGCGACGCGGTGACGGCAAATAGCCCCGCCACGAAGATCATCGCCGATCGCGGCGTCAGCGCCGCCATGCCGCGCACTTCGTCAATGGACGCCGAGTTCGCCGCGCGCCGGATGTTGGCCGAGCTGAGGAAGAGCGCGCCTTTCGTGAGCCCGTTGCTCCACACGTGGAACAGCGCCGCAAAGACACCCGCCGGCCCGAGCGACGCGCCGATGCTGAGGATCCCCATGTGCTCGACGCTCGAATAGGCGAGCATGCGCTTGAAATTCCGCGTGCCCAGCAGGAAGAGCGCGGCAACGATCATCGAGAACAGGCCAATCGCCAGCAGGGTGCGGTCGGCGATGGCCCCCGCCCCCGACGCGCCCACCACGGCCCGCACGCGCAGCAGCGCCGTGAACGCCACGGTCGTGACGCCGCCCGCCAGCAGCGCGCCGACGATGCCCGGCGCCTCGCCGTACGCGTCGGGCTTCCACGTGTGCATCGGGGCGAGACCCATCTTCGTGCCGTAGCCGGCGAGCAGCAGCACCCAGGCAATGAGCACCCACGGCCGCGAGAGCGCCGCCCCCTGCGCGGCAAGCGCCACGAAGGTCAGGTCGCCGCTCCCGCCGCCGTGCATCGAGGCATAGCCAAGGCAGAACGATCCGAGCAGGGAGAGCGCAATGCCGGTGCCGCCCACCAGCAGATACTTCCACGTCGCCTCGAACGCGCGCGGCGTGCCGTTGAAGTGCAGCAGCGGCACGGCGGCCAGCGTCACCGCCTCGGTCGCGATCCACAGCACGCCCAGGTGGCGCGCCTGGTGGCCCGCGCTCAGCAGGCCGATGACGGCGAGCAGGGTCGCCACGAACACCCGGTTGCCGCGTTCGTGGCGCAGGCGCAGGTACGCGACGGCGTAGATCGAGCAGGCAAAGAAGAGCAGCGACACCACCGGCAGCACCCCGCGTGCCACGGGGTCGAAGCCCAGCCAGGCGTCGGGCGAGACGTACGGCGGCTGCACCAGCAGCCAGAACGACAGCCCCAGATGCACCGCGCCGACGGCCGGCAGCAGCCACGGGCGCGTGCGCTCGCTCGGCCAGAGCGCGGCGGCGATCGCGCCGGCGAGCGGCACGGCGATGAGCAGGAGTTCCCTCATTCGCGCAGCACCGTCAGCTTGCGCGTGTCCAGCGAGTCGAACGCGCGCTGGATGCGGTCCACGATGATGCCGATGACGAAGATGCCCACCGTGAGGTCAAGCAGGACGCCCGCTTCGACGAGCAGCGGCGTGGACCCGATGAGCAGCAGGCCGAACAGGTAGATGCCGTTCTCGAAGATCAGGTAGCCGCACACCTGCGAGATGGCCTTTACGCGGCCGATGAGCAGCACGAATCCGGTCAGCATGGACGCCATCGCCCCCGGCACCAGCAGCGACTTCGCGTGCTCGGGAAGCAGCGGCAGCGAGCGCGCCACGGCGAGCGCGGCAATCGTGCCGCCCGCGCCGAGCAGGAGCGACGGCACGAAGCCGATGAACGGCTCGATCTCGCGCTCGATGTGCGCGGCGCGCATCGCGCGCTGCAGCAGCCCCGGAATCACCACGCC
>JAJZRK010000034.1 GCA_021802745.1 bacterium
GACACCCGCCGAGAACGGCCGAGAACGGCAGAGGATGACGACGGTATTGATTACTGCCGTCCTCCGCCGTCCTCCGCCATTCTCTTCCCCGCTAGAATCCATACGGATCGCTGCTGCCCGACCCGGCGAGAGGCAGCGACGCGGGATGCGCCGGGGATGTCTCCACCGCCACGCGGCCGCGGAACTGGGCGCGGAAGTAGGCCTTCACGTCCTCCGGCCGCGCCTGCAGCGTGCGGTTGCGCGCGCGCAGCACGTCGTCTTCGGGCGCCGCCACGATGGCCTGCTTCACCCACTCGAGCGTGACCGACGGATCGAGACGGCGCAGGCTGCGCGTCACCGCCACCTCGAGCGACGGCTCCGCCTCGGCCGGGTAACGCTCCATCCCGTCGCGCCCGCCGAGCACCGCCGGGCGCGGGAAGCGAACGAACACCGGCTGGGCAAAGTGCGGATGCCGCACCATCAGCTGTCCCTTGTCGAGCGTCGAAAGCTTGATGCGCGTGGCCGGGGCGAGCGTGGCGTAGCCCGGCGTCGCCAGCTCGTCCATGTCCATGCGGCCAAACAGCGCCGTGCCGCAGTTCCCCACCACGCGGCGGTGCACCTGCGACCGGAACTGCTGCGCCGCGAACAGCACGAGCCCCAGGTAGCGGCCGCGCTCGGCGATGTCGAGGAGCATCTGCCGCACGTACGTGTCGGGGCCGTCGGACGGGGCGTACTTGTTGAGCTCGTCCACGAAGACGATCACGTGATCCACGCCGAGCGTGCGGCGCTCGAGCTGCTCGCGCAGCTGCGAGACGACGCGCGCGAAGATCAGGTCCTGCGCGTCCTCCTCCGCCGCGGCGACGTCAATGACGTAGACGGCGCGGTCGCGGAATTCGCCGAACGGGAGGTCGTTCGACGTGCCATCGTCGGTGACCAGCCCGCGGCAGCGCGTCGAGATGTTGGTGAGCCGGTTGCGCACCTTGCGAATGGTCGCCACGTGGTGCGTGCGCCAGGTCTCGGCGTTGTGCGACTCCATGCCGCGCAGGACGTCGCGGAACCACTGCTCGAGATCGGCGAACGAGCGCACCGTGTGCGCGCGCGGCAGGAACGCGTCGGAGAACTCCTGGTTGACGACGCGCTCGCGAATGAAGTCAATGAGCGCATCGGCCTTGGCGTCCACGTCGTCCTTGTTGAGCAGCACCTCGGCGTATTGCAGCACTTCGCGCAGCCCCCACGACAGCGGGTGCACGTTGTGCGACAGCGCCTCGTTGGACCGCAAGGTGGCCAGCGCATGGCCGCGCGCCGTCCACGGCGCGTAGTACTCCACGTCCTTGAACGGCTCCGCCGGAACGCCGGTGGCCTCGTACAGCGCGCGGTCCGCGTCGTCAAGCCGGTCCGACGGCTGGTCGAGGAAACAGAGGTCGGGCCCCTTCACGTTGAAGCAGACGGCCGCCACGCTTCCCTTCTGCGCCGGGAAATGCGCGAAGATCGAACTGAGCAGCCACTCGACGGCGCTCGTCTTCGTGGCGAGCCCCGACACGCCGGAGATGTTGAGGTGCGCCGCCTCGGGCCCGAGCAGAAAGTCGGCGTCGAGGTAGACGGGGCTCTGCATCGCGCCGGAGCGGTAGAGGCCGATGGGAATCGCCGTGCGCTGCCCGTCGCGCAGGTAGCCATCCATGCGGAGGGCGATGGCGATGTCGTCATCGGTGGCGAGGTGCACGGTGCCCATCGGCACGGGCTGCAGCGGTTCGTCGGGGACGTGCCGCAGCGCGTGTGCGGTATACAGCCGGATTTCGGTGCGGTCCGTCGGGGCACGGAGCGCGCTCGCCGGGTCGCCATCGGCGCCGAGCACGTCATGCAGCGGGGTCTGCAGGTCGGTGTACGAGAACCCCTCGACGACGACGCCGTAGACAGTGACGAGCCGGCCGTCGTTGGTCGGCGGCCCCTCGACGCGCACGATCGTTCCGATGCCCACCGGCGCATCGAGCGCCGTCCAGAAATGGAACTCGTGCGGCGTGTTGGGGCGGCGTTCGGTGGCGACGACTCTACCGATGGGCATGGATTCGGGATATGGACTCAGGATTTCGAGCACGGACTACGATTGCGGATTGCGATTGACGATCGTCATCGGCCGCGCTGGCGTCGGCGCCGTCGCGCGCGCCATCGCTCACCGCGTCACCGCCCGCAGGTACTCCTCCGTCAACCTAACGCCGTACGCCATCGCTCCCCAGCGGGGATCGGGCAGGGCGACCGGCGAACGCTCGGCGAGCAGCCATCGCGTCACCAGGTCGGCACGCTCCGGCGTTGCGCCTTCGAGCGCCACCTCGACGCGCACGAGCCCCCACAGCGCATCGTGGGCGGCCGGCTCGCGCAGGCGCACGTACCAGCTGGCGACCGCGGCCCGGCGCGGCGACGACACGGTGAACGCCGTCGTGCGCTCGCCGGCGCGGAGGCCGAGCACGATGGGAAGTGCGTCGCCGTCCACGTACAGCGTGCGGTGGGACTTCACGACGCCGATGGCACGGTCCGAATGCGCCGCCGCGCCGGCGGCGGCGATGCCGCCGTCCACGAAGAGCGGGCCGTCGCCTTTGGCGCACCACAGCTCGGCGCACGTCGTTTCGACGACCTCGCGCCGGCGCTGCACCCCGCTCAAGGCGCGCGCGGTGAGGTCCTGGGGATGCCACGGGCCGGCCTCGCCCGGTTCGAGCGTGTCGCGCACGGCATACGACTCCTCGAGCGCACGCCAGGCGCCGTCGCCGAGGGCGGCCCGGGGGACGAAGAGCGCGCGCTCGATGCGCACGCTGTCGGTGCGCCATGCGACGAGCGTGCGTTCACGGCGCCGCCGAATCGCCGCCGCCACCGTGCCGTGCACGAGCGGCACGCCGCCTGGCCAGTGGGCGAGCACGCGGCTCTCCTGAATGCCGTCGAGGAAGGCGGCGATCCCCGCCACCGGCTCGCCCTCGACACGCCGCGCGCGCACGGCGCCGCCCTCGAGCGGTTCGGCACGCTGCAGGCGCGGCGGCTCGGGGGCGGCGGGGCGCAGTTCGAGCGCCGGCTCTGCCGCCGCGACTACCGCGCCGGCGTGCCGCAGCGCCCGCAGCGCCTCGCGCACGCTTGCGGCTCCTCCCGATGGCGGGTACGTTGGCGCCATGCGCCGTTCCGCACTCATGCTGAGCATCCTAGTCCTCGCGGTCGGATGCGACAAGGCAAAGCAGGAGTCGGCCGATGACCGGCCGCCGCCGCCGTCGTTCGATGTTGGCACCAAGCCGACGCTGGTCTTTCAGGCGTTCGGCACCGCCGACTCGACGCGGCTCGTCCCGATTGCCGCGGTCATTGACGGCGGCGTGCGGCCCATCGTGCTCCCCGAGGCCGATTGGCGCCGCCTCGATTCGACCTATTTCCAGGCCGGCACCGAATATCCCGTGTATCGCGACGGACAGGCGGTCGGCACGGTCACCGTGACGCGCCGCATGTGGGAGCCGGACAGCGAACCGCTGTACGCCCTCCCGGGCTGCCGCGACGTGCGGCCGATGGCCGATGTCAAGCTGAAGACGCAGGTGGCGCTCGATCCGGCGTTCGAGTTTCTCTCCATGAGCACGCCGATCCGCGGCGGCAACGGCCGCGAACCGGGCCCGCGCGATGTGACCGCCGCGGCGCGCGCGGTGGCCCTCATCGCGCTCCGCGCCGAAGGGCTCGACACCGCCGACATTGACACGGCGGCGTTCAGCGCGCGCGCCATTCACATGGCCAACGGCGGCGGCGTGACGCTGGTGGCCAACCAGGTGGACCCCAATGCCGGCGACACGGGGCCGGGCTCGGGGCACACGACGCATTTCCTCATCCTCGGCGACGACCCCGACGGCAAGGGTTATCGCGTGACGTACAAGCACCTCGAGAGCGGCGAAGCCCGCACCGTCGAGTTCCAGCGCATGCTCGACCATCTGGACCTGACGGCCGACGGCACCGACGAGGTCTTCCTCGAGTCGTGGCGCTACGCCGGCACCAACGACCTCGTGGTGCTCTCCCGCGCGAATGGCAAGTGGCACGAGTCGCTGCGCGTGCAGCAGCAATGGTGCCTCAGACAGAGATAGACAACAGAGAGACAACAGAGAAGCAACAGAAAGACAACAGAGGGCGCCCACGATGCGCGAGGCGCCCTCTGTTGTTTCTCTGTTGTCTCTCTGTTGTCTCTCTGTTGTTTCTCTCTCTCACTCCACGCCGATGTTAAACGCGCCTTCCACATCCTGCTTCGAGTAGGCGCGGAACGCCGTCAGCGTCATGGTGCGCTGGAGCCCGGGCACCTTGGGGAATTCCTCCGTCACCACGTGCGCGATCTCGCCGTACTCCGCCACCTTGATGATGCAGACGAGGTCCCACTCGCCCGACACCGAGTAGACGTCGGTGACCCCGTCAATGCCGGCGAGCGCCGCCGCGCACTTCGGAATGAGCGCCGGTTCAGCCCTGACGAGAACGATAGTCGTGATCATCTGCACACCGGGGCAAGGGAAGTCCTACGGATGCCGGATAGTCCAAGCTAGCGCGGCCGCGGCACCGCGTCACGCCGTCCACACGCGCACGATGGCATGCATGGCGCGCTCCACGTCGGCACGCACCGCCGCGTATGAGGCGCGCACCCAGGCCGGCGTGCCGAACGCCGCCCCCGGCACCACCGCAATGCCCTCGCTCTCCAGCAGCCGGTTCGCGAAGGCGGTGCCATCGCCGCCCGGCGCCTTGAAGTAGAGGTAGAACGCACCGTCCGGCTCGACGAGTTCGAGTCCCGGTATGGCCGCAAGAATCGCCCGCGCCGCGTCGCGGCGCGCGCGGAATTCCCGGACCATCGAACCCACTGCGGCATCGGCCTCCGCCCGGCGCGTGACCGCCGCCAGCGCCGCGTACTGCGACTCGGTGGCGGCGTTCGACGTCGTATGCGACTGCAGCGCGGTCATGGCCTGCGAGAGTGCGCGGGGGGCGATGGACCAGCCGATCCGGAAGCCCGTCATCGCATAGGCCTTGGCCACGCCGTTGACCACCACGAGATTGTCGCGCCGCTCGGCGACGTCGAGCATGGACGGCGCTTCGGGGAGGCGATAGGTGATGCGGCCGTAGATCTCGTCGCTGATCACCCACCAGCCGCGCGACGCGGCGAGGTCGGCGATCGCACGCAGTTCATCCGCGTCGTACACCGAACCCGTGGGGTTGGACGGCGAGTTGAGCATGAGCCCGCGCGTGCGCGGGGTGGCATGCCGTTCGAGCAGCGCCGCGGTGATCTTGAGGCCGCGCGCCGGGTCCCCGGGCACCTCGACCACGGTCGCGCGCGCCAGCCCGACCATCTCGGCGTAGCTCACCCAGCTGGGAATGGGGAGCAGCACCTCATCGCCGGGGCCGAAGAGCGCGAAGGTCGCGTTCTGGAGCGACTGCTTGGACCCGGTGGAGACGACCACCTCGCCCGCGTTCACTGGCGCGTCACGACCGGCGCGGCGCTTGGTGGCCTCGGCGGCGATGGCCTCGCGCAGCGGCGCGATGCCGTCCACGGCCGTGTACCGCGTGGCGCCGGCGTCGAGCGCCGCCTTGGTGGCCTCGAGAATGAAGGCCGGCGTGTCGAAGTCCGGCTCCCCCGCCCCGAGGTCAATAATTGACCGGCCGGCGGCTCGCAGCGCCCTGGCCCGCTGGGAGACGGCAATGGTGGCCGACTCCTTGATCGAGGCGATGTTCGGCGACGGAACGAATGAATGCGACATGGACAAGCCGGGCTCCCGTTTGGAGGGCCGGGGAGAATTGCAGTAGATTGAAGGCGCACGAAAAAATTAGCGTCACGCCGACGCTGACGCCATTGACAATCGAGGTCGCAGTGAGCGCTTCACCCACCGCCGGCACCGTCGGCCGCAACACGTCCGTCGCCCATTTTCTCGCCCCGCACTGGGGACGCATCGCCGACCGGCTCGCGCCGGTGATTGACCGCGACGGCGGCGACCCGGGCTCCGGACCGGTCGCGCTCCTCTGCGTGCCCGATTCCGGCGCGGCCGTCGAGCTCGCTGCCGCGCTGCGCACGGCGCGCCCCGCGATCGCCCGCATCCTGCCCGTCACCGACGCCTCGCGCGCCGCCCGCGTGCTCAAGACGTACGGCGCCCCGATCGTCATCACGACGCCCGCCGACGCCGAGCGCATGCTCGCCGCCTCGGCCCTGCCGCTGGATGGCGTGCAGGTGGTCGCGCTCGTCTGCGCCGAGGAGTTCGACGCCGACCAGCTCGCCACCGTCATGTCGTCGGTGCCCAAGGACGCGCGCCGCGTGCTCGTGGCCTCCGAGGCGACGCCGATGGTGGAAATCCTGCTCGAGCGCTACTTCCACAAGGCCCACCGGCTCGCCGACGACGCCGCCGCCGAGACGACGCCCGCGCCCGTGCAGTACGTCTGCGTGCGCAGCCTGGAGGCGGCGGACGCCGTCCCGGCCATTCTTGACGATCTCGATCCGCCGTCGGCGACGGTGGTCTCAGCCAACGCCGCGGCCGTGCATGCCGCGCTCGCCGCGTACGGCTACCCCGCGGACAACGGCATGGTGCAGGTCAGCGACGGCGCGGCGCCCCAGAATGTCGCCCTCGTGATCTTCGCCGGACTCCCGGCGCCCGCGGCGTTCGAGGCCGCCATGGCGGCGCAGCCCGGGCGCGCGGTGGCGCTCATTGCCCCGCGCCAGCTCGGCGCCCTCCGGCGGCTCGCCGGCTCCGGCAGCGTCACGCCGTTCATGACCCGGCGTGCCACGAGTGCGGCGCGGGCACAGGAGGAACGCCTGCGCAAGGAACTCCGCGCGGTGCTCGTCGGCTCGTACCCGGCGCACGAGATCGTCTCGCTGGAGCCGCTCCTCGCCGAGTATGATGGCGTGGAACTGGCCGGCGCGGCGCTGCGCCTGCTCGACACGGCACGCAGCGCGGCGGCCGCCCCCGTCGAGGCACTCGCGGCGACGCCGGCTTCCGTCTCGATTTCCGATCGCGCGCCGCGCCCGGCGCCGCGCGCCGATCGCCCCGAACGTTCCACCCGGTTCGAACGCTCCGAGCGCCCCGAGCGCAGCAGCCGCCCGCGCGAGGAGTTCCCCCTGCGCGACCCGATGGAGCGCGCCAAGCCGCGCTTCGTGGATCGCACGATCCGCCGCGACCGTGATGACAAGCCGCCGCGCCGCGGTCCCGGCACCGACAGCGAGCGAGCGCCGCGCCGCAGCGTCAGCGACAAGGCACGCGGGTCGTTCGGCGATAAGCCCCGCGGCGCCTATGGTGACAAGACGCGCGGGTCGTTCGGCGACAAGCCGCGTGGGTCGTTCGGCAATAAGCCCCGCGGCGCCTATGGCGACAAGACGCGCGGGTCGTTCGGCGACAAGCCGCGCGGCGGATTCGCCGGCAAGCGGGCCGGCGCCAGCGACAAGCCGCGGAGCGGAGGTCCGCGCCGGCCACGGGGTGATCAGTGACCCAGCATTTCCAGTTGAGCGGCGGATGGGTGGAAGTGATCGCCGGCTCAATGTTCAGCGGCAAGAGCGAGGAGCTCATTCGCCGGGTGCGGCGGGCGATGATCGCGAAGAAGCGCGTCCAGGTCTTCAAGTCGCACCTCGACAATCGCTACACCGGCGTCTTCGCGGTCGGCTCGCACGACGGCCGTACGGTGGAGGCGGTGCCGGTGGATTCCGCGGCACAGGTGGCGACGCGCATTGAGCCGGACGCGCAGGTAATTGCCATTGACGAGGTGCAGTTCCTCGACGACGGCATCGTGGGCCTGGCCAGCGACCTGGCCGACCGCGGCCGGCGCGTGATTCTCGCCGGCATTGACACCGATTTTCGCGGTGAGCCCTTCGGCCCCATGCCCAAGCTGATGTGCCAGGCAGAGGTCGTGGACAAGCTGCACGCCATCTGCGTGCTCTGCGGCGCGCCGGCCACGCGCAACCAGCGCCTCGTGGACGGCAAGCCGGCGCATTGGGACTCGCCGCTGATCATGGTGGGCGGCACTGAGAGCTACGAAGCGCGATGCCGGCAGTGCCATCAGGTGCTGCGGGGGGATCAGCCGAGATTGCTCTAGAGATGGGAGATGAGAGATGAGAGATGAGAGATGGGAGATGGGAGATGGGAGATGGGAGATGAGAGATGGGAGAAGAGAGATAGGAGGGCGTCGGCTGAAGGTCGCTCGAAAGGCATTTCCCATCTCTCATCTCTCATCTCTCATCTTCCATCTCCCATCTCTCATCTCTCATCTTCCATCTCCCATCTGACCCTACGGCGCCGCTCTGCTCCCTCGCAACCGCGTAAAGTACGCCCGGATGAGCGTCGCGCTCTTCAGCTGGCGCGGATCGACGTCGAACGACTTGAGCGGGCGCACGCGGGTCCTCGCCAGCGGGAAATACGGCGGACGCCGGTTCGTCAGCTGGCACGGGTCAAGTTCACGCAGTGGTCGCAAGCCCGATCCACTTGTGGAGGCGCTGTAGGGCGCGGCGTACGTCCGCATGATCGCGCCGCCGACCACCTGCATGCAGCCACCTGCGGCCGTGAAACTGCTCCCCTCCGGGCACGTGAAGGTTGGCGTCGTGCGCGGCGTATTCGAGCCTGAATTGAAGGCACTCACGGAGCCGCCAAGCGCCATCGCGATGCCCTGGAAGATGAAGTCGCGATTGCCGCCCTGCATCGAGGTGTCGCCGGGAGCGCCAGTCGTCGCATAGATGCGCGGCCGGTTGATGGCGTTGTCGGACACCATGATCGAATCCCGGGAGATGAGGCCGAAGAGGTTGCGACAGAGATTCGCGGTGTCGGCCGGTGGCTGGTCATACCCGACATCGTCAATCAGCGACACCGGGCCGTTGACATACAACGTCGCGCGCCCGCGCACCGTCCCCGAGAGGAAGAGGCGTCCGCTGGAGTAGATTACTCCGCGGAACCGCGGGTTGTATGTCGTGTTGATGGGAAACAGGTAGGAGCGCTCCACCGTCTGCCGCGTCGGCGCGAGGTTGGCCGGGAGGTTGCTGGTCCCTCCGTAGGCCTGCCACCGGCCAAGCTCCAATGCATCTTCGAAGTAATTGTAGGTGACGTCGGGCTTGCACTCCCCCACCGCGCCGGCCTGATCAACGACACAATCATAGACGCGTGCCGTGAAGGTGGTGTCCTGGCCGCCGTACCGCTGGGACGCGCCACAGGCCGGCGAAGAGCCCCAGGTGTACGCCGAGGTGGTCCCCCACGGGAAGGAGAACGCCTGGGTGCACGCGGTGCCAGTCGTGTAGCGTTCCACGTTCATGAGATACGGGCTGCCAAATGGAAAACAGCGGGACGTCGGCTGCTGCATGATGATGCGGTACGCAGTGCGTGAGCCGTCCCCCATGGCGGTCGCCTGCGCCGCCGAAACCGTGGGGAAAGTGCTCGTCTGGATGCGCGCCTGCACCCAACCCACCGAGTGCATGGCAATTGGGAAGAACTCGCGCCGCCCGCCGATGGTGTAGAAGGCGCCGCACTGGTGCACCAATATCTGCGTGGGGAGCGGCACTTGGGTGGTGACGGCGCCGGGGAAGTTGGTCGCGAGACGGATGGTATCGGCGCGATAGCCGTAGCGGTCGCTCACGAGATTGAAGACGCGAAAGAAGCCCTCAGTGGAGTCGATCGTGCCACTGTTGTTCACGTCGTACGAGATGAACTCCAGCCGGCTGCCGAAGGTCGCGTTGCAGGTGAAGCCGCAGTCGTACCCCGACAGGTCGGCAACAGTGTATGAATTGCCTCCGGTGTACGTCCCGCTCACCGGAGTCACGGACACGTTGCCCGCATTCGACAGTGCCTGATAGCGCGACGCCAGGCCGGTCGCCGACGGCGAGAGCGGGGTGCTTGTCGTCGGAAAAGGAATGACCGTCGCGCCACCGGTGGCGGAGACGGTGTCTGCCCATTGCGCGGAGCCACTGATGGTACCCGCCGCGCTTACCGTGTCGCTGAAAGCAGGGCTCGGTGACCCGGAGCTTGCCGCCGTGAACCGGTTATTCGCGTGCACCCGACCCGAGATGTTCTCGCCGGCGCCTATGGACGCTCCCGCTGGAAAGTCGTTGGCGAATAGGCCGTACCGGGCGAACGACTGGGCAAGAAAGTCCTGGCGCCGCGCCAGCCGGAGGCCCTGGGCATCGCTGACCGTCGCGAGCACGGTGATATAGGGAACATACGATCCTGACGTATCGCCCGTGTACGCGGCATACAGGTTGACCGTCAGCCCCGTTACCGGCGCGCCGGTTGACGTTGTGACGGCCTGGTTGGTGAGCAGCTGCCGGTAGCCGGTGTCATACAGCGCAAGGGTTGTGTCGCGCTGCAAGCGCGAGCGCCCAAGCTCAAGCGCCGATTCGACCGCATACTCCAGGTCGCGCTGCTTGTCTTGGTACCGGCTCAGCATCCCCGAACTGCCCGTCATGTAGATGGCGGACGCTGCCAGCGCGGCGAGCGACAGCGTCATGATCAACACGAGGATTAGTGCCGATCCTCGGCGCACGCGCGCCATCATGGGAAGGTCACCGTCGAAGTCCCCGTGCGGAGCGCGGAGAGACCCGAGCAGTCGCGCGCGGCCACGCCGTACTCATACGTCCCGGCCACCACTGGTACGTCGAAGTCCTGGAACCGGTACGCGGATCCGCGCACCGCTGGCCGGCTTCCGATTGGGGTCCAGGTCGTCGCCCCGCTCAGGCGACGGTACAGCACATACTGGCGCACGTCGCGCGGCGCGGTGGAGTCCCCCGCCACACCGGACCAGCCAAGGCGCACATCCAGCTTCTGTCCCGCCGGCGCGTTTTCCACCGTCACCCCCAGCGAGTCAGGCGTCGCCGGCACGGCCCCGCAGCGGGCGCTGAACAGTTGGAGCGCGTTCCGCAACTTCACGGTGGCGTACAGGTTGCGGTAGATATTCACCCGATTCCTCGAGTCCCAGAATCGCCCGGTGACCCGCAGCTGCACCGCGGTAACGGAGTCCGCGCGCGAAAGGGAGTCGTCCCAGTAGATCGGCAGCGACGCATTGGCGATCGCGGACGTCGTCCCGCTCGCATTCACGCTGTAGTAGCGGAAGAAGAAGTTCGAGTCGCTTGCCAGGTACAGGTTGCGCGTGACCAGCGTGCTGTCGCGATCATTCACGCGTCGGTACAGCACATACAGGTTGGTGTTCCCGCCCGCGGTGTCCGGGAGCAGGTAGTACTGGATGGTCTCCGCCTTCCCCGTGCTCCCGCTCGGGTCGGTGTACGCCGCGGTCGGGTACGTCTTGCTTGCCGTGCGCAGCGGCCCGGCGCGTGAGACCATCCAGCTCTGGGTCCAGAGCGTGTCGTAGGAGGAATCCCAGTACGACGCATTCGGGTCGGTCGTGGTCGTGCGCCCCACGCGGTTGGCGTTGAAGGCAATGGCGAGCGGGGCCGCCTGCACGATGACCGGCTGGCCGATGTCGCCGCCGGCGAGGCGCAGGTCGGCCTCGATGCGCGCCACCGCGTAGCGCGCGCTCTGGAAGGCATCCATGCGCCCCGCCCCGGCGTCCATCGCCCGGGTCTGCGCGCGGAAGAACGGCACGGCGATCGCGAAGACCAGCACGGTAATCGAGACCGCGAAGATCATCTCGACCATGCTGAAGCCGCGGCGGCGTCCGGAGAGGCGCATCAGAAGGCCGCGACGACGAGCGACTTGTTGACCGTGGTCTGCGTGGCGGCGTGCGTTACGGTCACCGTGACGGTCACGTAGCGCGCCCGGTACGCCGAATCGACGGCCACGGCGGAGGTCGTCCTGGTGTAGCCGGGATAGGCGCTCATCGACGGATTCGCCGACGAGCTCGCGCTGGTTTCTGTGGTGCCATTGAAGGTGGCAACCAGCGTCGAGTATGGCCGGTGCAGTTCCACCGCCTCGAGCCGTGCGGCGGCCAGTTCGCTGGCGACGGTCAGGGCGTCGTGGTTGTTCGTGAGGTGCTGGAACCGGCGCGTGAAGTTCGACAGCCCGACAAGCACGCCGCTGAGGATCATCACGGCCATGATGACCTCGATCAGCGTCATGCCAGAACGGCGCTTCCAAGCGCGCACGGAGGTCCCTGTCAGCATCCGTTAGGAATGTGGCCACTGCGCCGGGGCCGACGCCAGCCCTTTTGCCCATGGGGTCACGCTGGTGGTAACTTCTCCATGCCGCCACGACGACGGCCTCCACCCAGACCCCCATGGGCGTCATCGCCACGCTGCTCCCTCTCGACCGCTGCCTGCAGCGGGTCCACGGCGCCGTCCGCGGACAGCATACGCTCACACCCTGCCGCAGCTGGGATGAACTGCTCACGGCGTGCGCCACCGAGCCGGTGCACCTGGCCGTGGTGGACCTGTTCGCCGACGGCGCGGCCAGTTTCGAGCAAATCCGTCAGCTGCGCACGCGCTTTCCGCGGCTGACCCTGATCGCGTACGTCACTGCCACGCCGCAGCGGTCCCGCGATCTCTTCGACGCCGGGCGCGCCGGACTCGACGGCCTGCTCCTCGTGGACCTCGACGACTCGCCCCAGGCGGTGCGGACGGTCGTGGAGCAGGCCGAGGCACGCGGCGTCGCCGCCCTGCTGCGGCACCGCCTGGCCGCCATGGACACCGTGGCCCGCGATGCCATCCTGATCGTCGTCACGCGCGCCCACATGCGGCTGACGTCGCACCGGCTCTCCGAGACGCTCTCGATCAACAAGGCGACCCTGCTCGACACGCTGCGTCGGGAGCGCCTCCCCGCCCCGCAGAAGCTCATCGGCTGGGGCCGGCTCATCGTCGCCGGACAGATGCTCGACGACCCCAAGCGCAGTGCGGACGGCATTGCCCGCGCGCTCGACTTTCCCTCGGGCTCGGCGTTCCGCAACATGTGCCAGCGCTATGTGGGCGCCACGCCGCTCGAGATCCGGGAGCATGGCGGCGCCCGCTACGTCACCGCGCAGTTCCTGCGCGCCATCGGCCGGCCTGCCCTCGCGGAAGGCCTCGAGGAACCGAGCACCCCGTGAAGTACAAGACCATCATCGAGCCGTTCCGCATCAAGACGGTCGAGCCGATCCGCCAGACCACCGAAGCCGAGCGCGCCGCCGCCCTCGAGGCCGCCCACTACAACGTCTTTCTGCTGCACGGCGAGGACGTGCTCATCGACCTCCTGACCGACTCGGGCACGGGGGCAATGTCCGTATACCAGTGGGCGGGGATGATGCGCGGCGACGAGACGTACGCCGGGGCCCGCTCGTTCTACGCGTTCGAGCGCGCGGTGCACGACATCACGGGCTTCCGGCACGTCATCCCCACGCACCAGGGGCGCGCCGCCGAGCATATCCTCACCGGGGCGATGCTCAGGCCAGGCGACATCGTGCCCAACAATCGTCACTTCGACACGACGCGCGCCAACGTCGAGCACCGGGGCGCCAAGGCGCTCGATCTCCCCATCGCCGAAGGGCACGACCCGCAGACGCTGCACCCCTTCAAGGGAAACATGGACCTCGCGGCGCTCGAGCAGGTGCTCGCGGCGAACCCCGGGCGCGTCCCCCTGGTCATGATGACCGTGACCAACAACTCGGGCGGCGGCCAGCCCGTGAGCATGGCAAACCTCCGCGGCGCCGCGGCCATCGCCCATCAGCATGAGGTGCCGTTCTTCATCGACGCCTGCCGCTTTGCGGAGAACGCCTGGTTCATCCACACCCGCGAGGAGGGCTACGGCGACACGTCGCCGATTGCAATCGCGCGCAAGATGTTCGCACTGGCCGACGGATGCACGATGAGCGCCAAGAAGGACGGTATGGCCAACATCGGCGGCTTCCTGGCGATGAACGACGATGCGCTCGCCGAACGTTGCCGCAACACCCTCATCCTGACCGAGGGCTTCCCTACGTACGGGGGCCTCGCCGGGTACGACCTCGAGGCGATCGCCTTGGTCCTGTACGAGTCGCTCGATCCGGACTACCTGCGGTATCGGATCCGAATGGTGGAGTACATGGCGGAGAAGATGGCGGCGGCCGGCATCCCGACGGTCCGTCCGGCGGGCGGCCACGCGCTCTACCTCGACGCCAAGCGCTGGCTGTCGCACATCCCCGCCTCGGAGTACCCGGGCTGGGCGCTCTCGCTCGTGCTGTACCTCGAGGGCGGCATTCGCGCGGCGGAGATCGGATCGGTGATGTTCGGGCAGCAGCCGGACGGGAGCGAGAAGCCGGCCGACCTCGAACTCGTGCGCCTCGCCTTCCCGCGCCGCGTCTACACGCAGAGCCACATGGACTACGTCTGCGAGGTGCTGGCGCACGTGAACACGATCGCGCCGCGCATCCGCGGCGTCCGGATCGTCGAGCAGCCGGCGGCACTCCGGCATTTCACGGCGAAGTTCGCCCCGCTCGTGCCGGGCGTCATCGCCTAGGCAACAGTCGGGCGTTTGAAACGGGGACGGCCGAGAGGCCGTCCCCGTCGGCATTTCAGGCTACAGGGAGTCGTGCTTCCAGCTGCCCGACAGGTAGCGCCAGAGTCGCGTTCGTCCGGTGGCGCCGGTGAACTCGATGGCGCGCAGCGCGTCGCTGCGCCCGGTCGGGACGCCGATGTACAGGAAGGCGTCGCCGCTCGCCGACCCGTTGGGATAGAAGGTGATGACGGGCCCCGTCCCCGTGGAGGAAACGCCGGGGCCGGTCGCGTAGTACGCCGTGGCCCCGTCCACCGTGACGGAGGGAATCGCGAACGACGCCCCTTCATTGAGCCTCCACGACGTCCACTGCTCCGCCGCGTCGGCCGCGCCGTTGGCGTCGGTATCCTGCACCACGCGCATGCGCGACGCGGCGTAGTCGAGGACGACGAGGACGTTCGTGTTGTACTTCATCGCCGTTTGCTGCGCGCTGATGAGCGTTTTCTGCACCAGGCGGCCGTTCGCGTCCTGGCGGAGGCGCAGAAAGGAGATCTTGGGGACCGCCATGGCCGCCATGATGGCGATCAGGGCGAGCACCAGCATCAGTTCAATGATCGTGTATCCGCGGCGAGGCACGGGATGGAAGTTGCACGGCGCGCATGGCGGACGCCATTGTTCCGCATGCTCGTGATCGGATTGACCGGGAACATCGCCGCCGGCAAGTCGTGCGTCGGGCGCCTCTTCGCGCAGTGGGGGGCCACGCTCGTGGACGCCGACCAACTGGCGCGCGAGGCGGTCGCCCCCGGCACGCCGGCCCTGCGCGCCATCGCCGCCCGGTGGGGCCCGGCCATTCTCCAGGCCGACGGCTCGCTGGACCGGGCCGCCCTGCGCCGCGTGGTCTTTGCCGACCCTGCCGAGCGCGCCGCCCTCGACGCGATCGTCCATCCCGAGGTGGGCCTGCTCCGTGTCGAGGCGCTCGCGGCGGCGGCCCGCCGCGGCGACCGGCTCGTCATCTGCGACATCCCCCTGCTCTTCGAGGCGGGGCTCGAAATGACCGTGGACGGCGTGGTGCTGGTGGACGCCCCCCGCGACGTGCGGCGTGCCCGCCTGGCGCGGGATCGCCAGCTGAGCCCCGCCGACACCGAGGCGATGATGGACGCGCAGTGGCCGAGCGAGCGCAAGCGCCCGCTGGCCGACTGGGTCATCGAGAACGACGGCACCCCGGACGAGCTCGAACGGCGCGCCCGCGCGGTCTTCGACGAACTGCAATTGCGCGCCGCGTCGGCTTGATGCCACCGAGGGCGAACGGTAGAATTCGTGCACACCTCAGACACACCTGGAGCGGTCCGTGTCCTCGATTCCTGCCGATCTTCGCTATACCAACGATCACGAATACCTGAAGCCCACCAGCGATCCGTCCGTCGTGATCGTGGGCATCACCGATTACGCCCAGGGAGAGCTGGGTGATGTGGTGTACCTCGATATGCCGAAGGTCGGCGCCAAGTTCGGCAAGCACGAGTCGTTCGGAACCATCGAGGCCGTCAAGGCGGTCTCCGACATCTACACCCCCGTCGCGGGCGAAGTGCTGGAAGTGAATGCGCGCCTCGAGGGCGAGCCCTCGCTGGTCAACAGCGACCCGTACGGCGACGGCTGGATGATCAAAATGAAGGTCAGCGCGGCCGACGTCGCGGGCCTGATGGATGCGCTCGCGTACGAGAAGCACCTGGCGGCGGGCGGCGGCAGCGGCCACTAGGCCGCAGAGAAGCAACAGAGAAACAACAGAGAGACAACAGAAATACAACAGAGGTCCGGAGCCATCGCCCCGGACCTCTGTTGTTTCTCTGTCTGTTGTCTCTCTGTTGTTTCTCTGTTGTCTCTCTGTTGTCTCTCTACGCCGTATAGGCTTCCATGGGGGGACAGGCGCACACCAAGTTCCGATCGCCGTATGCGTTGTCCACTCGCCCCACCGCGGGCCAGAACTTGTGCGCGCGCACCCACGGGAGCGGGAAGGCCGCCGTTTCGCGCGAATACGCATGCGTCCACGCGTCGGCCGTGCACTGCTCCATCGTGTGCGGTGCGTTCACCAGCGGGTTGTCGTTGCGCGGCAGCGCGCCCGATTCCACCAGCGCGATCTCGGCGCGGATGGCGAGCAGGGCGTCCACGAACCGGTCCAGCTCGGCCTTCGGTTCGCTCTCGGTCGGCTCGATCATCATGGTGTCATGCACGGGGAACGAGATGGTCGGCGCATGAAAGCCGTAATCCATCAGGCGCTTGCCGATGTCGCCGGCGTCCACGCCCGCCGAGAGCTTGAGCGCGCGCGGGTCCACGATGCACTCGTGCGCGATCGTCCCGTTCTTGCCCTTGTACAGCACGGGATACTCGGCGTCGAGCCGCTTGGCCACGTAGTTGGCGTTGAGGATCGCGATCTTGGTGCTCATCGTGAGCCCTTCGCCGCCGAGCAGCATGATGTACATCATCGAGATCGGCAGCACGCTGGCGCTCCCCCACGGCGCCGACGCGATGGCGCCGATCGCCTGCGCGCCGCCCGTCTGCACCACGACGTGGCCGGGCAGGAACGGCGCGAGATGCTTGGCCACGCCGATCGGCCCCACTCCCGGACCGCCGCCGCCGTGCGGAATGGCGAACGTCTTGTGCAGGTTCAGGTGGCAGACGTCGCCGCCGATGTCGCCCGGCCGGCAGAGGCCGACCATGGCGTTCATGTTCGCGCCGTCGAGGTACACCTGCCCGCCGTGCTGGTGCACGATCTTCGTGATCTCGGTGATCGCCTCCTCGAAGACGCCGTGCGTGGACGGATACGTCACCATCAGCGCCGCGAGGTTGGCCGAATGCTCCTCGGCCTTCGCCTTCAGGTCGGCCACGTCAATGTTGCCGTTCGCGTCGGTCTTCACCACCACGACCTTCATGCCGGCCATCACCGCGCTCGCCGGGTTGGTGCCGTGCGCGGACTGCGGGATGAGGCAGACGTTGCGATGCCCCTCGCCGCGCGACTTGTGGTAGGCGCGAATCACGAGCAGGCCGGTGTACTCGCCCTGCGAGCCGGCGTTCGGCTGCAGCGACACGGCATGGAAGCCGGTGATCTCGGCCAGCGCCCCTTCGATCCGGTCGAAAAGTGCCCGGTACCCTGCCGTCTGTTCCGCCGGTGCAAAGGGGTGGATGTTGCCGATCTCGGGCCACGTCACGGGGAACATCTCGGCCGCGGCGTTCAGCTTCATCGTGCACGAGCCGAGTGAGATCATCGAGTGCACGAGCGACAGGTCCTTGGCCTCGAGCGACCGCACGTACCGCTGGAAAGCCGTCTCCGAGCGGAGGGTGTTGAAGATCGGGTGCGTCAGGAAGGCGCTGGTGCGCCGGAAGCGCTCGTCAAAGCGGGGATCCACGCTCTTGGCGGTGGCATCCACCGCGTTGGCGTCCCCACCGAAGATGGCCAGCAGGTCGCCGAGGTCGGCCGCGGTGGTCGTCTCGCCCATGGACACGCCAATCGTGCCGTCGGCGAAGTAGCGCAGGTTGATCCGCTTCGCCTCGGCCGCCTTCTTCACCGCCGTCGCGCCGCCCTTGGGCGAGACGCGCACCGTGTCGAAGAAGACGTCGTGCAGCACCGCGTGCCCAAGGGAACGCGCGCCCGCGGCGAACGTCTCGGCCAGGTGGTGCACCCGCTTCGCGATGCGCACCAGCCCGTCGGGGCCGTGGAAGACGGCATACATGCCGGCCATCACGGCCAGCAGCACCTGCGCCGTGCAGATGTTGCTCGTCGCCTTTTCGCGGCGGATGTGCTGCTCGCGCGTGCCGAGCGCCATGCGCATCGCCGCTCGGCCGTTGTTGTCGCGCGAGACGCCGATGATGCGCCCGGGCATCAGGCGCTTGAGTTCGTCCTTCGTGGACAGGAACGCCGCGTGCGGACCGCCGTAGCCATAGGGAACGCCGAAGCGCTGCGAGTTGCCGACGGCGACGTCAGCGCCCCATTCCCCCGGCGGAGCGAGGAGCGTAAGCGCCAGCAGGTCGGTGGCGGCCACCACGAGGGCGCCGGCCGCGTGCGCGCGGTCGCAGAGCGCGCGATAGTCCTCGACGGCACCAAAGGTGTTGGGATACTGGATCAGCACGCCGCACACGCTGGCGTCGAGCGTGAACTTCGCGGCTGGCTGCACGGTGACCGTGATCCCCCGCGCCGCGCCGCGCGCCTTGACGACGTCAATCGTCTGCGGATGGCAATCGTCCGCCACGAGAAAGACGTCGCGGCCGCTCTTGGCCGCGTGCAGCATCTGCATCGCCTCGGCGGCCGCGGTGCCTTCGTCGAGGAGCGACGCGCTCGCCAGCGGCAGCCCGGTCAGGTCAATGACCGTGGTCTGGAAGTTGAGCAGCGCCTCGAGGCGCCCCTGCGCGATCTCCGCCTGGTACGGCGTGTATGCGGTGTACCAGCCCGGGTTCTCGAGGATGTTCCGCTGGATGACGGCTGGCACGTGCGTGCCGTAATAGCCCTGGCCGATGAAGGTGCGCCAGACCTGGTTCGGGGCCACCATCGCCTTGAACTCGGCGAGCGCTTCCTGCTCCGAGAGGGCGGCCGGCAGGTTCAGCGGACGGTTGAATCGAATGTTCGCGGGAACGGTCGCGTCAATCAGGGCGTCGAGCGACGGATATCCGAGGACCTTCAGCATGGCGTCAACGTCGGCATCCGACGGGCCAAGATGCCGGGGCGTGAAGACGTCCGGCTGCGGGAGTGATGACGAAGTCACGGTGCGCGCTTCTCCAGTGCGGCGCGCCAGCGGCGCCCCCGACGCGGGT